>NZ_CP118100.1:639473-959209 GCF_028747645.1 Microbacterium esteraromaticum
TGGGGTGCGGCGATCGTGCAGATGGCGGCGGGGCTGCCGCCGGCGGCGTACAACATCGCCATCTTCGGCGTGCTGTTCGGCACTGCCGCGTGGGGGTCCCGACGGCTGCTGTGGATGGGCGGCGCCTCGACGCTGCTGGGGGGCATCCTCGCCGGCTTCTACATCGCGGTCGTCCAGTTCGATGCATCGTCGGTGGTCGCCCCGGCGCCACCTGAGCTGCGCGTCGTGCTGCTGGCGCTGCTCTTGGGGATCACGATCGGGTTCGCGCTGGTGATCTCGTGGGGAGCGGGGCTGCTGTGGCGGCTGGTGCGGCACGGGCAGCAGACGCGTGAGGCGCAGCTGCGTGCCGAGACGCTCGCGGCCGAAGAGCAGGAGCGCGTCAGCATCGCGCGTGACATGCACGACGTCGTCGCGCATTCGCTGGCGGTGGTCATCGCCCAGGCGGACGGGGCGCGCTATGCCGCCGCGGCGGCGCCCGAACTCGCGCAGGAGGCGTTGGGCACGATCGCGACGACGGCGCGGTCTGCGCTGTCGGATGTGCGGATGCTGCTCACACAGCTCCGGCACCGCCAGGGCGACGGTCCGCAACCGACCCTCGCCGACTTGGAGACCCTGTTCGCACAGGTACGTCACGCGGGCGTCGAGCCCCGTGTGACCGTCGATCCGATGCCGCCGGGGGAGCCGCCCGGAGCGATCCAGCTTGCCGTGTACCGCATCTTGCAGGAGGCACTCACCAACGCGCTGCGACATGGCACAGGTGATGTCGATGTGCATCTGGCGTGGCTGGCCGAGCGGGTCGAGATCAGGGTGCGCAACAGCATCCGCACGCCACTGCCGCCACGCGCGGTGGCGGTGGCCCGCACCGGAGCGATCCCGCAGGCGGTCGGGGCGGGTCACGCCGGGCATGGCCTGGTCGGCATGCGCGAACGCGCGCAGTTGGTGGGCGGTACGCTCGTGGCCGGGGCGGATGCCGGTGTTTTCACCGTCAGCGCCACGCTTCCGATCGGGCCGCAGCGCTCCGCTGCCGACAGCGCCCGCTGATCTGCTGGAGGTTCCATGATCTCGGTCGTGCTCGTCGATGACCAGGCGCTGTTCCGCGCGGGCATCCGCATGCTCGTCGCATCGCAGCCCGATATGGACGTCGTCGGCGAAGCCGGCGACGGACGCGAGGCACTCGACGTCATCGCACGCACCCGACCCGACGTGGTGCTGATGGACATTCGGATGCCGGTGATGGACGGCCTGACGGCCACGGCCGAACTGCTGACGCAGCCGAACCCGCCCCGCGTGGTGATGCTCACGACCTTCGACCTCGACGAGGCCGCAGCCAGGGCGATCCAGCAGGGGGCCAGTGGTTTCCTGCTCAAGGACGCCGACCCGGAGTTCCTGCTGGCGGCGATCCGCACGGTCGACGCCGGGTCGAGCGTGATCGCCGCCGCGGCCACTCGCGACCTGTTCGCCCACTTCACCAGCGAGACCAAACCCGTGCCTGCGCAGTACGCCGAGCTCACCGAGCGCGAGCGTGAGATCTTCGCGCTCGCCGCGCGCGGCCTGTCGAACGCCGAGATCGCGGCGCGCGAGTTTCTCAGCGAGGCGACGGTGAAGACGCACGTCAGTCGCATCCTCGGCAAGCTCCTGCTGCGCGATCGGGTGCAGCTGGTCGTCTTCGCATTCGAGCACGGTCTGGTCTGATTCGCCCGCGGCGGGCATCCGCACGGCCGACGACGGGCATCCGAGATCATTCTGCCGATGTATGCCGGATGATCCGCCGGGGCGATGCGGCCCCGGTACCGGCGCTCATAGCGTCGAAGACATGCAGATCACGACTTCCGAACTCGGCCTCGCCGCGCGCGTTCAGCACCTCACCAAGTCCTACGGAACCGGGGATGCCGCCGTGCGCGCCCTCGACGGCGTCAGCGTCGGCATCCGCCGCGGCCAGTTCACCGCGATCATGGGACCGTCCGGTTCGGGCAAGTCGACCCTGATGCACATCATGGCGGGGCTCGATTCGCCCACCGAGGGGCGGGCGTGGATCGGTGACACCGAGATCACCGGCCTCGGAGACCTGGAGATGACCATTCTGCGGCGCCGTCGTGTGGGGTTCATCTTCCAGTCGTTCAACCTGGTGCCGACCCTCGACGCCCTCGGCAACATCCTGCTGCCGTTCGAACTCGACGGCCGTAGGCCGTCTGCGATCGAGCGCGCCCGCATCGACGGACTGATCGAGACGCTGGGGCTTGGTGCTCGTCTGACGCACCGTCCGCACGAGCTCTCGGGCGGGCAGCAGCAGCGCGTCGCCATCGTCCGTGCGCTCGCCACCGCGCCCGACCTCGTCTTCGCCGATGAGCCCACCGGAAACCTCGACTCGGCGACGGGACGCGAGGTGCTGCAGCTGCTCGCGATGGCCAGCCGCGAGCACGGGCAGTCGATCGCCATGGTGACACACGACGCGGTGGCGGCCAGCCACGCCGACCGGGTGCTGTTCCTGGGCGATGGGCGCATCGTCGCCGACCACCCGCGGCAGAGCGCCGAACAGATCTCGTCGTACATGCTCGCCGCAGAGGTGGCGGCATGACCGCCGTCGCTGCGGGGGCTGCCGGCGCCAGCGTCACGGCGGGGGCCGACCTGTCGAGGCCACGTGCGTCGCGTCTGGCCTGGCTCCGTGAACGCGGCATGGGTGCCAGCATCCTCGTTGCCGCGCTCTCGGCTTCGTTCGGGGTGATCCTCGTCGAGACGACCGTCTACATCGGGGCCTTCCTGCAGGCCGACCCGTACATCGGCGACAGCGAGACTCTGGCCATCGTGGTTGCGATCCTGTCGGTGCTGCTGACCGGAGTGGCGATGTACGTCGCCGCGATCGTCACCGCCAACACCTTCTCGACGA
Source organism: Microbacterium esteraromaticum (assembly GCF_028747645.1). NCBI lineage: Bacteria > Bacillati > Actinomycetota > Actinomycetes > Micrococcales > Microbacteriaceae > Microbacterium > Microbacterium esteraromaticum. The sequence continues at coordinate 642,358 of NZ_CP118100.1, forward strand.
TCATCGCCGGGCGCACCCGACGCATCGCGCTGGTGAGGCTGATCGGTGCCTCGGCGCGGTCGCAACGCTCCGAGGTGTCGTCGCAGGGATTCGTGGTCGGCCTGCTGGGGGCGACCATCGGCCTCGTGATCGGGGTTGGCGCGTCGGCCACCGGGATGCTGCTTGCCGATCAGCTGCTCGCCGGGGCGCCCGAAGGTGTCAGCCCGATGCAGCCCGCGGTGCTGCTGCCGTTCATCGGTGTGGCCCTCACGACCTGGTTGGCGGCCTGGGTCGGCTCGCGGCGGGTGCTGACGGTGACACCGTTGCAGGCATTGGGTGGATCGGTCGAGCGCGCTCACGCTGAGGTCTCATCGCGCACCGGGCGTCATGTCGGGGCGCTGATCCTGCTGATCCTGGGTGCGGCGCTGCTCGCATTCGGTGTGATGCTCGGCCTCGTCACACCGCTGGGTGTGGTGGTGGCGTTCTTCGGCGGACTGCTGTCGTTCACCGGGCTCGCGCTCGGATCGGTGATGGTGATGCCGCCGATCCTGCGACTGGTGGGGCGCGCGTTCGGCCGTTCGGCCACGGCTCGTCTCGCGGCAGAGAACGCCCTGCGCTACCCCGAGCGCTCGAGCCGGATGGCGATCGGCGTGGTGATGGGGGTGACGCTGGTGACGATGTTCGCCGTCGCGCTGGAATCGACGAAGATGCTGCTGGGACGCCAGGCCGATGAGCAGACGCTGCAGACGACCTTCGCGGTGCTCGACGGGTTCGCCGCGGTGATGATGGTGCTCGTCGCGGTGTCGGGGGTGATCGCCGCGGTCGGGTTGGTGAACCTGCTGACGATCGGTGTGGTGCAGCGCACCCGCGAGCTGGGGCTGCTGCGGGCGATCGGTCTGACCGGCGGCCAGGTGCGGCGCATGGTGCTGCTGGAAGCCGTGCACGTCACCGTCGCTGCGACGATCAGCGGCCTCGTGCTCGGCATTGTCTACGGTTGGGTGGCGGCGCAGTCGCTGCTGGGCTCCGTTCCGGTACTGCCCGACTTCGAGCCCGCAGGGCTCGTGTCGCCGGCCGTGCCGTGGATGCCCGTGGCGATCATCGTGGCCGCCACAGCCGTGCTCGCCCTCGTCGCCGCTGTCGCCCCGACGCGCTTGGCGACGCGCGTCGCACCGGTCGAGGCGCTCGCCGCCGAGTAGGCCACGGCGCCCCGAGCGCCCCGATTAGGCTGATCGGATGCCACAGCCGACGTCGCAGACACCGTTGACCCAGTCGTCGTACCAGGTGCGTTTCGAGTGGGGTGCGGACGGGCTCGCGCGGCTCGCGCCCGCCGACGTGGTCATCGTCGTCGATGTGCTGCGGTTCTCATCGACGATGGCGGATGCTGTCGCGCAGGCTCCCATCGCATTGGAGCGTGCACTGGCCTGGTCGGCCAACGGCGCCCAGGTCGCGGGCGCCGCGGCGCGGGTGGCCCCCGTGGTGCTGCTCGGTGGCATCCGCAACGCCTCGGCGACCGCACGCGCGGTGATGACCCTGCAGGAGCGGCGCGGTGACCGTACCTCGGTCAGCGTCGTCGCGGCGGGGGAGCGCGATGCGGACGGGCGGCTGCGCTTCGCCGTCGAGGATCAGCTCGGGGCCGGAGCGGTGATCGCCGCGCTGTCTGATCTGGGCATCGATCATTCCGCTCCCGAGGCCGCTGTGTCGGCGGAATCGTTCCGTGCGCTTCGGCGCGGGGTGCGTCATCTGCTGATCGGAAGCGCCTCCGGGCGGGAACTGGCCGACGGTGTTGCGTCGACCGAGCGAATGCTGGCCGATGGCATCCGCCCCGCGACCATCGAGGAATGCGCCGCTGCGGATACCACCGAAACGGTGCCCGCTCTGCAGGGCGGTGTCTTCGTCCCGTTCGCTTGAGCCCGACAGGCCAGCGCCCGCGCGCCGCCGCGCCGGGGCGCCGCAGGCGCGTAGGGTCTGATGACATGAGGTACCTGCCCGCGCTCATCGTCGACGCCGTTCTGGTGCTCGTTTTCGCCGCTATCGGACGGGCCTCGCACAATGAGGACCCCCTGGGATTCGTGCTCACCGCCTGGCCATTCCTGATCGCACTCGTGCTGGGTCATGCGATTGCCGCACTGGTTCCGGCGCGTCCGCGGCGTCCGTGGTCACTGGGCTGGGGAGTGATCGTGTGGGTGGTCACTGTCGCCGGAGGGATGCTGCTGCGCATCGCCACGGGTGACACCGCCGAGACGCCGTTCATCATCGTCGCGACGCTGGTGCTGGGTGCGTTCTTGCTGGGCTGGCGGCTGATCACGATGCTGGTGCGCAGGTTCCGGGCACCCGCCGAGGCACCGACGACCGAGTCGTAGGTCGGCGTCAGCGCGGCATCTGTGCCGCGAGGCGATCGGCAGCGGTGATCTCGCGCCGACGCCATTCGAACAGGTATCGGCGGTCGAATCGCCGCGAGCACTTGGCGCACGATGTCTCGCGCGCCGGCCGCCGATGGCGGTAGGCGACATGGCCCGAGGGACACTGGCCGACCCAGGGCGCCAGTTCGGTGGCCGTCTCGCCGTGATGCGTCGTGCCGCCGACGTAGCCCAGGCGGCGCGCTACGCGCTTCCACTCCGCGCCGTGCCCTGCGCCGTGCCCGGCCAGCGCGTGGGCCACCTCGTGCAGCAGGGTCTGATGGATCTCGTCGTCATCGAAGCGGGCGGCCAGATAGCGCGACACGGTGATGCGCTTGCGCTGGTAGTCGCAGAGGCCTGCGCGGCGCTTGGCATGGTCGAAGTCGAAGGTCCACGAATCGTCGAGATGCATGCGGATCAGCGCTTCACCCCACACACGCACGCGATTCAGATCGGCCATGTGATCAGAGTAGGGCGGGCGACCGACATCGGGCAGCCCCAATCCTCGGCGGGCTGCCGACCAGGTCGGCGGCGTCGACTCAGGCGAAGACGCTGGGCTCGACCGCGCTGCGGCGCTCGGCTGCCTCGATCGCGCGCAGGGCCTTCTCGAGTTCGCTGTCGTCAGCACCGGCCGAGCGACGCAGAAACAGCGACTGCTTGAAGCTGTCGCGCGCCTCGTCGAAGTCGCCGGCCTCGTAGGCGTTCTTGCCGTGGTGCTGGTAGGCGAAGGCGGCGATTCCGGCCCAGCCCTGCCCCTCGGCCTCATGCGCGCAAGTCGCGAGCTCCTGCGCGGCTGCGGCGTGGGATCCGCGGTTCTGCAGCACGGTGGCATGCAACACGCGCGCCCGCAGCAGGTCCTTGCGGGTGCCGGCCATCCGAGCCTGACGCACGGTCTCTTCGGCCAGCGCGAGCGCCTCATCAAGGCGGTCGAGCACCTTCAGCAACCACACGCGTTCCAGCAGTACCGGCAGGCTGCGCTGGTTCTCGATCTCGGCCAGGCGCGCCATGCACTCGCGCGCATCCACCAGTTCACGAAGCGTGTCGGGGTCGTATCCCTGGATCAAATTCACGACGTCGGCTCCTCTCCGTGACCGCTGTCCAGTCTGCCCCGCCGGACACGGAACCGGGGGAGCCACGCCCGACGCGCGCCAACCATCCGGCGCGTGTGAGGCGCCTCACTTCAGGAACAGTCCGGAATCGGGTCGGGGGGATGCCACAGCATCGGCATCCGTCACGATCGCGGCTCCGCGGGCGAAGGCCGCGACCTCGTCGCCCTGGGCGATCTTCGCGGGGTGAGGGCCGGCCGCAAGCAGCCGCGGCAACCACTCGGTGGGCAGCTCGCTCGTCGAAGCGACCAGGACGAGATTGCCGAAGCGGCGTCCCTTCAGCACCTGGGCGTCGGCGAGCAGGGCGACCTCGCGGAACACGTTCGAGACGGTCGCGACCTGGCGCCGGGCGAACGCGAGCCCGGGGCCGTCGGCGACGTTGACCAGCAGCACGCCGGTGGGCGAGAGCAGGCCGGCGATCTCGCGGTAGAACTCGATGCTCGTCAGGTGTGCCGGGGTCTGCGCCCCCGAGAAGACGTCCGAGACGACGAGGTCGCAGTGGCCGGTCAGCGCGGGTGGCATCCGGTTCAGCCCCTCCCGGGCGTCGCCGATGCGCACGCGGATCGCCGCACCTCGCGGTAGCGGCAGGTGCTCGCGTACGAGCGCGACGAGCGGGGCCTCCCACTCGATGACCTGCTGGCGCGAGCCCGGGCGGGTGGTGGCGATGTACCGGGGGAGGGTCATTGCGCCGGCGCCGAGGTGCACCGCGCTGAGTGGGGCGGATGCTGTCGCGCCGAGCTGGTCGATGACGGCGCCCATCCGCACGATGTACTCGAAGTGCAGGTGCGTGGGATCGTCGAGGTCGACGTGCGACTGCGGTGTGCCGTCGACGATCAGCTCGAACCCGCTCGTGAACTCGGATGCTGCGATCTCGGCCGATCCGCCGTGGTCCAGCCGCGCCCGCGGGTTCTCGTGCTCGCTCCCGCGTGATCTGCCCATGCCAGAAGCCTAGCCAGCCCGCTGCGCTCGTTTCCCTGCGCGGGTGGGGTGCTGCCCAACGTGTTCGGAAGGAATTATCACGACTCGGCCACGCCGCTGGGAACAACTTGCAGTGAATTAATTAGTAATGGATACTTTCTAATACGGAGGCGCTGGGCGCCATAGGACGTTTCAAAGAGGAGATCACCCGATGCACAAGCGCATTCTTCCGGTCATTGCTCTCGGAGCAGTGGCCACCCTCGGCCTCGCGGCATGCACCGGCGGCAGCGGTTCCGCCGACGGCGCCACCGACGGCGAGGGCCAGGAGCTCACCGTCTGGATCATGAAGGGCACCAACCCCGACGCATCCGCATTCTACGACGCCGTCTCGGACGCCTTCGAAGAGAAGACCGGCGCCACGGTCACCATCGAAGAGGTGCAGTGGGCAGACGCTCACGACCGCTTCGTGACCTCGATCGCCGGTGGCACCACCCCCGACATCGCCGAGACCGGCACCACCTGGACCGCCGAGTTCGCCGACGCCGGCGCGCTGCTGCCGATCGACGAGTACGTCGACGCCGAGTCGGGTCTGCGTGACGACCTGGTCGAGGGCCTGGCCGTGGCCGGCACCTACGGCGAAGAGCTCTATGGCATGCCCTGGTACGCCGGTGTGCGCGCACTCATGTACCGCACCGACGTGTTCGAAGAGCTGGGCCTCGAGGTCCCCACCACGTGGGACGAGATCGTCACCGCGGGTGAGGCCATCAAGGCCGCCAAGCCCGAGATGATGGCCTTCCCGGTTCCCGGTGACGCCGAGTTCCAGGTCTACCCCTGGGTCTGGGGCGCGGGCGGCGAGATCGCCACGCTCGAGGGCGACACCTGGACCAGCGAGCTCGACAGCGCCGAGTCGCGTGCCGGCCTGCAGTTCTACACCGACCTGGCCACCAAGCACGGCTTCTCGTCGGCCGGTGCCACCACGTGGCGCGAGACCGACCTCAGCGACGCCTTCTCGCAGGGCAACGTCGCGATGATGCTGAACGGCTCGTGGACCCCGAACGCACTCGTCGAGGCCAACCCCGAGCTCGAGGGCAAGATCGGCGCGGCGACCATCCCCGCGCAGGACGGCGGCGTCGCCCCGTCGGTTCTGGGTGGCTCGCACCTCTCGGTGTTCAACACCACCAAGAACGCCGACCTGGCTTGGGAGTTCGTCAAGCTGATGACCACGGGCGAGTTCGCCGAGCAGTGGGCTGCCGAGACCGGCTACTTCCCCGGCGTCGCCTCGGCGATGGAAGAGGCACTCGCCTCGACCGACCCGCTGATCGCCCCGTTCGCACAGCAGATGGTCGAGGGTGGCGCATCCGTGCCGGTGACCCCGAACTTCGGTGCCGTCCAGGCCAAGAAGACCACCAACGCAATGCTGCAGTCCATCCTCAGCGGCCAGAAGGACGTCGAGACGGCGACCAAGGAAGCCGCCGTTGAGATGACCGACCTGCTCAACAAGTAAGGCACGACACCTCCATGTCAATGGTGCAAGCACCACCGCTGGCCACGGAAGCGGAGAACTCTCCCGCTCCCGTGGCCGGCGGCCGCAACCGCAGGGGCCTGTCCCTGGTCGCGGCACGTCCCTGGCTTCTGCTGGCCCCCGGGCTGATCATCCTCGCGGTGCTCATGCTCTGGCCGCTCGTCCAGGTGTTCATCTACTCGCTGCAGGACTACGGCCTGCGCCAGATCAACACCGGCGAGAACAACTGGATCGGACTCGGCAACTACGTCGAGGCACTCAGCGATCCGACGCTGTGGACTGTGGTGCTGCCCAACACGGTCGGCTTCGCGGCCGTGGCGGTGTTCGTCACGGTCGCGGTCGGCACGCTCGTCGCGCTGCTTCTTGCGCGCCTGAGCACGCTGTGGCGGACCATCGTGTCCAGCTGCATCATGATCGCCTGGGCGATGCCGGCCGTCACCGGCACGTACGTCTGGACGTTCATCTTCGATGCCGACCGCGGCATCTTCAACGCGGTCCTCAAGGACCTCGGCCTGATCGACCAGTCGGTGAACTGGTTCACCAACCAGTGGTCGTTCTACGCGATCGTCCTGCTCAACGTCGTGCACCACGGCTTCCCGTTCGTGGCCATCACGGTGCTCGCCGGTCTGCTGGGCGTCTCGAAAGAGATGCTCGAGGCAGCCGCGATCGATGGTGCCAACGCCTGGACGCGCTTCTGGCGCATCACCTTCCCGACCCTGCGCCCCGTGTTCGCCGTGGTCATCATCCTGTCGACGATCTGGGACTTCAAGGTCTTCGCGCAGGTGTACCTGATGCCGGGTGGTAGCGGCGGCAACCGCGCCGTGCTCAACCTCGGTGTCTGGTCGTACGTCGAGTCGTTCGGGCAGAACCGGTACGGCTTCGGAGCCGCACTGGCCGTGCTGCTCACCCTGGTGCTGATCGGCATCACGATCGTCTACATCCGCTTCCTCATGAAGGAGGACGAGCTGTGAACCCCCGCCCTCGTCTCAGCTCGCGCATCGGCGTCGGAGTCGCGGTCGTCGCCGTCCTCGTCTTCACGCTCTTCCCGGTGTACTGGATGGTCTCCAGTGCGCTCGACGCCAAGGCCTCCAGCGGTGGCCAGTCGCTCGTGCCGCAGGAGTTCACGTTCGACAACTTCGCCTACGTGCTCACCGACGGCGGTTTCGGCACCTACCTGCGCAACTCGGCGATCGTGGCGCTGGTCACGGTGCTGGTCAGCGCGCTGGTGTGCCTGCTCGCGGCCGTCGCGGTCGCCCGCTTCCGATTCAAGTTCCGCACCATGATCCTGATGATGATCCTCATCGTGCAGATGGTGCCGCTCGAAGCGCTCGTGATCCCGCTGTTCCTGCAGGTCAAGAGCCTGGGCCTGCTCAACAGCATCCTCGGCCTGATGGTCGTCTACGTCGCACTCTCGCTCGCGTTCGGCATCTGGATGCTGCGCGGCTTCGTCGCAGCCGTTCCGGTCGAGCTCGAAGAAGCCGCCTACATCGACGGCGCCAGCTGGTGGCGCATGTTCCGCTCGGTGCTGCTGCCGCTCGTCATGCCGGGTCTGGTCGCCACGAGCATCTTCAGCTTCATCACCGCCTGGAACGAGTTCATCTTCGCGATGACGATCCTCGGCGGGGCGAGCGACCAGTACACCGTCTCGATCGGTCTGAAGTCATTCTTCGGGCTGCACGCCAACGAGTGGGGCTACATCATGGCTGCCTCGACGATCATCACCATCCCGGTCATGATCTTCTTCATCATCGTTCAGCGCCGGCTCTCGGCCGGCATGGTTGCAGGGGCGGTCAAGGGATGAACATCGACGAACTCGAGCGCCTCGCAAACGGCGTGCTGTGGCCGGGCTTCCTCGGCACGACCGCGCCGGAGTGGCTGCAGCACGAGCTGGGCCGCGGCCTCGCCGGTGCGGTGTACTTCGGTCAGAACCTCGGCCCGGGCCTGTCGGACCTCAGCACCGAGATCCTCACCGCCAACCCGGACGCCCTGATCGGCATCGATGAGGAGGGCGGCAGCGTCACCCGCCTCGAAGCGGTCGACGGATCGACCCTGCCCAGCGCCTACCAGCTGGGCCGTCTGGATGACGTCGCCGCCACGAAGGCGAACGGCGCTGAGATCGCGCGCCGCGTGCAGGCCGTGGGCGGCAACGTCGCGCTGGCACCGGTCGCCGATGTCAACACCGACCCCCGCAACCCCGTGATCGGGGCGCGCTCTTTCGGCCCGGATGAGGCCGTCGTCGCGCGTCACACCGTGGCCGCGCTGGAGGGCATCCAGGGCACGGGCGTCGCCGCGTGCGTCAAGCACTTCCCTGGGCACGGCGACACTCACCTCGACTCGCACCACGACCTGCCGGTGATCACTCTGGACGTCGACGAGTTCGACCGGGTGCATGTCGAGCCGTTCCGCGCCGCCGTCGCGGCCGGAGTGGATGCCGTCATGACCGCTCACATCGTCGTTCCGGCGTGGGGCGAGCAGCCCGCGACGCTGAACGCGCACGTGCTGGGCATGCTGCGCGAGGCCGGTTTCGAAGGCGTCATCATCACGGATGCCCTCGACATGGCCGCCATTCGCGAGACGGTCGGCCTTGGTGGGGGAGCAGCCCGCGCCCTCGCCGCCGGTGCCGACCTGCTGTGCATCGGCAACCCGACCAACCCCGGCGACGCCGCGTTCCCCGATCAGGACGAGCGCGACTTCCACGCCGCCCGCAACGGCATCATCGCCGCGCTGCGCGACGGTTCGCTCTCCCGGGAGCGGGTCGAACAGGCGGCAGCCCGTGTGGCTGCGCTGGCGACCAAGCTCCGTGGCGAGTCCCCGAACGAAGGCGCCGAGCCACTCGACCTCGACCCGATCGTGCGTCGTGCGATCTCGGTCACGGGCGCCCTGCCGGCAGCATCCGACTTGCACGTGCTCGACGCACGTCGACGCTCGACCCTCGCGGTCGACAGCGCCGCATCGTACGTCTCGCAGACGTTGGCCGGCGACGGCGCGTGCGTGCGCCTGGATGTCACGACCGCGTCGACGGACGAGCAGGACGCCGCTGTGGATGCTGCACATGCGGCATCCGCCCTGCCGGTCATCCTGGTGGACTCGCCCGACACCAGCGCTGCGCAGCGCGCGCTGGTCGAGCGAGCCGCCGTACGTGCGCCGGGTGCCGTCGTCGTCAACGTGGGCCTGGCAGCGCGGGAGCCGCTGCCGTTGCCGACGGTCGAGGTCGGAGCAGCCAGCCGGATCAGCGCGCGCCTCACACGGGAGATGCTGCTCGGGCGCACGGGCTGAAGCCGTGAACCTCCGTGGACGATGACGTTCTTGAGCAGGTTCGGCGCTCGATACCCGGACTGAGCGCAGCTGAGAGGAAGGTTGCCGAGCGGTTGCTCGTCGACCCGACGGTTGTGATCGACCTGGCGATCAACGACCTGGCGAAGCTGTGCTCGACCTCGATCTCGACAGTCGCACGCTTCGCGCAGTCACTCGGCTTCAGCGGGTACCGCGAGCTGCGAGTCGCGGTGGCGCGCTCACTCACGCTGCAGCAGGCGCAGCAGGTGCGATTCGGTCTGGAGACCACCGCGATCTCGTGCGATGACAGCACCGCACAGGTCGCCGCGAAGCTGGCTGCGCGTGAGATCGACGCGATCGAGACGGCCGCGCGGACGCTCGACGTCGCGGCGCTCGATCGGGTCGCCGAGGCGGTCGCGGATGCCAGGTGCGTCGACGTCTTCGGCCAGGGTGGATCGTCTCTGGTGGCTCAGGACCTGCAGTTCAAGCTCGCGCGGATCGGGTGCGTGGCGTCGCACTCGGCAGATCCGCACATGGCGCTGACGATGGCGGCTCTGCGCGGCCCGCGAGACGTCGCGATCGGCGTCTCGCACACGGGCGAGACGATCGAGACCATTCGCGTGCTCGAGGCTGCGCGCGCGGCAGGCGCACTGACGGTGGCGATCACGAGCGCCGCCGGTGCTCCGGTCGCGACGGTCGCCGACGTCGTGCTGATCACGCACGCACGCGACTCGTCGTTCCGTGGCGCGGCGATGTCGAGTCGGATCGCGTTGCTCGCACTCGTCGATGTGCTGTTCGTCCGCGTCGCGCAGCGCCGCGGATAGTCGTCGCGACCGGGAGGGCGAAGGCTGCGACGGGGTCCGGCTCAAGCCGATACCGGATCGCAACCTTCGGAGGTTTGGAATACCCGCGTCGGCTGGGTACCTTCGGAGCATCACGTGTGAGGGTGCGATGCTGCACCCGGACCGCGCAATGAAGCGTTCACAAGAGAGGTTCATCATGACCCACAGCCCCCTGCGCCGACGAGGGCTCGCCCTCGCAGCCGGAGCCGGTGTCGCGGCCCTGCTGCTGACCGGATGCGTCGCCAGCGAGCGCGACGACAGCGCCGATGACGGTGGCGGATCCGACGTTGACACGACGTTCGTCTTTGCGGCGTCGTCCGACCCGGCCAGCCTTGACCCCTCCCTCGCCCAGGACGGTGAGACCTTCCGCGTCTCGCGTCAGATCTTCGAGGGTCTGGTGGGCACCGAGCCGGGCACCGCTGACCCGGCTCCGCTGCTCGCCGAGGAATGGGAGTCGTCCGAGGACGGCATGTCGCACACCTTCACGCTGAAGCAGGACGTGACCTTCCACGACGGCACGCCGTTCAACGCCGAGGCCGTGTGCTTCAACTTCGACCGCTGGTACAACTGGACCGGCGTGCTGGCCTCCGAGGCTGTGGGCTACTACTACAACAAGCTCTTCAAGGGCTACGCGTCCAACCCCGACGATGCCGTGTACAAGTCGTGCACGACGGAGGGCGACGACAAGGTCACGATCGAGCTGAACAAGCCGTTCGCCGGCTTCGTAGCATCCCTCTCGCTCCCCGCCTTCGCCATGCAGAGTCCCTCGGCGCTCGAGGAGTTCTCGGCCGACGAGGTCGGCGGCACCGCCGAGGCGCCCGTGCTCTCGGAGTACGCGCAGGGCCACCCGGTCGGTACCGGTCCCTTCCAGTTCGACTCGTGGGCCCCGGGTGAGAACGTCACCCTGACCGCCTACGACGACTACTGGGGCGAGCAGGGCCAGATCGAAGAGGTCATCTTCCGCGTGATCGGCGACCCGACGGCGCGCCGCCAGGCGCTCGAGGCCGGCGATATCGACGGCTACGACCTGGTCGGCCCGGCCGACACGCAAGCGCTCGAAGACAAGGGCTTCACCATGGTGTCGCGCCCGCCGTTCACGGTGCTCTACCTTGCCTTCAACCAGGCCGTTCCCGAGCTGCAGGACCTCGAGGTGCGTCAGGCGCTGTCGTACGCCATCGACAAGGACGCGCTGATCAAGCAGGTGCTGCCCGAGGGCACCGAGAAGGCGACGCAGTTCGTGCCGCCGGTCGTCAACGGCTACAACGAGGGCGTCACCACGTACGACTACGACCCCGACATGGCCAAGTCGTTGCTCGAGGATGCCGGCTACACGGCCGACAACCCGCTGTCGCTGACCTTCAACTACCCGGTCAATGTCTCGCGCCCCTACATGCCGGACCCCGAGCAGATCTTCACCGTGCTGGCCCGCCAGCTCGAAGAGGTCGGCGTGCAGATCACGCCCGAGACCGACGCATGGAACCCGGACTACCTCGAGAAGATCACCGCGACGCCCGACCACGGCATCCACCTGCTCGGCTGGACCGGTGACTACAACGACACCGACAACTTCGTCGGCGTCTTCTTCGGCCAGCAGAGCTCCGAGTGGGGCTTCGACAACCCCGAGCTGTTCACGGCCCTGTCCGAGGCCCGCGGCGTGTCGAGCATCGACGAGCAGACGCCGCTGTACGAGGCGATCAACGAGCAGGTCGCGCAGTTCATCCCCGGTGTGCCGATCGCGCACCCGGCGCCGACCCTGGCATTCGACGAGCGGGTGGAGAGCTACCCGGCGAGCCCGGTGAACGACGAGGTCTTCACCGACATCGTGCTCACCAAGTAAGCCGTCCACGCGGCGATCACGCGTCCTGACGCCCCACGAGGGCGCCAGGACGCGTGATCCCGCCATACCCGGAGACCACCTTGCTGCGAACCATCGGCAAGCGGCTTCTGCTGCTCATCCCCACCCTTTTCGGCCTCAGCATTCTGCTGTTCGCCTGGGTCCGCGCTCTTCCCGGAGGGCCGGCCGTCGCCCTTCTCGGTGAGAAGGCGACACCCGAGGCGATCGAGCAGGTCAACGAGCTCTACGGCTTCAATCGTCCGCTGTACGAGCAGTACTTCATCTGGGTCAGTCGCCTGCTGCAGGGCGACTTCGGCTCATCCATCGTCACGGGGCGCCCCGTGACCGAGGAGTTCTTCCGCCGGTTCCCGGCGACCATCGAGCTCAGTGTGCTCGCGCTGATCTTCGCGATCGGCATCGGTGTTCCGCTGGGCTACTGGGCGGCGCGCCGCCACGGCAAATGGACGGATCACACCGCGGTCGTGTTCAGCCTGATCGGCATCACGATCCCGGTGTTCTTCCTGGCCTTCATCCTGAAGTACATCTTCGCGGTGCAGCTGGGATGGCTTCCCTCGGACGGCCGCCAGAGCGCGCGAATAGATGCCACACACGTCACCGGCTTCTACGTCTGGGACGGCATCATCACCGGCGAGTTCGACGCGTCATGGGATGCCATCCAGCATCTGATCCTGCCGGCGCTGGCGCTCGGCACGATCCCGCTGGCGATCATCGTGCGCATCACGAGGGCCAGCGTGCTCGAAGTGCAGAACGCCGACTACGTGCGCACCGGCAAGGCCAAGGGCGTCTCGACGCCCACGCTGCGCAACCGCTTCATCCTGCGCAACGCGATGCTGCCGGTGATCACCACGATCGGCCTGCAGACCGGGCTGCTGATCTCGGGGGCGGTGCTCACCGAGACGGTGTTCGCCTTCCCCGGCATCGGCTCGTTCCTGGCGCGATCGATCTTCGCGCGAGACTTCCCGGTGCTGCAGGGGTTCATCATCTTCATCGCCATCGCGTACGCGCTGATCAACCTCGCCGTTGACGTGTCGTACAGCCTGATCGATCCGAGAGTGAGGGTTCAGTGATGAGCGCAGTGCTCCCACCCGCACAGGGCCCGGGCGCGGGCCCGCAGAGCGGCGGATCGCCCGAGACGGTGACCGTCGCCCAGGCCGAGCTGCACAAGAGCGGCAGTTTCTGGAGCGACGTGCTGCGTCGGCTGCGACACAATGTCACGGCGTGGATCGGCGGGGCGATCGTGGTGCTGTTCATCGCGGTTGCGGTGCTGGCTCCGCTGCTCGCGCCGTACCCCGAGACGGCGCTGCCCGGTGCCGAGTACATCACCCCGACGCACATCCCCGGGCCCGGTGAGCTGCCGCAGTTCCCGCTCGGCCTCGACCGTTTCGGCGGCGACGTGCTGTCGAAACTCATCTGGGGTGCACAGGCGTCGTTGATGGTCGGTGTGGTCTCGACCGCGCTGGGTCTTCTCGGCGGCATGCTGCTGGGACTCATCGCCGGCACCTTCGGCGGCTGGGTCGACACCGTCATCATGCGCATCGTCGACATCATCCTGTCGGTGCCCAACCTGCTGCTGGCCGTGTCGATCGCCGCGATCCTGGGGCAGACGCCCCAGGCGGTGATGATCGCCATCGGAGCGTCGCAGGTGCCCATCTTCGCGCGCCTGCTGCGGGCCTCCATGCTGCAGCAGCGCACCAGCGAGTACGTGTTGTCGGCGCAGACCCTCGGCCTCGGACGTGGCCGCATCACGATGTCGCACGTGCTTCCCAACGCGATCGGTCCGGTCATCGTGCAGGCGACCCTGACGCTGGCGACGGCGGTGATCGACGCCGCCGCGCTGTCGTTCCTGGGGCTCGGCGGCGGCGGTCCCGACACGGCGGAGTGGGGGCGGATGCTGACCTACGCGCAGAGTGAGTTGGCGATCGCGCCGTGGCTGGCGTTCCTGCCCGGTATCTGCATCGCCGTGACCGCGCTGGGCTTCACCCTGTTCGGTGAGGCGCTGCGCGAGGCGATGGACCCGAGGACGAGAGCGCGATGACCGAGAAGGAGAAGCAGATGAGCGCGCAGCCGCTGCTGCAGGTGTCGGGCCTGGCCGTGGACTTCACGACCATGGACGGCGTCGTGCACGCCGTCGAGGGCGTCGACTTGGAGATCGCGCCCGGTGAGACGGTTGCGATCGTCGGCGAGTCGGGCTCGGGCAAGTCGACCACAGCGATGGCCGTGATCGGTCTGCTCGCGTCGGGTGGGCGGGTGGCCGATGGCAGCATCCGTCTCGACGGACGCGAACTGGTCGGGGCATCCGAATCCGAGATGCAGAAGATCCGCGGGCGTGACATCGGCATGGTTCCGCAGGACCCGATGTCGAATCTGAACCCCGTCGCGAAGATCGGCACACAGGTCGCCGAGACGTTGCTCGCGCACGGCCTCGCCACGCGCTCAGACGTCAAGCAGAAGGTCGTCGAGGCGCTGTCGGCGGCGGGCCTGCCCGACCCCGAGCGGCGGGCCAAGCAGTACCCGCACGAGCTGTCGGGCGGTCTGCGCCAGCGCGCGCTGATCGCGATCGGACTCGCGTGCCGGCCGCGGTTGCTCATCGCCGATGAGCCGACCAGCGCGCTCGACGTCACGGTGCAGCAGACGATCCTCGATCAGCTCGGCGAGATGACGCGCGAGCTGGGCACCGCGGTGCTGCTGATCACGCACGACCTGGGGTTGGCCGCCGAGCGGGCGCAGCGCGTCGTGGTGATGCACCGCGGACGTGTGGTCGAGCAGGGCAACGCCCGCCAGATCCTCGAGAACCCGCAACACGCGTACACGCAGAGCCTTGTCAGTGCGGCGCCGTCTATCGCGGCGGCGCGTCTGCAACCAGAGGTCTTCGAAGGCGCGCAGGTCTCCGAGAGCGCAGAAGCGGATGCCGGTGCGGCGGCGCCCGAGGGGAGCAAGGCCGCGAACATCGTCGAGATCGAGGGGCTGCGCAAGGTGTACCCGGTGCGCGGCCGTTCCGACGACTTCATCGCGGTCGACGATGTCTCGCTCGCGATCCCGCGCGGAAAGACCGTGGCGATCGTGGGGGAGTCCGGCTCGGGCAAGACCACGACGGCGCGGATGCTGCTGAAGCTGATCGAGCCGACGGCGGGCACGATCCGTTTCGAGGGGCGCGACATTCAGAGCTTCGATAAGGCGCAGGATCGCGAGTTCCGACAGCGTGTGCAGCCGATCTTCCAGGACCCGTATTCGAGTCTGAATCCGATGTTCACGATCGGGCGGCTGATCGGTGAGCCGTTGGAGTTCTACAAGCGCGGCAATCGTGCCGAGCGCCGCGCCAGGGTGCTCAAGCTGCTCGACGACGTCGCGCTGCCGGCATCCATGATGCAGCGCTACCCGTCCGAGCTCTCCGGAGGACAGCGCCAGCGCGTCGCGATCGCCAGGGCGCTGGCGCTCGCGCCCGACCTGATCGTGTGCGACGAGCCCGTCTCGGCGCTGGACGTGCTGGTGCAGGACCAGATCCTCACGCTGCTGGGCGACCTGCAGAAGGAGTACGGCCTGAGCTACCTGTTCATCTCGCACGACCTGGCCGTCGTGCGTCTGATCAGCGACTACGTGTGCGTCATGAAGGACGGCGCACTGGTCGAGGCGGCCACCAGCGAAGAGATCTTCACCAACCCGCGTGACCCCTATACGCGCACGCTGTTGGCATCCATCCCCGGCAACGAGCTGGGCATCGCGTCGTGACCACGGGGCGGGCGCGATGCGCCCGCCCCGTGCCAATACCGCAGGTTGCGGAATTGGTCAAGGATCACGCTTGCCATGTCGCACAATCGGGCTTATAGTAAAGAGTTGCGCTCGCTTCTCCGTGCCCTCATATGGTGGTCGGCATCCCGTTGAGTTTTCGAGCGCACTCACCGACGTCCAGGAATCGACCAGCCCCTTGCCCGGGCTGACGGAGGTTACTCCCTTGGCTGCTGCTCCCAACGCATCCACATCCACCACCAACAAGAACGGCCGCGGAGTCTCCCGCCTCTCGTTCGCCAAGATCTCCGACACGCTGACGGTCCCCGACCTGCTGGCGCTGCAGACCGAATCGTTCGGCTGGCTCGTCGGCAACGACGACTGGAAGGCCCGCGTGGCCGAGGCCAAGAAGGCCGGCCGCACCGACGTCGCCGAGATCTCGGGTCTGGGTGAGATCTTCGAAGAGATCTCGCCGATCGAGGACCTCGGCGAGACGATGCAGCTGTCGTTCACGAACCCGTACCTCGAGCCCGAGAAGTACTCGATCGACGAGTGCAAGGAGCGCGGCAAGACCTACGCCGCGCCGCTGTACGTCGAGGCCGAGTTCATGAACCACCAGACCGGTGAGATCAAGACTCAGACGGTCTTCATGGGTGACTTCCCGCTGCAGACCGACAAGGGAACGTTCATCATCAACGGCTCCGAGCGCGTCGTCGTCTCGCAGCTGGTGCGTTCGCCCGGTGTCTACTTCGACAAGACTCCCGACAAGACCAGTGACAAGGACATCGTCACCGCTCGCGTCATCCCCAGCCGTGGTGCCTGGCTCGAGTTCGAGATCGACAAGCGCGACCAGGTCGGCGTGCGCATCGACCGCAAGCGCAAGCAGTCCGTCACCGTCTTCCTGAAGGCGCTTGGCCTGACCAGCGAAGAGATCCTCGCCGAGTTCGCCGGCTACACCTCGATCGAAGAGACCCTGGCGAAGGACACCATCCTCACGCAGGAAGATGCGCTGCGCGACATCTACCGCAAGCTGCGTCCGGGCGAGCAGGTCGCCGCCGAGGCCGCGCGTTCGCTGCTGGACAACTTCTACTTCAACCCGAAGCGCTACGACCTGGCCAAGGTGGGTCGCTACAAGATCAACCACAAGCTGGGCCTCGCCAACCCGCTCACCGACTCGGTGCTCACGCGCGACGACATCGTCGCGACGATCAAGTACCTGGTGCGCGTGCACAGCGGCGACGAGACCTTCGAGGGCATCCGCGGCGGCAAGAAGACCGAGATCCGCATCGCCACCGATGACATCGACAACTTCGGCAACCGTCGCATCCGCGCCGTCGGTGAGCTGATCCAGAACCAGGTCCGCACCGGTCTGTCGCGCATGGAGCGCGTCGTCCGCGAGCGTATGACCACGCAGGACATCGAAGCGATCACGCCGCAGACCCTGATCAACGTGCGTCCCGTCGTGGCAGCGATCAAGGAGTTCTTCGGAACATCGCAGCTGTCGCAGTTCATGGACCAGAACAACCCGCTGGCCGGTCTCACCAACAAGCGCCGTCTGTCGGCGCTCGGCCCCGGTGGTCTCTCGCGTGATCGCGCCGGTGTCGAGGTCCGTGACGTCCACCCGTCGCACTACGGCCGCATGTGCCCGATCGAGACGCCGGAAGGCCCGAACATCGGTCTGATCGGTGCGCTCGCGACGTTCGCGCGCATCAACTCGTTCGGCTTCATCGAGACCCCGTACCGCAAGGTCGAGAACGGTGTCGTCACCGACCAGATCGACTACCTGACGGCAGCCGAAGAGGTCGACTTCAACATCGCACAGGCCAACGCGCCGCTGGACGCGGAGCGTCGCTTCCGCGAGAGCCACGTGCTGGCCCGCCCCCGCGGCGGTAGCGGTGAGGTCGACCTGTTCTTGCCCGAGGAGATCGGCTACATGGACGTCTCGCCGCGCCAGATGGTGTCGGTGGCGACCTCGCTCGTTCCCTTCCTTGAGCACGACGACGCGCAGCGCGCACTCATGGGTGCCAACATGCAGCGCCAGGCCGTGCCGCTGCTGCGCTCGGACTCGCCGCTGGTCGGTACCGGTATGGAGGGCTACACGGCCATCGACGCCGGTGACGTGGTCACCGCCGCCAAGGCCGGTGTCGTCAGCGAGGTCTCGGCCGATAAGGTCGTGGTCATGCTCGACGAGGGCGGCACGCAGGAGTACTACCTGCGCAAGTTCGCACGCTCGAACCAGGGCACGTCGTACAACCAGCGCGTGATCGTCAACGCCGGTGAGCGCGTCGAGGCCGGCGAGGTCATCGCCGACGGTCCCGCCACCGAGAACGGCGAGCTGGCGCTCGGAAAGAACCTGCTCGTGGCGTTCATGCCGTGGGAAGGCCACAACTTCGAGGACGCCATCATCCTCAGCCAGGAGCTGGTGAAGGACGACACCCTCTCGTCGATCCACATCGAGGAGTACGAGGTCGACGCCCGCGACACCAAGCTGGGTAAGGAGGAGATCACCCGTGACCTCCCCAACGTCAGCCCCGAGCTGCTGAAGGACCTCGACGAGCGCGGCATCATCCGCATCGGTGCCGAGGTGCGCCCCGGCGACATCCTGGTCGGAAAGGTCACGCCGAAGGGCGAGACCGAGCTCTCGGCCGAGGAGCGCCTGCTGCGCGCCATCTTCAACGAGAAGAGCCGTGAGGTTCGCGACACCTCGCTGAAGGTCCCGCACGGTGAGCAGGGCACGATCATCGCCGTCAAGGAGTTCAACGCCGAAGAGGGCGACGACGAGCTGGGCTCGGGCGTCAACCGCCGCGTCGTGGTCTACATCGCCCAGAAGCGCAAGATCACCGAGGGTGACAAGCTCGCCGGCCGCCACGGCAACAAGGGTGTCATCGCCAAGATCCTGCCCGTCGAGGACATGCCGTTCCTCGCGGACGGCACGTCGGTCGACGTCGTGCTGAACCCGCTGGGTATCCCGGGTCGAATGAACTTCGGTCAGGTGCTGGAGACCCACCTCGGGTGGATCGCCAAGCAGGGCTGGAAGATCGAGGGCAACCCGGAGTGGGCAGCGGCGCTGCCCGAGGAGGCCTACGACGTCGCCCCGAACACCAAGGTGGCCACGCCGGTGTTCGACGGCGCCACCGAGTACGAGATCTCGGGTCTGCTCGACTCGACGCGCGAGACGCGCGACGGAGAGCGTCTGATCGACCGCTCGGGCAAGACGCGTCTGTTCGACGGCCGCTCCGGCGAGCCGTTCCCGGACCCCATCTCGGTCGGCTACATGTACATCCTGAAGCTGCACCACCTCGTCGACGACAAGATCCACGCGCGTTCGACGGGTCCGTACTCGATGATCACCCAGCAGCCGCTCGGTGGTAAGGCGCAGTTCGGTGGACAGCGCTTCGGTGAGATGGAGGTGTGGGCCCTCGAGGCCTACGGCGCCGCGTACGCACTGCAGGAGCTGCTGACGATCAAGTCCGACGACATCCTTGGCCGCGTCAAGGTGTACGAGGCCATCGTCAAGGGCGAGAACATCCAGGAGCCCGGCATCCCCGAGTCCTTCAAGGTGCTCATGAAGGAGATGCAGTCGCTCTGCCTGAACGTCGAGGTGCTCTCGGCCGATGGCACCGCCGTCAACCTGCGGGACACCGACGACGAGGCCTTCCGTGCAGCGGAAGAGCTCGGCATCAACATCTCCAGCCGGTTCGAAGCCGCATCGATCGACGAGATCTGATCGCAGGCACAGCTCAGGGACCGCGTCCCTAAATACATAGATTTTTCTAACTAGGAGAACTAGTGCTCGACGCAACTACATTCGATGAGCTTCGAATCGGCCTGGCCACCGCTGAAGACATTCGCGGCTGGTCCTACGGTGAGGTCAAGAAGCCCGAGACGATCAACTACCGCACGCTGAAGCCCGAGAAGGACGGTCTCTTCGGCGAGCAGATCTTCGGCCCCTCCCGCGACTGGGAGTGCGGCTGTGGCAAGTACAAGCGTGTCCGCTTCAAGGGCATCGTCTGCGAGCGCTGCGGCGTGGAGGTCACCAAGAGCTCCGTCCGTCGTGAGCGCATGGGTCACATCGAGCTGGCCGCCCCCGTGACGCACATCTGGTACTTCAAGGGTGTGCCGTCGCGACTGGGCTACCTGCTCGACATGGCGCCGAAGGACCTTGAGAAGGTCATCTACTTCGCCGCGTACATGGTCATCTCGGTCGACGAGGACGCACGTCACCGCGACCTGGCCACGCAGGAGAACAACATCCGGCTCGAGCTGAAGACGCTCGGCGACCGCCGCGACGCGAAGATCTCCGAGCGCATGGCCAAGCTGGAAGAGGAGCTCGCGGCCCTTGAGGCCGAGGGCGCCAAGGCCGACGCGAAGAAGAAGGTCAAGGACGCCGCCGAGAAGGAGATGACTCTCACCCGCAAGGGTGCCGACGAGGCCATCGCCAAGCTCGAGCGCGTGTGGGAGGACTTCCGCACGCTCGAGGTCGGCGCGCTGCGCCCCGAGGACGACGTCTTCCACGAGCTGCAGGACCGCTTCGGTCAGTACTTCGAGGCCCACATGGGCGCCGAGGCGATCCAGCGCCGCCTGCAGAGCTTCGACCTAAAGGCCGAGGCAGACAGCCTGCACCTGCAGATCTCTGAGGGCAAGGGCCAGCGCAAGATCCGTGCGATCAAGCGCCTGAAGGTCGTCAACTCGTTCCTCGAGACCGGCATGAGCCCGGCCGCGATGGTGCTCGACGTCGTTCCGGTGATCCCGCCGGAGCTGCGCCCGATGGTGCAGCTGGACGGTGGCCGCTTCGCGACCAGCGACCTGAACGACCTGTACCGTCGCGTGATCAACCGCAACAACCGTCTGCGTCGTCTGATCGACCTCGGTGCTCCCGAGATCATCGTCAACAACGAGAAGCGGATGCTGCAGGAGGCCGTCGACGCGCTGTTCGACAACGGCCGCCGTGGTCGCCCCGTCACCGGTACCGGCAACCGCGCCCTGAAGTCCCTCAGCGACATGCTGAAGGGTAAGCAGGGTCGTTTCCGTCAGAACCTGCTCGGTAAGCGTGTCGACTACTCGGGCCGTTCGGTCATCGTCGTCGGTCCGCAGCTGAAGCTGCACCAGTGTGGTCTGCCCAAGCAGATGGCCCTGGAGCTGTTCAAGCCGTTCGTGATCAAGCGTCTGATCGACCTGGGTCACTCGCAGAACATCAAGGCGGCCAAGCGTGCCGTCGAGCGCACCCGCGGCGAGGTCTGGGACGTTCTCGAAGAGATCATCCGCGAGCGCCCCGTGCTGCTGAACCGTGCACCTACGCTGCACCGTCTCGGCATCCAGGCGTTCGAGCCGCAGCTGGTCGAGGGTAAGGCCATCCAGCTGCACCCGCTCGTCTGCGCGGCCTTCAACGCCGACTTCGACGGTGACCAGATGGCTGTGCACCTGCCGCTGTCGGTCGAGGCGCAGGCCGAGGCCCGCGTGCTGATGCTCGCCTCGAACAACATCCTCAAGCCGTCGGACGGCCGTCCGGTGACCCTGCCTTCGCAGGACATGATCATCGGTCTGCACCACCTGACCACGGTCAAGGAGGGCGCAGCCGGTGAGGGTCGTGCGTTCGGCTCGGTCTCCGAGGCGATCCTGGCCCGCGACGAGGGCACGCTCGACCTGCAGGCCAAGGCGCGCATCCGCATCCCCGGTCTCACCTTCCTCGAGGGTGAGGCTCCCGAGGGCTACGAGCGTCACGGCCTCGTCGACGCCTCGCTCGGTCAGGCGATCTTCAACGGCGCGCTTCCGAAGGGTTACCCCTTCGTGCGCGGCGTCGCCGACAAGGGCAAGCTGTCGCAGATCGTGAACAAGCTGGCCGAGGAGTACCCGAAGGTCGAGACGGCCGCCACGCTGGACCGCATCAAGGATGCCGGTTTCCACTGGGCGACCCGCTCGGGCGTCACGGTCGCGCTGAGCGACATCCTCACCCCGCCGAACAAGGCTGAGATCGTTGCGACCTACGAGAAGCAGGCCGCGAAGGTCCAGTCGCAGTACGACAAGGGTCTGACCACCGATGCTGAGCGCCGTCAGGAGCTCATCAAGATCTGGACCGAGGCGACCGACGAGGTGCAGGCCGCGATGCGCGCGCACTTCCCGGACGACAACACCATCAACCGCATGGTGACCTCGGGCGCCCGTGGTAACTGGCTGCAGATCCGCAACATCGCGGGTATGCGTGGTCTGGTGAACAACCCCAAGGGTGAGATCATCCCGCGTCCGATCATCTCCTCGTACCGCGAGGGTCTGTCGGTGGCGGAGTACTTCATCGCGACGCACGGTACCCGTAAGGGTCTGGCCGACACCGCTCTGCGTACCGCCGACTCGGGTTACCTGACCCGTCGTCTGGTGGACGTGTCGCAGGACGTCATCATCCGCGAGCAGGACTGTGGCACGTCGAAGGGCCTCGCCCTGCCGATCGCCGCACCGAACTCGCAGGGTGTGCTGGTCCGCGACCCGAACGTCGAAAACTCGGTGTTCGCTCGCACGCTGGCATCCGCTGTGGTCAACGAGGCAGGCGAGGTCGTCGCCGAAGCCGGTGACGACGTGGGCGACGTGCTCATCGACAAGCTGGTCGAGGCCGGTATCGAGACCATCAAGGTGCGCTCGGTGCTGACCTGCGACTCGGCCGTCGGTGTCTGCGCGCAGTGCTACGGCCGTTCGCTCGCGACCGGTAAGACGGTCGACATCGGTGAGGCGGTCGGCATCATCGCGGCGCAGTCGATCGGTGAGCCCGGTACCCAGCTGACGATGCGTACGTTCCACACCGGTGGTTCGGCATCGGCTGATGACATCACCCAGGGTCTGCCCCGTGTGCAGGAGCTCTTCGAGGCTCGTACGCCCAAGGGTGCCTCTCCGATCGCTGAGGCCGACGGCCGCATCACGATCGAAGAGAACGACAAGGGCAAGAAGGTCATCCTCACGCCCGACAACGGTGACGAGGAAGTGGTCTACCCGGTGCTGAAGCGTGCGACGCTTCTCGTCGAGGACGGCCAGCACGTCGAGGTCGGTCAGCCCCTGCAGGTCGGAACGCTCGACCCCAAGGAGGTCATGCGCGTCATGGGTGCCCGCGAGGTGCAGCGTTACCTCGTCAACGGCGTCCAGGGTGTGTACCGCTCGCAGGGTGTGCCGATCCACGACAAGCACATCGAGGTCATCGTGCGCCAGATGCTGCGTAAGGTCACCGTGGTCGACCACGGCGACACCACGCTGCTGCCGGGTGAGATGGTCGACCTGAAGCGCTACCAGACGATCAACCGCGAGGCCGTGACCGGTGGTCAGCGCCCCGCATCGGGTCGTCCCGAGCTGATGGGTATCACGAAGGCGTCGCTCGCGACCGAGTCGTGGCTGTCGGCCGCATCGTTCCAGGAGACGACCCGCGTGCTCACGCAGGCCGCCATGGAGGGCAAGAGCGACCCGCTGATCGGTCTCAAGGAGAACGTCATCATCGGTAAGCTCATCCCCGCCGGAACCGGTCTGCGTCGCTACCGCGACATCACGGTCGAGGCAACGGAAGAGGCCAAGAGCGAGCGCTACCCGAACCGGATCTTCGCATCCGACGGTGCGTACGCCGACGGTGACTTCGGTTACGTCGACTTCGACGCGTTCTCGACGGACGACATCACGCCCGGCTCGTACAACTGAGTCAGTGAGTGTCGGTGAGGCCCCGGGTTCTTCGGAACCCGGGGCCTCACCTCGTTTTCAGGGTGTGCCGCGTCGCGCGTGGGCACTGTCGTCATCGAGAACAGGACGGATGCCGAGAACAGGCTGATTCTGCGGAATTGAGCCTGTTCTCGTGAACGAGCCTGTTCTGGGTGACGGTTTCGGCCCCGGGGCGGCGCTTCCGGGCCCGATGCTGCATGTCGCCGGCTCGCGATAGTCTCACGGAATGAGCGAGACACAGCGACGGGCGGTCGTGATCGGTGACGCCCTGATCGACGAGATCCGGGATGCCGGTGGTGTGCGCGAACTGGTCGGCGGTGCTGCGCTGAATGTGGCCGTGGGGCTGCGGCGGCTGGGCGTCCCGACGACGCTGATCGCGATGGTCGGCGATGACGAACCGGGCGCACACATCCGTGAGTACCTGCGTGATCACGGTGTGGAACTCATCACCAGCCCGGCGCCGCGGGGGTCATCCCGCGCTGTGGTCACGTGGTCGCCGAGCGGCGAACCCCAGTACGCGTTCAACGAGGCCGCGCAGCGGCGTAGCATCCGATACGGTGTCGACGCGCGCGCGGCGTTGTCCGCGGCCGACGTCGTGGCGATCAGTTGCTTCCCCTTCGACGTGCCGTCTGAGGTCGACGCGCTCGTCGACGCGCTCGGCGATTCTCGTGTCACTGTTGATCCGAATCCGCGTGCGGGCATGCTCAGCGACCGCGCGGAGTTCGTGCGCGGCTTCGAGCGCCTTGCGGCGACGGCTGACCTGGTCAAGGTGGGCGGCGACGACGTCGAGTTGCTCTACGACGGTGATCTTGACGCTCTGCGCGCTCGCTTGCGTACGATGGGGGCGGGGGCGGTGCTGGCGACGGCGGGAGCGGCCGGGGCGGTGCTGGAGTCGGATGCCGGTGTCTTCACGGCGCCGGTGGCGAGCCTGCCCGGTGCGATTGTCGACACGGTGGGCGCGGGTGATGCCACGCTCGCGGCCGTCGCTGCGGGGCTCGCTGACGGTGCGCCGATGTCGGATGCCGGGTGGCAGGGGCTACTGGACTGGGCCATGCAGATCGCGGCGGCGACGGTGCGTGCCGAGGGGGGACTGCTGCGCACGCCCGATGCTCTGGGCCACCCCGAGCGCGGCGTATTCGGTAGCTGACGGCTCGATTTCTTGAGACCGCCGCCGACCGGTATGCTTGATACTCGCGCCCCCGGTTGGCTGGAAAAGCCGGACGGGTGTGCACTGGCGAGTTACCCAAGCGGCCAAAGGGAGCTGACTGTAAATCAGCCTGCATTGCATTCGGGGGTTCGAATCCCTCACTCGCCACACACCTGACTGAGGGCCTCCGCATCGCGGAGGCCCTCAGTCGTTCACAGCCTCAGCCATTCGCGGATGTTCAGCTCTCGCTGTCCGTCCGGCTGGCCTGCGGTCGTGCTGCTGCAGCTCGCGAGTCGTGGTCGGCGCTCGGCTCAGTGGGTGCGCTGCACGCGCATCCGCCGTTTCCGACCGTCTGGTTGTGCGCCTCCGAGCGCGAGCGATGGATCTCGATGCTGCCCATGGGTTCTCCGTCTCTGTCGGCGAGGGGTGCTTCCACGATCTTAGGCACCGGCATCCCGGCGTCCAGGTGTCCGCGTCGCTGAGAAACCACGTCCCGTGTGAGAAACCACGTGTCAGGTGATGTTTCGAACGGGAAGTGGTTTCTCGCCGTCGTGAGAAGCGTGAGAAGCGCGAGAAGCGTGAGAAGCGCGAGAGTCGCGAGAGGCGGGCGCGCGGGGGCGGAGGGTAGGGCTGGTACTGGGGTGCGTTGTCGGCCACACTGAGTGCCATGGGATCAGCGTTGACCACCATCGGATTACCCGTCGCCCTCGGGATCATCATGCTCGGCCTCGGGCTGAGCCTCACGCCCGCCGACTTCGCGCGCGTTCTCAAACAGCCGAAAGCGGTGGTCGTCGCGCTGGCGTGCCAGCTGCTGCTGTTGCCGGTGATCTGCTTCGGACTGGTGCTGGCGTTTCAGCTGCCGCCCGTGCTGGCGGTGGGCATGATGATGCTCGCGGCGAGCCCGGGCGGCACTACCGCGAATCTGTACAGCCACCTGTTCCGGGGTGATGTCGCGCTGAACATCTCGTTGACCGCGGTCAACTCGGTGATCGCGGTGATCACACTCCCGGTGATCACCAACTTCGCGATCTGGTACTTCGAGCCGTTCGACGACCAGCTGGGGCTGCAGTGGTCGAAGGCGCTGGAGGTCTTTGCGATCGTGCTGCTGCCCGTGGCGGCGGGAATGTTGATCCGCCGGTTCTGGCCGCGCTTCGCGCAGGGCATGGACAAGCCGGTGCGCATCGCGAGCGTGATCATCCTGGTCGTTGTCATCGCCGGCGCCGTCGCGTCGAACTGGCAGCTGCTGGTCGACAACTTCGCCCGTCTCGCGCTGATCACGGTGCTGTTCTGCCTCATCAGTCTCGCGGTCGGGTACTGGGTGCCGCGGATGCTGAAGATCGGCACACGCCAGGCGATCGCGTCGTCGTTCGAGATCGGCATCCACAACGCCACACTCGCGATCGTGATCGCGCAGTCGGTGCTCGGCTCGATGGAACTCAGTCTGCCGGCAGCGGTCTACGGCGTGCTGATGTTCTTCGTGGCGTTCGGGTTCGGTTTTCTGATCCGTGAGAAGCGGCCCGTAGCGGAGCCGGTGCCGGAGGCGGCTTCATAGACTGGTTCGATGCGACCGCTGACCGAAGAACAGGTGCGTGCGGCGATCCGCAACGCGGATGCCGACGAGATCGCTGAAATCGGGATGCCCCATGACTTCCTCCTCACCGATTGGGACTACCTGGATTTCCTCGCCTGGCGGGACCCCGAGTCCAGCCGGCGCGGCATCGTGATCGTCGAGCGCGATGGTGTCGCGCAGGGGATCGTGCTGCGTGCCACCGACCCGGCGCGGGTGCGTTCAGGTATGTGCAACATCTGCCGCTCGTTGCAGCCGGGCAATCAGGTGGCGCTGCTCACTGCGCGCCGTGCCGGCGCGAAGGGGCGCCGTGGCGATAGCGCGGGTACCTACATCTGCGCAGACCTGTCGTGCCACGAGAACGTGCGCCTGGCGCATCCGCTGGCTCCGAATGAGGTGCGGGCTTCGGGCCAGGCCGATCGGCGGCTCGACGGAACCCGGCATCGCATGGAGGACTTCGTCGCCCGGGTCCTCGCCGATGAATGAACTTGAGTCCCGGGTAGGCTGAGACTCCGTCCTGCGTATCGAAGGAGATCCATGAGCGACCCGATCCTGTTCACCGTCGACGATGGCCTTGCCCGTCTCACGCTGAACCGTCCCGCCAGCCTGAACGCGTTCGACGCCGATCTGGCCATGGCGTGGCGCGATGTCACCGCCGAGGCGGTCGGCCGCGACGACGTGCGGGCGATCCTGCTCGATGCCGCCGGCCGCGCGTTCTGCGCCGGGGGAGACGTGGTCGCGATGGCCACGACCATGGGCAGCGGAGCTGACATCACCTCGCTCGCACATGTGATCAATGAGGGCATCCTCTCGTTGACGCAGTCGGCGATCCCGGTGGTCGCCGCCGCGCACGGCACCACGGCGGGCGGTGGTCTGGGCATCCTGATGTGCAGTGACTACGCCGTCGTCGGCGCGAGTTCGAAGATCGGCAGCCTGTACGCGAACATCGGTCTTACACCCGACCTGTCGGTCTCGGCGCAGCTCGCGCGCGCCGTCGGCGAGCGCCGCGCGCTGCAGCTGGTGCTGCAAGATCGCCTGCTGAGCGCCGAGGAGGCCGTGGAGTGGGGCCTGGTCGCCGAGGCCGTGGCAGGGGCGGATGCTGACGCCGAGGCGGATGCCGTTCGCGCGCGTGCCGAGCAGATCGCCCGATTCTGGCTGGCCGGAGCTGCCGGCGCGTACGGACAGGCGAAGCGTCTGGTCCGCTCGCAGCCGTCGCGCTCGTTCGCAGAGCAGCTCGCCGAGGAGGCGCGTTCGATCGGTGCGGCGTTCGAGACGGCGGATGCCAAGGCTCGCGTCGCCGGGTTCGCTGCGTCGCGCGCGGGCGGTCGCTGAGACGTTGTCCACAGGCCCCCGCGGGACGTGGGCGCACGTGGGAGGATGAGACCCGACACCGCCGGGAGGTTCTCATGACAGACGTCACGCCCCGTGCCGACGAACAGCAGCCGATGAACTCGAAGCTGTTGCGCGGCGCCATCTGGATCGCGATCGGAGCGCTGATCGCATCAGCGCTGGTGTGCGTCGTGTGGGTGCTGATCGGTGATCAGGACGGCATCATCGCGCGTGCGTTCCTGACGATCCTGTTGCTGGCGCTGTTCGCGGGCGTCGCGATCGCGGAGTCGCACCTGGCGGAGCGACGGCCGGAGTGGTTGGCGTTGGCGAGCATGGTGACGTGGATCGTCGCGTTGCTGGTCGGATCGGTGAAGATCTGGATGCCCGAGCCGTCGCCGATGTTCGGCTGGATGAGTGAGCGGCTGTTCCAGTTCGTGCTGGTGATCGGCATCATGCAGCTCGCGTTGGTGCACGTGCGTCTGTTCCTGAAGGCGTCGCAGCGGTACGTCACCACATTCACCCGGGTGATCGTGATCGTCACGTTCGTGATGCTCGGTGCGCTCGTGGCAATGCTGGTGTTCTACCTGACCTTCCCCGAGGTGTTCGACTATCGCGACATCTACTGGCGCATCGTGATCGCCCTGGCGATCCTGGCGGCTGTGGGCACGACGCTGATCCCGCTGCTGAACGCGTTGTTCGCGCCGCGCCGGCGTCCGCGTCCGATGCCCTCGGGCCCGATGCCGACGTCGTTCGAGCCCGCGATCGCGCGCACTCCCGTAGCGCACCACCCGGCGACGCCGCCGGTGCCCACGGAACCGTTGAGCGCGTGGCCGACGTACTCGGACGGACGCACCCCGCTGCCCGTGATGCCCGACGGGTCGCCCGACTGGGGCGCGTACTACACGGGATACCCGACGCCTGTGCCGCCGTCCGCCCAGGTGGCGTACTACGCCCCGCGGGCGAGCGATGCGCCGGTGTACCCCGTGTACTCGGAGGGCGCGGTGCCCGCGTCACAGGCGCCCGACGCGGTTGCGGCACCACCTGTGCCGCCCGCGCCTCCCGTCCCACCGGCTCCGGGAGCAGGTCAGTGACCGCGACGCATGTCGGCGAGCTCGTCGCCGACATCGCCCGCGAAGCCGGCGACCTTGCCAAGCGCCGGCGCACCGAGGGCGTCTCGCTGGCCGCGACGAAGTCGACGCTGGCCGATATCGTGACCGAGGCCGACCGCGAGGTCGAGCAGCTCATCCGCGACCGGATCCGCAGTGAGCGTCCGGATGATGGCTTTCTGGGGGAGGAGACCGGCGCTGAGCGCGGAGCCAGCGGGCTGACCTGGGTCGTCGATCCCATCGACGGCACCGTGAACTACGCCTACGGCATTCCCACGTACTCGGTCAGCATCGCCGTCGTTGAGGGCGAACCGAACCCCGAGAGCTGGCAGGGTGTGGCGGCCGCCGTGTGCGCCCCCGGCCTCGGCGAGCTGTTCACAGCGGCGCGCGGCGAGGGGGCCTGGCTCGACGGCATCCGACTTTCCGTCACGACCGAGACGCCCGCCGGAGCCCTGCTGGCGACCGGTTTCGGGTACGACCCGGCCACGCACGACGGTGACCTGGCGATGGTGCGGCAGGTGATGCCGATCGCGCGCGACCTGCGCCGGATGGGGTCGGCCGCGATCGATCTGGCCTACGTCGCAGCCGGACGCCTGGATGGTTACTTCGAGCGCGGTCTGAACCCGTGGGACTTCGCGGCTGGTGCGATCCTGGTGCATGAGGCGGGCGGTCTCGTCAGCAGGCTGGAGCTGGATGCGCCCCGTCCGATGGTGATCGCGGGTGGCCCGGCAGTTCATGCCGCATTGCAGCGTGCGGTCAGCGGCATCGGCAATCTCATGTGATTGAATTTGTTTGGTTCATGGCTTTCCCAGCATGGAACATGTACGGTTTATCCGATCGTTACTTTCGCCGGCCCGAGGCGAAGTGATCAAGTACCGGCTTGACTACCCGACCCGAGAGATCTGATTTGCACCCTGAACGCTCCGAGGACGGCGCTGTGCCCACGCGTCGCGCCAATCGACTTCGCACCGCCCCGCAGGCGGGTTCAGCGGACTCGGCAACTCCGGACGCCGCACAGATCGCGACAGACGCAGCCGCTGCGGCCGAGAAAGTCGCGACTGCCGTGTCGACGGCCGCGACCAGTCGTCGCGCACGACGTCTGGCGGCCTCCGGTACGCCGACCGCGCAGCCGATGACCGCCCCCGCTGAGGTCGTCGCCAGCGCCACGCAGTCCACTCCGGTCGAGTCGGTCACCGTTGTTCCCGAATCGGTTTCTCTAGCGCATCCGATCTTCGAAGAGGCGGTTCCCGCCGGAACGGCCCCCGTCGCGGTTGACTCCGCTCCTCAGAGCGCCACCCCAGTCGTTGCGGCGCCCGTCGTCGCGTCCGACGATGTTGCCTCGGATGTCGACGCGTTCGCGGCGGCATCCGAGATGTTCGGCTTTGTGGCTATCGAGGACGACGCCGAGGCCGTCTCAGGGGCTGAGGTCGAGGCGCCGTCTGAGCCGACCGTTCCCGTCGCGGACGAGCCGGTTGTCGAGGGCGCAGCGCCACTGCACATGGTGAAGCCACGCCCACGGCGGATGCTTCGACGCGTCGTCGCAGCGGGAGCCAGCTTCGGTGTGATGGGCGTTGCTGGATTGATCGCCGTCTCGATGACGCTTCCCGTCAGTGCCGTGGCTGCGTCGCAGGGAGCGGATGCTCGTACATCGACCTCGCTGGCCACAGCCGGTGATCAGGCGAGTCAGCAGGTCGCGGACGGTGAGATCCAGGCGTTCGTCGCCTCGTCGGACGTCGAGGGCGACGCTCTCGCGCGGTCGGATGACTTCTCCAGCGTGTCGCTCAGTCAGGTCGCCGCAGAAGAGGGCATCAAGTTCTCCGAGAGCCTTTACACGAACGATCCCGATGCGGCGATCCAGTGGCCGTTCATCGTCGGTGTAGCGATGAGCTCGCCGTACGGGCCGCGCTGGGGTCGTCTGCACGCGGGTATCGACCTCGTGCCCGGTAACGGTGCTCCGATCCAGGCGATCGCCGATGGTGTCGTGCGTACGGCGTCTGAGGCGGGTGGTGCGTACGGTGTGAACGTCTACATCGATCACGTCATCGATGGTCAGGTCGTCACGAGCCACTACGCGCACATGCAGTACGGGTCGCTGCAGGTTCAGTCCGGCCAGAAGGTCAAGGTCGGCGACATCATCGGCAAGGTCGGCAACACCGGTCGGTCGTACGGTGCGCACCTGCATTTCGAGATCATCATCAACGGTTCGCAGATCGATCCGCTGCCGTGGATGCGCGAAAATGCGGGTCGATACGAGTACTGATTCGCTCGATTTCGCGAGATGCACCGAGAGGTGATAATCTCATCTGGTTGCCCCGCGAGGGGCAGCGCGCCCCGATAGCTCAGTGGCAGAGCACTTCCATGGTAAGGAAGGGGTCGTCAGTTCAATCCTGACTCGGGGCTCGTACCGTCTGCACTTTGGTTCGGGCGATTGCGGCGGAGTAGCTCAGATGGTGAGAGCGCACGACTCATAATCGTGAGGTCGCGGGTTCGAGTCCCGCCTCCGCTACAGAAACAAAACCCTCGGCAACCCGCCGGGGGTTTTCTCGTACCCGGCCCCCGGCCTATAGCCCGCACACCTTCCGTCTATATGTCACAAACCCGCGCTATCGGCCCCAGATAGCCCGAGTTTGTGACATATGGACGGAGGCGGGACGGAAGCAGGTGAGAGGCGGGTGCGAGGCGGGCGGAGCCTGCACCTTCGTTGGAGGGTGCACAGGGACCCCGGGTAGGCTTCTCAGGTGACAGGTACGCGTGCCGAGGCGGCATACATCCGCTCTCTTGCAGCGTTCAGAACCCCGACCCTGGGGTTGCTGCACGGTCGCCACGCGCCGTTCGTCGTCTCAGCGTTGACGACGCTGTTCTCAGCGGATCGCCCCGCGGTGCCGATCGCCGACGCGCACGCCGAGGTCGCTGCGGCGCTCGACGACCTGCGCGCGGCGGGCTACGACGACGATGACAGGCGCATTCCGGCGGGCACGGGGCGTGAAGTGTGCCGCACATGGGCCAAACAGGGCTGGCTGGTGCAGCAGATCGATGACGACGTCGAGGTGTACCGACTCTCGGCGCACGCGGTCGAGGCGCTCGAGATCACCGGGCGCACCGGCGCTGGGCGCACGCGCGTGTCGAACTCGCGGGTGCGCACGCTGCTTGAGACGGTCGAGCGACTGTCGGACAGCGCCGAGGCCGACCCGATCAAGCGCATCGTGCGGCTGACGGCCGAGCGTGACGCCATCGACGCCGAGATCCTGCGCGTGCAGGCCGAGGGCACGGTGGACGTCGACGACGAGGAACTGCACGAGCAGGCCGAGAACGTGCTGCACCTGGCGCGTGAGCTGCCCGCCGATTTCACCCGCGTCGCGGAGTCGCTGAAGCAGATGCAGCGTGATGTCGTTGCGCACCTGCGACGCGACGAGCGTCCCACGGGGGAGGTGCTGCGCGAATACCTGCAGCGCGCCCGCGACGTGATGCAGTCGACGCCCGAAGGGCGGGCCTTCGCGGGGGCCCTGCGCCTGATCGGCGACCCCGAGCGCATTGACGCGCTCAACGAGCAGCTGCACACGCTGCTCGCGCAGCCGTTCGCCCGCCACATGGATTCCGCACAGCGCATCGAGTTCGACGCCATCGGCCGCCGTGTCGAGCTGGGTGTCGAAGAGGTGCTGGCGGCGCAGCGACGGGCATCCCACGTCATCACGGGCCAGGTGAAGACGCACGACCCGCTGCGTGACCGCCAGATCGACGATCTGCTGCGCGACGTCATCTCTGGGCTGCACGACTGGGCCAGGACGGCTCCGGCCACGGCGCCGGTCGATCCGGTGCGCAGCCTGCCGCTGATCGACCTCGGTCGGCTGCGGCAGAGCGTGGGAGATGTGCGTCCGCCGGGTGCTCCGGCTCCGCTGGCGGATGCTGACGACGTCGAGTACGTCGAGGGTGACTCGCGTTCGTGGGGCGGGCCGCGCTACGACGAGCTGGAGGCGTATGTCGCCGGGCTCGGCGACGTGTTCGATCTGGGTGAGGCCTTCGTCGGCGCTCCGGAGGACACCCGCCGGCCGGTCGACCTCGTCGGCTTGCTGGAGATCGCGCACCGTAACGGCATGACCGAGGGCGACCAGGTGTCGACCGTCGAGACTCTGCGTCCCGACGGCACGACGAGGCGGTTCGCATTCGCGTCGGTCACGGCCCACGCACTGAAGGAGGACGACGATGACTGACACGACGACCGTTTCCGACACCGACGGGCGCGTCGACGCGCCCGCGCAGACGACGTCGGATGCTGACATGCACGCCGTATCGGATGCTGACGTACGCGATCCGTTCGTCACCCCCGTCGCGATGGAGGATGACCTCGTCGAGCACTTCCCGGGGGATCGCGGCACGCTCGATCCCGAGGTGCGCCGGGTGTTGGCGCAGGTGCTGCAGAAGCGGTTTCTGAGTGCTGAGGGCAACCGTGCCGAGTGGGCGCTGCTGCTCGAGCACCAGCAGATCATCGAGTCGCGCCTGCACGACGTCTACCTGCGTCTCGTGGTTGATCCTGGTCGCGGATTGGCCTACAAGCAGCAGGTGCGCTCCGACGAGTTCGAGGTGCCGATTCTGCTGAAGGACCTGCCGTACAACCGCACCGAGACACTGGTGCTGGTGCACCTGCGCACGGTCTTCCAGCGTGAGACGGCTGCGGGGGAGTCCGCACCGCGTATCGACATCGAAGACGTCGAGCAGACCGTGCTGAGCTATCTCACCGACGCCGACGGCAGCACGGCGCGGCAGCAGCGGGCGATCCGCGCGGCGCTTGACCGGCTCGACCGCGAGGGCGTCGTCGACGAGGAGACCACCGGACGCTACCGGATCAGCTCGCTCGTCGAGGTCGTGCTCAGCGCCGAGAAGCTCGCCGAGTTGCGCGCCTGGCTGCGCGCCCAGCAGACCCAGCCCCAGCAGGCCCAGCCCCAGCAGGCCCCCCAGCCCCAGAACGTGCAGCCGGAGGCCGCCCTGTGACGATGCTCGACACTCTCTTCGGTCTCATCCCCGCGCAGTCGCGCGGCCAGCAGTGGGTCGCCGAGGACCTGCAGTTGGTGAACTGGGGCGGTTACGATGGCGGCCCGCATCGGGTGCGTTTCTCGCCGAACGCGACGATGCTGTGCGGTGGTTCCGGCTCGGGCAAGTCCACGTTGATGGACGCCTACATCGCCCTGATGATGCCGCACACCACGCCGTTCAACGGTGCGTCCAATGGTGGCATCACCGGGCGTCCTCGCGGTGAGGAGCAGCGCAACATCCTGTCGTACGGACGCGGCAAAATCGACGAGTCCCGCACCGATGAGGGCACGAAGCTGCGGGTGCTGCGCGGCGACGGTGAAGACACCTGGACCGCCATTGCCATGACCTGGGCCGACCACGACGGGTCGCGGTTCACCGCCGTGCGGGCCTGGTACATCCCCGCCGGCGCACGCATTCTCGAAGACACCGTGCGGGTGCGCGCGACGTGCGAGGGGCGCTTTGATCTCGCCGAACTCGAATCCGCCGCCGCACAGCGGTTGACCGACGCGTCGTTGCGTGAGCGCGGCCTCGAACCGGTCGGAACCGACCGGGAGTTCACGGCGCGCCTGCACACGGTGCTCGGCATCGGCGCCGCGGGGTCGGGTGGCAAGGCGATGAGCCTGCTGGCGCGCATCCAGGCCGGTCAGCAGATCACCACGGTCGATGACCTGTACAAGCGTCTCGTGCTCGAAGAGCCCGAGACAATGGCGACGGCGGATGCTGTCGTGGCCCACTTCGATGAGCTCGAGGGCACGCGCACGAGCATGATCACGGCGCGGCAGCAGGTGAGCGCGCTGGAGCCGATCGCGGGCATCCGTGAACGCATCACGGGCGCGGCCGAGCGGGTGCGTCTGATCGACGAGGTCGGCGACCTTGATGAGCCGTCGTCGCGCGCGGCGCTGTGGCGGGCGCAGCGGCGTCTGGATCTGCTGCGTGAGGTCGAGTCCGAGCTGGGGGAGCGCAAGCGGGCGCTCGATCTCAGCATCCGAGAGAAGCACGCGCTTGTCGACGGTGCCGAGGCGGAGCGCGATGGCCTGCTCGACCTGCTTCGTCAGTCGGGCGGTGACCGTCTGGAGACCGCCCAGCGCGAGTTGCGCGGGGTCGAGCGTCGCTTGACCGATGTGCGGCGCGAGCGCGATCGCGTCGACGCGGCGCTGCGCGCACTCGGCGTGCAGGCCGAGACATCAGAGCAGTTCGCCGAGGTGGCCGCGCAGGCACGCGCCGCGCAGGCCGACGGTGGGCGCCGGGCGGCGCGGGCGGCGTTCGCCGATGCCGAGACGGCGCGGCGCGCGCTCGTGCGCGAACGCGAGCAGATGGATGTCGAGCGCGCGGGCGCCGGGCAGCTGCGCGGTAGCATCCCGTCGGCTCTGCATGAGGCGCGGATGCTGCTGGCCGAGGCTGCCGGGCTCGATGCCGATGAGCTGCCGTTCGTCGGCGAGCTCGTCGAGGTGCGCACCGAGTTCGAGCCGTGGCGCGAGGCGTTCAACCTCGCCCTCGGTGGTTTCGCGACCACGCTGCTGATCGAC
This sequence comes from Microbacterium esteraromaticum, assembly GCF_028747645.1. Classification (NCBI taxonomy): domain Bacteria; kingdom Bacillati; phylum Actinomycetota; class Actinomycetes; order Micrococcales; family Microbacteriaceae; genus Microbacterium; species Microbacterium esteraromaticum. The sequence goes on from NZ_CP118100.1 coordinate 677,358, forward strand.
AGTGAGAACCTGCCGGCGTTCCGCGCGGCGATTGACGAGCTGCGCAGCCCGGTGCGGCTGCGCTATGAGGGGGTTCCGGCGGGTATCGCAGAGTCGAAGCCGGCATCCGATCGCACGCTTCCGGGGCGGCTCGAGCACCGGGCGACGCCCTTCACGGGGTGGCTGCAGCAGCGGCTTGAGGAGCGGTTCGACTTCGTGTGCGTTGACTCGTCGGCGCAGCTGGGCGAGCACCGGATGGCGCTGACGATCACGGGGCAGATGTCGCAGGGCAGCCGGGGTGCGCACGGCGGTCACGGCCGTGAGAACGTGCTGGGTTTCTCGAACGAGCGCCGTCTGCGCGATCTTGACGAGCTCGCTGCCGGTACCGACGCGCGGCTCGCGGCGGCCGCCGAGACGGCCGAGGCCGCCGAGGCGGCGCTGGATGCCATCGAGAACCGGTTGAAGGCGTTCGCGTTGATCGAGGACGTCACCTGGAAGCAGATCGATGTGGCGTCGTTGGAGGCCGAGCGCGAGCGCTGGGCATCCGTCGAGGCCGAGGTGACCGATGCGAGCCCCGAGGTCGGGCAATTGAAGGAACGTGCCGAGGCGCTGCGCGTGACGGCATCCGAGCTGCGTTCTCAGATCGGCGCTCTCGTCGCCGAGCGCGACCGCGTCGAGGCGCAGTGGGGCGAGGTGACCGACGATGTCGACGATTGTCAGCGCATCGTGGATGCCGCAGAATCCGCCGAACTGGTGTTGGATGCGGCACAGGCGGCGTTCCTCGATGAGCGGTTCCTGCTCGGGGGAGACGCCGACGCCGGCAGCGCTTCGGACCGGCTGGCACGGCTGGATCTGGCGCTGAAGACCGCTGCGGCGCGGCTGACGGCGGATCGCCGTGCGGCACTCGACGGGCATGACGAGCAGCGTGAGCGGATGCGTCAGCTGATGGTGTCGTTCCTGGAACGCTGGCCGAACCTGAATCTGCTTCCTGACCCCGACGAATCGGTGGACGAATTCGTGCGGATTCTTGAGGCGCTGCGCACCAGCGGCCTGCATGAGCTCGAGAGCGAATGGCGTGACAGCCTGCTGCGCCTGTCGGGCAATGACCTGACCAGCCTGGATTCGACGCTGAGCCGGTCGGTGCGCGAGATCAGGGACCGCATCGAGCCGATCAACCGCATCATGCAAGAACTGCCGTTCTACGACGACGACCACCGACTGCAGATCACACCGCGTGAGAACCAGTCCGAGGCGCGCAAGCGCTTCCGTCGTGACCTGCGCGAGGTGCGCGGACTGATCGAGGCGGCATCGACCGATGAGGAACGTGAGAACGCCTACCGGCGGATGAGTCGTCTGATCGCCAAGATGCGGCGCTCGGCGCCCGACTTCGCCGAGCTGATCGACGTGCGCAATCACGTGCGGGTCAGCGCCGAGCGGGTCCGGGCCGACACCCGCGAGCACGTCGCGCTGTACGACCATATCGGTGAGAAGTCGGGTGGTGAGTCGCAGGAGCTGGTGGCGTTCATCGTCGGGGCCGCGTTGCGCTATCAGCTCGGGGATGCTGGGGCCGAGCGTCCGCGCTATGCGCCGGTGTTCATGGACGAGGCGCTGATCAAGGCCGACGCCCACTTCACGCGACGGGCGATCGGCGCCTGGCGGGGACTCGGCTTCCAGCTGGTGATCGGCGCGCCGAACGACAAGTACAGCGCGATCGAGCCGCACGTCGATGCCGAGTACACGATCCTCAAAGACACCCGGGGGCGTTCGTGGGCCAAGCCCAAGGTGGCCGTGGCCTGATCGAGGCTCGGCATGTGCGGGCCTCAACCCGTGTGGGAAATCCCAGACCATTCGCCCTGTGCACGGCGTGTCCCACACCGACACGCCGGACGGCAGGTGGTTGGTCTGTGATTTCCCGCCCGCGGGCAGAATCCGCGTCGGGGATCTCGTGCGTGCGCGGGAGCCCGCGGTCTAGATGCGCCCCCATTAGGCTGGTTCGGTGCGCATCCGCCTCGACATCGCCTATGACGGCACCCACTTCCGCGGCTGGGCGACCCAGCCCGGCATGCGCACGGTGCAGGGCACGCTGGAGGCGGCCCTGGCGCGCATCGTCGGTTCCGAGGCGCGGCTCGTGGTCGCCGGGCGGACGGATGCCGGAGTGCACGCCTCTGACCAAGTGGCACACGTGGACCTCGATGAGACGCAGTGGGCGCGCGTGCGCACGCGGCACGGGCAGGCGGCATCCGATCCTGCCGGGTCGCTGGCACGTCGCATCCGCGGTGTTCTCGGCAACTATCCCGACGTCACGGTGACGCGCACGAGCCTCGCGCCCGAAGGGTTCGACGCGCGCTTCTCGGCGGTCTGGCGGCGCTACCGCTACCGCCTCGCCGACAATCGGGTCGGATACGACCCGATGCGGCGCAACGACACGACGACGCTGCGTGCCGATCTCGACGAGAAGCGGATGGATGCTGCCGCTCAGACCCTCATCGGACTCCACGACTTCGCGGCGTACTGCAAACCGCGCGAGGAGGCCACGACGATCCGCACACTGCTGGACTACCGCTGGCACCGCGACGCGGAGGGCGTGCTGGTCGCCGAGGTGAAGGCCGACGCGTTCTGTCACAGCATGGTGCGCGCGCTGGTGGGTGCCTGCGCCGCCGTGGGAGCGGGGCGGCTCGAGGTCGCCGACGTCGCCCGCCTGCGCGACGAGCTCACCCGTACGAGCGCGTTCAAGGTGCTGCCGGCACGCGGGCTGACGCTGACAGAGGTCGGGTATCCGGCCGACGAACTGCTGGCATCTCGGGCCGAGCAGACTCGTGCGCGGCGTGACCGCGAGCATGACGACAACGCACCACGCGACGGCGGTACGTTTGACGCATGAGGGTCATCTCGTACAACCTGCGCAAGCACCGCGCGGCGCGTGAGCTCGCCGATCTGGTTAGCGCGCACGACCCCGACATCCTGTGCCTGCAGGAGTGCGACACGCAGGATCTTCCCGAGAGCATCGGCGGGCTCTCTCTGGTCGAGGCGACCAGCGGCAACCGGCTGGGGCTCGCGATGTACCTGCGCCGCAACACGTTCCGCGTCGAGTCGGTGCGCACGATCGGGCTGAAGAAGTCGCTGCACGACATGGTGCTCAAACCCGCGCACGAGCGGGTGCTGGGAGCGCGGCTGCTCGACATCGACACCGGCCGCGGCGTGATCGTGGCGTCCTTCCATGCCGCGCCGCTGACCGCGCTGAACTCGCTGCGGCGCAATCAGATCCGTGCGGCGCTCGGCGAACTGCAGGCGCTCGGCCCCGACCTGCCGGTGCTGATGGTGGGGGATTACAACTACCCGGTGTTCAAAGAGAACCTCGGGCAGACCGTGCGCGAACACGGATACATGCTCACTCTCAGCGACGACCACACGTACACGCGGTACCGGGTGTTCCGCGGGCACTACGACTTCGCGACCTCGGTGGGCTTCGACATCTCGAAGATCACGACGCTGCCGCAGGGCACCAGCGACCACCGGCCGATCCTGGTCACGGCTGAGACGGCGTAGGCGGGCTCTCGGCGACGACCAGCCGTTGGTCGGCCAGCTGTGTGAGGAAGCCGTCGAGCCCGTCTGCGCCGAATTCGGTGGTCACCTGCAGGGTGGTGATCTCGGCGCGGATCGCATCTGCAGTGCTGTAGCCCTCGGCGAGTAGGCTCCACACCAGCCAGGCGGTGCGTTCGAGAGCGAACAATGAGCTGTCGCTCAGGCGGGCGATCCAAACGATGGGGTCGTTGCGCCCGCCGTCGACGGAGTCGACCCATGCCACATCGGTCGCAATAACGTAGGCCGGGGTCATGCGGACTTCTCGCCGGTGCGCGTCAGTTGGCGCGTTACGGAGCGCGCGGCTTGGGCGAGACGTGACAGCTGTTCGCGCGCGATCTCGCTGCGGCTGGGTTCGTGGCCCAGACGCAGACGCAAGTGGGTGCGGTTCACCCGCATGGCCTGGCGCACGACGTGCCACTTCTCGGCTATGCCCGGCGCGCTGCGCAACCGTGCGGTCCACTCGTCGAGCCGGTCAGTCTCTGGCATCGACCAATACCACCACAGTGCGTGATCGACGGCGTTGCGATGGGCGTCGAGTTCGCCGATGCCCGCGGCGAAAGCCGTCTCGGTCTGCAACTCGACGGAGAGCGCACGCACTTCGGTGCGCAACTCGTCGGGGCACAGACGCCAGGCGGACGGCTGCTCGGCGCCGTGTGAACGGGCTGCGTGCAGTGTCTGCATCAGCACCTGTGCGGGCAGCGACAGTACCGTCACCGGCTGGTGGGCGATCTCTGCGACCGTGTGGTCGCGCCAGAGCCGTTCGAAGACGGCCTCCGGAGTGGCGAGTGGGCCGGGAATGAGGCGGTGAATGTCTGCGTAGGTCCACGACGGGTGGACGAAGTTGGCGGCGTGAGCGAAGGGAGAGCCGTCGGCGAAGTCGGTGAACAGTTCCCAGCCGTCGGCGAGCATGGCGTCGGTGAACCGTTCGAGGTGCGCGGGGCGCACGAGCACGTCGGCGTCGGACGAGTCGTGCGGTGCGGGCCGCAGTGTCTGCGAGGTCGCCGGCCCCTTCACATGCAGCAGATCTGCGCCGACGCGATCGGCGGTGCGCTGAAGCGCAGCATGTGTCAGATGGGTCAGCGCCCAGATGGGGATCTCAGACGCTGACATACCCCTACTCTAGAGGGTGTTGGGGACACGACGAGGGGGGTGCGGGGTGCGCGCGAGCATGTCGGATGGGCTGCTGCTGCGGTTGTTCGGTGAGTGCTGGCGGGTCGATCTCTCGGCATACGCCGACCCCCGTCCGTTGGTCTCGCGGCTCGGGCATCTGTGGGCTCGGGTACGGGTGAACGGGCACGATGCGAGTGGCGCCGCAGTGGTCGTCTTCCGACCCTCTGCCGACGCGCTGACCGGCCCCCGAGACCCCCACGTACGCACGGCGTATGTGACCGAACGCACCGACGGAGCCTTTCCGTATGCATTCTCGAGAGCACTGACGCAGGCGGCTATTGAGCATCTGGCCGGATCGGGGCTGCTGCTGCATGCGGCCGCGTTGGCGTCGGGTGACGGTAGCCGTGCCGTGGTGATGGTCGCTTCGTCGGGCACGGGCAAGAGTACTGCTGCTCGAACGTTGGGAACGCGGTTCGGGTATCTGAGCGATGAGTTGGTGCGGGTTGATGCCTCGTATCGAGTCGAAGGGTTGACGAAGCCGCTCTCGATCATCGTGCCGGGTTTTCCGGGCGGTAAAGATGAGTGCTCGCCCGATGACGAGGGGCTTGCACCCACGCCGCTTTCTCCGCCTGTCTTGGCTGCGATCGTCTGCCTGCAGCGCGATCCTGGTGCCGACGCGGTCGAGCTGCAGCCGATCGGCGTGCATGAGCTGATCGCTGAGGTGCTGCCCCAGTCGTCGTCGATTTGGCGGGGGCTTCGCCCGTTGCATCATCTGGTCGGGGCGGCTACTGAGGGTGGCGGCCCGTTTCGACTGCGCTATGCCGAGATCGCCGAGGCCGAGCGGGTCGTCGACGATCTGCTGGCATCGCGGGGCGATTCGCGTGCCGAGGCGCGGTGGATCGGGCATCCGCCCGCCGATTCTGAGCGCTGGACCGGCGACGTCGCCGCGGCTGAGGGAGTGCCCCCGACGGGGGCGGCGGATGCTGTCGTGACCCGCATGCCGTGGACGGACGCCATCGAGTGCGACGGCGAGGTCTCGGTGCTGAACGGCCCGGAGTTCTCGCGTATCGCCGGTATTGCCGCGACGATGTGGTTGTGGTGCGCGCAGCCGCGCACGGTGGCGGAGTTGACGGCGGCGCTCATCGACGAGCATGGACCGCATCCGGATGCCGCTCAGCTTGTGCGTTCGGCGCTTGAGGCGCTGTCTGAGCGGCGTCTTGTGCGCGTGACGTCGCCGGCCGATCCACTAGGGTGAGATCGCCAGTGTGTCCGCACCTCTCTTGCGGACGATTCCCTTCGTCCCAAGGAGTAGAAGTTGCCTTCGCACGCCATCGATCACATCACGATCGCGACGAACAACGGGGCGATCGGCGGCGGAGAAGTGATGTTGCTACACATCGCCGAGGCCCTGCGCGAGCTGTCGATCGGTGTGACGGTGGTGGCGCCGGCACATCCGAGTGCGCTGGCAGATGCGTCGCACGACGCGGGGTTCGACACCGTGCGCCTGCACGTCAAGAGTCGCTGGTCGTGGATGTGGCAGCTGCGGCGGTGGGATGCTCGCCACCGCAAGGGGGTGCTGTGGTGCAACGGTCTGGTGCCGGCGACGGCGACGTGGGGGCATAGCGATCGCATCGTGCACCTGCACCAGCATCCTGACGGACTGCACCGGGTGCTCAGCGCGCTCTCTCGCATCGGTGCGCGAGAGACTCTGGTGCCGTCGGCGCACATGCTCACGTCGGTGCCGGGTGCGCGGGTGATGCCCAACTGGACGCAACGTATGCGACGACGTCAGCGTGTGGCTGCTGCCGATGCCCGTTTCTCGGTCGGCTTTCTGGGGCGCCTCGGGCCCGACAAGGGCGTGCACGTGCTTGCTGAGGCGATGGCGTTGCTCGAGCGTGAGCAGCCGGGGAGCTTTCGTCTGGTGCTAGCCGGCGAGCCGGTGTTCGTTGCGAAGCCGAAGTCTGCGCAGGTCGAGTCGGCGCTCGCCGAGGTAGAGACGCTGACCGACCGTGTGGGATGGGTAGCGCCGGCGGACTTCTTCGACACAATCGATCTGTTGGTGGTTCCGTCGTTGATCCCTGAATCGTTCGGCCTTGTTGCAGCGGAGGCGATGTCTGCGCATGTGCCGGTGGTTGTCAGCGACGCCGGTGCGCTGCCCGAGGTCGTCGGGGCCGATGCGGGCCTCGTCACGCCGCGCGGGGACGCGCAAGCGCTGGCTGCGCTGATCGCCCGCATCTCCTCGGGAGAGGAAGACACGAACGTCGAGGCGCAGCATGCGCGCTGGACGGAGCATTACTCCCCGGCCGCCGGGACGGGGCGCGTGCGCGAGGTTCTCACGAACCTTGCGGCGGCCGAGCGAGCTAGTCAGAAAAAGGGGAGCAAAGAGAATGCGGTTTCGTGAACTCGATGGTCTGAGGGGGATCGCGGCGCTTCTTGTGCTGTTGTCGCACTACACAGGGGCACACAACTCGTACTTCCCGAATGATCCTCAGCCGATGATTGACGTATGGTGGGGTGCCTTCGGCGTTCAGCTGTTCTTTCTCGTCAGTGGTTTCGTCATTCTGATGTCGGCCGAAGCTGCCCAGCGTCCCTCAGACTTCGTCATATCGCGGTTCTCACGGCTCTACCCCACCTACTGGATTGCGCTCGCGATCGGTGTGATCATTGGCGCCGCGTTCGCGGTACCCAACGTTCCGCTGGCCCCCGATGTGGTTGCTATGAACCTCACCATGGTGCAGCGCTGGTTCTTGGTGCCCAACGTCCTGGATGTGTTCTGGACGCTCGCGGTAGAGATGCAGTTCTACGTGCTGATCCTGCTGCTACTGGTGCTGACGCGCTGCAGACTGTCAGAGAAGCTGATGGTACGAGTGTCTCTGGCATGGCTCGTCGTATGTCTGCTCGTGGCGATTTGGGCGTTCCCCGCTTCCTATGGTCTTGATCCGCAGTTAGTCCCGACGCCCGTGAAGGTCGTGCTCAACATCACCCTCGCGGCGTACGGGCCACTGTTCTGCACGGGGATGCTCGCGTTCATCTCCCGCCGTGCGGGAAGAATGCACTTGCTGCTCATTCCCTCGGCCATCGTGGCGGTCGCTGTCTCGGGGCTGGTGGAGCACTGGCGAAATGCGGTCATTGTCGCAATCATCTGTGTTCTCTTCATCATCGTGTCGATGCGCAAGCAGACGCGCCTACTGCTGATTGCTCCGCTGCAGTGGACGGGGAAGATCAGCTACTCCCTGTACCTCGTGCACTCCATTGTCGGCTACGTGGTGATTCACCAGCTCTGGCCGTTCATCGGTCGCCCTGCCGCTGTGCTCGTTGCGACGGGAGTGGCGCTGCTCGTGGCGTGGATCATGTACAAGACAGCAGAGAGAAAACTGAGTCGTGGCATTCGTACGGCGCTTGTCCGTGCGCGAGACCGCCGCTCAGGCGGAGAGACTGTACCGCTGGCTAGCCGCGATTGATGCGGCTCATCGGAGAGTTGCTAGCGCCTTGGACGCTCGGCAGAAGGCGCGCGACGGCGATGCCGAGTGTGAGCAGCCCGATCGGGGAGAGGAACACCTCGCCCAGTCGGAACGCGCAGCAGAAGAGCGTGAGCGTCGCCGCCGTGATGGCGCGTGCCTCGGTGCTCTGAAAATTGATGGTCCGCTGAGCCGCTACCGCCAGCCCCGACAGCGCGAAGAGGGCGATCACGGTGACAGCCATGACGACTCCGCCTTCCACAATCAGCCCTTCGAAGGCGTTGTGAAAGAACCACGTACCGCTGTCGAGAGAGACAGTAGCCTCGCCAAGACCCAGCCCATACCACGGTGCTGAGGCCGCCTTTAGCCCAGAAGCGGCATCGATACGGCTACGGAAAGCGTCGGAGCCCTCACGGGTGCTGCTGTAGTCGCCGATCGTGGTCAGGTTGTTGTCTGCCCACACGAAAGCAAGGAAAGCTGCCGCCAGTGCGACCATCTGCAACGAGCGTCCCAGGAAGCGGCTGACCACGAGCCAAGCGAGAGACACGGCTATCGCCGCCATCGTCGTTCGTGAATCGGTTGCGACGACGCCGGCGATGCCCAACGCCACGACGGCGATCTGCGCAGCGCGTCGGTGCGCGACCAGAAGCAGCAGGAACATGGCCACGGCGATGACCAGACTCGCAGCGTTCTTGTCCTGCAAGTAGCCCGTGAGCACCCCGGAGTAGTCATCAGGAGCTACGCCCATATAGAACAACACAGCGTTGATCACGAGTGCCGCGCCAAGCCCCTTAATCGCGGAACCGATGTCGATCCGGCCGGTCGCGACGAACATCGCGAACGTGAAGAGAACGAGTAGGTTGAGTGCACGGCGGGTCGGATCGATGTCGTTGAGCCATGTCTCAAGCGTCAGAAAGCACAAGAGACCGATTAGCGCTGCCGGAACCCACCAGAGGCCCGCGAATGAACGGGTGGGGCGCCTGAACACACAGAAGCCCAGCAGCAGGATGATGCTCATCTGCGCCACGGGTAGTGGGACGCCGGGCAAAGCCGTGCGAACGACGATGAGCCCCACAAGCACGGCATCGATGATGCGGGCGGAATGCCCGGCGGGCACCAGCGGAAGTGCTGCAGGACGAGAAAGTGCCTCGCGGTGCACGCGCATTCCCACCCCAGTCATGACGACCATCATCGCAGACGGGGCGGCACGCGAAAGCCGCTAGGCTTGCCGTCGAGGGGATGGCGCGCTTGCAACTGGGGTGAGCGCCGTGTAGCACGCCCTCCTGACGTGAGGACAGAAACGTGACGGTGCTGGATTTCGCCACGCTGATGCGCCGGGGATGGCTGATGCTCGTGGCTGGCGTGCTTGTCGGTGTGCTGGGCGGTGTCGCCTACTTCATGCTGACTCCCAAGGTCTACACCGCCAGCGCGACCGGGTTCATCGCCTCGTCTGGTGACGCTCTCGTCAGCGGCGCGGATGAAGCGAGCGCGCGCGCGGCGTCGTACGTGTCGCTGATCAGCAGCGGCACGGTGCGCGACGCCATCGCGAGCGAACTCGGCGAAGAACCGGGATCGCTGCAGGGAAACCTGAGCGCTCGTGTGGTTCCCGGCAGCACGCTTATCGAGGTCACCGCGCAGTCGCAGTCGCCCGAGCAAGCGGTCAAGCTCGCCAGCGGCGCGCTCGACGGTCTTGTCGCCGTGATCGACGAGATCGAGTCGCAGGGCGGTCAAACGGCACGGATCACTGTCGTGCCGCTCGATGACGCGGTGCAGCCGTCGACTCCCTCAACGCCGCAGTTGCGCCCGGCGTTGCTCGTGGGGGCGCTCGCCGGTCTGGTCGGTGGCGTAGTGGTGCTGCTGGTGCGCCGCGTGCTCGACGTGCGTGTGCGCGTACACACCGACATGACCGATTTGATGGGCACGGGCGTGCTGGGGCGTGTGCCCAAGTTCAGCGCGAAGGGGCGCTCGAAGAACGGAGCCCAGGCATCGACGATTGCACAAGAGGCATACCGTCAAATCCGTACCGGGCTGCGTTTCTCGAGCGTGGACACCGAGGTGCGTGTGGTCGTCGTGACCAGCGCGAACCAGGGCGAGGGCAAGTCATCGACTGCGGCATCGCTCGCCAAGGTGACTGCCGAGTCGGGGCAGCGCACGATCATCATCGACGCCGACCTGCGGCGGCCCAAGGTGGCCCGCAACTTCGGCATCGACGGGTCGGTGGGCCTCAGCGGAGTGCTGAGCGGACAGGTCGACGCCGCCGCCGCGATCCGCGCGATGAAAGAGCCGAACCTCTTTGTGCTTCCTGCCGGCGCCATCCCGCCGAACCCCTCTGAGATGCTGGGGTCAGCGGCGCTGCGCACCCTGCTCGCCGAGCTGCGGCGCGAGTTCTTCGTAATCATCGACGCTCCGCCGGTACTGCCGGTCACCGATGCCTCGGTGGTGAGCACCATGGCCGACGGGGTCGTATTCGTCGTGCACACCGGCAGTACGCGCAAGGCGGCGGCGGCGGCGGCGCGGCAGCAGCTCGAACAGGTCGGTGCGCGACTGCTCGGCGTGGTGCTGAACTTTGTCTCTCTGAAAGAAGAGGGCTACGGCTACGGGTACGGCCAGTACCGTCAGAACCGCAGCTACTACCTGGCTGCGCAAGATGTCGAGAGCAAGGCGAAGGCCGCTCGACGTGCCAAGCGAGGTGAGGCAGCGGCCAAGCCCGCAGCCTCTGATGCGGCGCCCGCTCTGCGCAGAACCACGCGGGCATGATCACCGAACACTCCACTGGGCATGAGGCTGGCGCGATCACGGGGATATCCGTCGTGGTTCCGCACTACGGTGAACCCGCGCAGACACAAGAACTCGTGCGCCAGCTGCACGCCCAGGTCGATATCGGGGTTCCGTTGCAGATCATCGTCAGCGATGACCTCTCGCCGGTGCCGTTTCCGCCGATGCGCGGGGTCACCGTGGTGCGGCGCGAGAACAACGGCGGCTTTGGCGCCGCGGTCAACTCGGGCGTCGAGGCTGCCGAACATTCACATCTGCTGATTCTCAACAGCGACCTTCAGCTCGATACCGACTTCGTGTCGCGGCTCTGCACGGCCGCTCAGCCCTGGCAACCCGCTGTCTGCGCTCCGATGCTCGTCGGCCTCGACGGCGAGACGCAGTGGGGTGGGCGCCGCTTTCCCCGCAACAGGCACCACATCATCGAATGGCTCACGCCCCTGGCGCGGTTCCGCCCGCGGTTGCATGAGGCCGTCGGTCACGACACCCGTTGCGTCGAGGGGGTCACGCTGCCGGTGGATTGGCTGGTCGGTGCGGCCCTGCTGATTCCCACCGACGCGTTCCGATCGGTGGGCGGATTCGATGAGGCCTACTTCATGAATGTCGAAGAGGTCGACCTGCAGCGACAGCTGCGCGCGCGGGGGATCCCATCGGTGTTTCTCGGTGACGTGCAGGTGCGTCATGAGGGCGGGGGATCTTCAGATTCGGCTCGTCGCGTGCGCTGGGTGGTACAGGCCAGGTTGCGCTATGCACGCAAGTGGAACGAGAACCCTCGTGCGCTGCGGTTGGGGCTGCGCACCGCGAGTGCGGTGAACCTGGTGTTCAACAGTGCACGCCGTCTGCGCGGTCGCGATGTTCAGCCCCTCGCCATCTGGCACCGCGAGCTGAGCGCGATCCGGCCGACGGAGCCGGCGTCATGAGAGTGCTGCTGGTCAGCCCGGTCTTTCACGGGTACTGGAGTGCGTTTGATGCGGCATTGGCCGCGAAGGGGCATGAGGTCACCACGCACTGCTACGACGCGGGTGGTATCGCCAACGCGATGGCTCATCGACTTCCGGGGTCGTCGCTCGACCGCCGTGTGCGCACCCAGGCCACACGTCGCGCGATCGCCGCGCTCGGCGCCGCACGCCCCGACGCCGTCATCGTGGTCAAGGGCGACGCGCTCGGCGACGAGTGGTGGGATGCCCTCGGCAGCACGCGCGTGCGCACGGCCCTCTGGCTCTATGACGAGTTGGAACGCATGGACTACGACGACGCGACCCTCGGTCACGTCGAGCGTGTCTTCAGTTACAGCCCTGCCGACGTTGCCGCTCTGCGCACGCGGGGCATCCGCGCGGCCGTGCTACCCGACGGTTTCGACTCGCTGACGGCGTTCTCTGTGCGTCCCGACGACGCCGTGAGCTTCGTTGGAGCTCGTTACCCCGAGCGTGAGCGGTTGCTGCGCGCGCTGGCGGCAGGTGGCGAACGTGTGGTGGCGTACGGGCGGGAGTGGTCGCGTCATCCGTGGGACGTACTGCGCACCCGGCGGTGGCGCAGCGCGGGCATCCGCACCCATCGCGACATCGACCGCGCGACGTACTTCGGCACCATGGCCGGTAGCGTGGCCACACTGAACATTCACGGCGACGGGCACGACGGCTTCTCGATGCGCACGTTCGAGGCGCCCGGCGTCGGTGCTCTGCAGCTGATCGACCGTGCCGATGTTGCGCAGCACTACGAGGTCGGAACCGAGACGCTGGTGTTCAGCACCGACGATGAACTGCACGAGCACGTGCAGCGCGCGCGGCGCGAGCCGCAGTGGGCCCGGCAGGTTCGCGAGGCTGGCCGGCGGCGTACACTCGCCGAGCACACCCTGGTTCACCGGATGGGTGAGGTGATGGCGTCGTGGGAGTGATCTTTGCCGAAGACCTCGAGGCATGGCGGCGGTGGCAACGGGGCCGGCACGCGCTGCGTCGCCTGCGCAGCCTGGCCCGCCCGGCTGAGCCGCTCACCATGGTGCTGCACCAGCGCGGCGACGAACCGCGGGCGCTGTTCGCTCTCGATGCGACCACGCCGACCGCGCTCGCTTCGGTGCTGGAACCGCTGGCGCACCTCGGCGACCTTCCCGTCGCGATCGTCGCGCCCGGCGACCTGTCGGCCCGACTGCCCGGCGGCTGGACGACAGAGCGCATCCCCGCGACCGAGGTGCCGCCGGCACTGCGCGGGGTGGCCGCCGTGGTCTCAGCCGGGCACTTTCTGCCCGTCGGGCAGGCGACGCACCACTGGGCACGCGCCCTCGGCGCACGTTACGTGGTCGTGCAGCACGGCCTGCTCACTCCGTTCGCGCCGCCCCTCGCTCCGAATGCGCATCTGCTCGCGTTCTCTGCCGCGGATGCTGAGTTCTGGCGCGCGGGCCGTTCGGACGTCACGTCAGAGCGCATCGGTAGCCAGCTTCTGTGGCAGGCCGCCCAGAACCCGCATCCGCACGGTGACGTGGCTGCGGCACCGACCTTCCTGGGGCAGCTGCACGGTGCCGAACTGGCCCGGCGCATCAGCGCGGCGACCGCGACGTCGTTCTGCCGGGAGCAGGGAGCCATCTACCGTCCGCACCCCGCAGAAACCGACCGGCTCTCCCGCTGGCAGCACGCCCGGTGGCAGCGCCGGGGCATCCGCTTCGCCGCCCCAGGATCGCTGTCGTCGTCGGACGGCCCCGTCGTGTCGATCTTCTCCACCGGTGTGCTCGAAGCTGCAGCCGCGGGCCGCGACGCATGGGTGACGTGTGTGCGGCCGCCCGCGTGGGTGCGCGAGTTCTGGCAGCGGTACGAACTCGCCGAGTGGGGCGGACGCCCCACCGCGCGGCCGCGGCAACCGGCGCGCGAACCGGCCGCGGCGATAGCCGACACACTGAGCGAGATCGTGGGAGGGCGTTGATGAGCATTCTGTGTGTGATTCCGGTGCGCGGTGGCTCGAAGGGCATCCCGGGCAAGAACGCGCGCTCGGTGGCGGGTAAGCCCTTGGTGGCGTGGACGATCGAGCAAGCACTTGCGGCCAAGGCCGGGCTTGATGTGGTGGTGTCGACCGACGACGAGCAGCTGGCCGATATCGCCAGGTCAGCCGGAGCCGATGTGCCGTTTCTGCGTCCCGCCGAGCTGGCTCAAGACACGACGGCGACCGAGCCAGTGGTGCTGCACGCCATCGCGCAACGGGTCGCCGCGGGGCGCCGACCCGACGCAGTGATGCTTCTGCAGGCGACATCGCCGATCAGGCTCGACGGAACGCTTGACCGTGCGGTGCGCGAGTTCGAGCAGACCGGTGTCGACAGCCTGGTGGGCGTTGTGCAGCAGACACCGTTTCTCTGGCACATGCCGGTGGGCTCTGAGGGTGCGCGGCCCGAGTACGTGCCCGCGGCGCGACCGCGGCGGCAGGATCTTGGGCCGAACGACTACTTCTACCGCGAGACGGGGTCGCTGTACTTGACCCGCACCGCGGTGTACGAACAGCACAGCAACCGCATCGGCGGGCGCGTCGGGCTGTTCGTGATGGCTGAAGAAGAGGGTGTCGACATCGATACCCTGGTAGATCTGAGTATCGCCGAGCAGCTCTTGCGAGACCTGCACCGGCGAGGCTCTGGGGCAAGTGAAACTCTTGGGGGAGAACAATGATCATTGAGCGTGCGCTCGCACCGTACATCGTCTTCGGTGAAGACCCTGTGCTGGTGGGCCTCGGCAAGATCAACGCGAACAAACAGCGGATCGTGTTCTGCGTCGATGCGCATGGCATTCTGCAGGGTTCGCTGTCTGACGGCGACTTTCGTCGCTGGTTGATCGCCAATCCGACGGCGTCGCTCGACGTCTCATGTGCCACCGTCGCCAACCGCGACGTGCACACGGTGTCGCACACCGCGACGGTCGCCGAGATCGCGCCGTTGCTGGGTCGCGAGGGCGTGCACCACGTGCCGATGGTCGATGACCGCGGCCATCTGCGCGCCATCGCCATCGACGAGACCGACACGCTGCGCATCGGCGACCGCGAGATCGGCGCAGGCCACCCTGCGTTCGTCATCGCCGAGGTCGGTAACAACCACAACGGATCTGTCGACCTCGCCAAGCGGCTGGTCGATCTGGCCGTCGAGGCGAACGCCGACGCGGTGAAGTTCCAGCTGCGCGACATGGACGCGTTGTATCGCCAAAGCGGTGCCGAGACCGGGGGAGAAGACCTCGGTGTGCAGTACACACTCGACCTGCTCAAGCGCTTCTCCCTGCCGGCCGAGTCGCTGTTCGAGGTGTTCGACCACGCCCGCGATGTGGGCATTGACGTCATGTGCACCCCGTGGGATGGCCCGAGCGTTCAGGCCCTCGCCGACTACGGCGTGCCCGCGCTGAAGATCGCCTCTGCAGACCTGACCAATCACGAGCTGATCCTCGACGCGGCGGGCCGGGGACTGCCGCTCGTGCTGAGCACCGGCATGTCGCGCGAGACCGAGATTCTCGAGACCGTCGCATTGCTGCGTGGGCAGGGTGCCCCGTTCTCGTTGCTGCACTGCCAGTCGACCTACCCCGCGCCGTACAAGGACCTCAACCTGGCCTACCTCGACCGTCTCGCCGAGATCGGCCAGTGTGTGGTCGGGTACTCGGGTCACGAGCGCGGCTGGCACGTTCCGGTCGCTGCGGTGGCGCGAGGGGCCCACATCATCGAGAAGCACTTCACCGTTGACCGCGGTATGGAAGGCAACGACCACACCGTGTCGTTGCTGCCCGATGAGTTCGGAATCATGGTCGAGCAGATCCGCGACATCGAGCTGTCGATGGGTACGGGGGCAGCACGCACGGTCTCGACCGGCGAGCAGATGAACCGCGTGACTCTCGCCAAGTCTCTGGTTGCCGCACGCGCGCTACCGACCGGAACGGTGCTTGAGGCAGCAGATGTCGTTGTCAAGAGCCCCGGCCGCGGCCTACAGCCCAACGCGCTTCCCGAGTTGCTCGGCCGCACCCTGTCGCGCGACATGGTCTCGGGCGACTTCTTCTTCGACGGCGACCTGCGTGACGCCGCGCCGACGGGACGACCATTCGCGTTCCGCCGGCCGTGGGGCCTGCCCGTGCGATACCACGACCAGGCAGATCTCATGCAGCAGTCCAACCCCGACTTTCTCGAGTTCCACTTCTCGTACAAAGACCTCGACGTCGATATGGACGCGTTCTTCACTGAGAAGCTGCCGATCGGGTTCACGACGCACCTGCCCGACCTGTTCGCGGGAGACTTTCTTGTTGACCTTGCCTCGGACGATCCCGAGGTTTGGGAACGGTCGATTCGCGAGGTGCAGCGCACGATCGACATCACCCGTGACTTGCGGCGCTGGTTCACCGTGGACGACGACCCGATCATGGTTGTGACGATGGGCGGTTTCACGAAGGACAAGCACATCGCCCCGGCTGAGCGCGGGGCGAAGTACGCGCGGATTGCCGATGCGCTCACGCGCCTGGATGCCGACGGCGTTCGGATCGCGGCGCAGACGCTTCCGCCGTACCCGTGGCTGATGGGTGGGCAGCAGTTCCACAACCTGTTCGTCGACCCCCGCGACACCGCCGCATTTGCTGCGGAGACAGGTACGGCGCTGTGCTTCGATGCTTCACACACGAAGCTGGCGACCAACTGGTTGGGGATGGCCTTCTCAGAAGCCGTCTCGTTGCTCGCACCGCACACGATCCACCTGCACCTGGTCGACGCGACCGGCGTCGACGGCGAGGGCGTGCAGGTGGGCGAGGGCGACATTGACTGGCCCGCCTACGCGGCGCAGCTCGATGAGCTGTCGCCCGGAGTGCCGTTTATCCCCGAGATCTGGCAGGGGCACATCAACCACGGTGAGGGCTTCTGGACAGCCCTCGACCGCCTGGAGAACTGGCTGTGACGACACCGGTAGCCAGCCTGGTGATCCCCTCTCGTGGAGGCGCCGAGCGACTGCCGCACCTGTTCGACGCGTTGCGCGTACAGACCATGCACGACTGGGAGGCGATCGTCGTCATCGACGGCGATACCGACGGGTCTGCAAAGGTCGTGGCTGCGGTGAGCAACGAGTTGCCGGTGCGTGCCGTCGTTTTCGAGCAGAACCGTGGTCGGTCGGCAGCGTTGAACGCCGGCTTCGCCGCAGCCAATGGCGATGTGCTGATTCGTTGCGATGATGATCTACGACCGCGACCCGACTACGTAGCCGGTCACGTCGCGCGGCATGCCGCTTCGCGTTGCGGGGTGGTGGGGCTGGTGCAGAATGTGTTTCCGCAGACGCCCTATGCGCGAGCTTATGGGCAGGTGCGCGACGAGCGTTTTCGCGTCGAGGCCTACGGCCTACCTGCGGATCGGCGTTGGCGTCAGTGGTGCGGCAACGTCTCGGTGACACGCGAGACCTACGAGCTCGTGGGGGGCTACGACACCGACTATCGCGCGTACGGGTGGGAAGACGTCGATTGGGGGTACCGTCTGAGCTGCACCGGGGCAGAGGTCGTGTTTGCCCCTGAGTTGGAGACCCCGCACCATATCGCGGCGGTCACCACTGAGATACGCGTGGGGCGTGCTTTCCACTCGGGCGCGGCCCGGCGCACATTCGTTTCGAAACACGGCGATGCGATGTTCGGTGCGCGGAAACCCGCAGCCGGAGTCTGGGACAGATTGGTTCAGCGCACGGCACAGCGCAGCACACTCAGTGGGTTGCTTCAGCGGGCGCGCCGGCTCGATGCGGCGCTCGATCGGATGCCGCGGTGGTTCGCCGAGAAGCGCGTGGCGATGCTGGTCGAATCCGCGGCGCTCGCGGGCGAACTGCACCCGGAGCAGGTGAGCAACGATGTCTGAGATTGACCGACTTGGCCACGCCCTGTGGGTTGTTCCCGTTGGGGAGATCGGGGGCGTCGCGCGGCATGTGCTCGATGCGACCCGTGTGGGAGTTCCTGGCTGGCGCCTGACGGTGCTGTGTCCAGAAGGCGCTCTTGCAGAGCGACTGCGCGCGCAGGGTAGCGACGTTGTTGTGGGCGACTTCGGGCCGCAGGCGGGGGCTTGGGCATCGCGGCGCACGCTTGCTTCGGTAGCGCGCGATCTGCAGCCCGATATCGTGCACTCGCATCTCGCCTATGCAGACATTGTGAACGCCTGGACGCGGCTGCCGAGAGGAACCCGGCGGTACACCACCGAGCATGGCATCGCAGGCGACGATGGCGTCTACCACGCCTCTGGGATGCATGCACGCGCGATGGCGCTAATCCATCGAGCGCGGTTTCCGCGATTCGATGGTGTAATCGCCGTGTCGCGCGCGACCCGCGACACGATGTTGTTGAAGTGGCGTGTGCGTCGGCCGATCTTCGTGATTCTGAACGGCGTTGATCCAGTGCATGGAGCACAGCTGCGGAGACCAACGTCACGCACGGGAACGAGGGTGCTGTCGCTGTCGCGGCTCGCCTCAGAGAAGCGCATTGACAAGCTGATCGAGGCGTTCGCATTGGTGCTGGATGACCAGCCCGACGCCACGTTGGTTGTTGCTGGTGAGGGGCCCTTAAGAGCAGACCTCGAGCATCTAGCCTCACAGCTCGGTGTGGGGGACCGTGTTCACTTCCCAGGTTTCGTAGACCCCGAGGATGCGATGCAGGCCGCAGACGTCCTTGTACAGCTCTCGATCTGGGAGAACTGTTCCTACACCCTTCTGGACGCCAAGGCGCGAGCTTTGCGGGTGGTCGCGTCGCATGTTGGAGGGAACGCTGAGATTCTCGACCCCACCGAGCTAGTCCGAGATATCACAGTGCGCTCTGTAGCGAAGGCGATCAGATACGCGAAGAAGGTAGAGCCATCGGGGCACCCGACGACGAATCAGATGTGCGCTGCGATAGCGCGGAGTTATGGAGCGGGAGCGGGAAATGCGTAGGTCTTCTTCGGCGGCGCTAGGTCAACAGCTACGCACCTTCACGCGGCTGGCTGGTGGGCGCACAGCACGCTGGTTACCAGGAGCCGTCGTGGGCTCAGTGGGACTCGCAGGGCTTGACACGTTGGGTGTGGCGGCAATGGTACCGCTGATGGCACTGTTCACGAGCGGCGATGTAACGTCTGGGCCGGTCGGAGCGATGGCGAGAATCCTCGGAACGCAAGACGAGGCGCACCTCACCATCGCGTTTGCAGGGTTGGTCGCGTTCGTTTTCATTCTCAAGAGCGTGTGCACTGTCCCCTTTCGTTGGTGGCTCGTCGGGCGGACAGCGCGTATCGCGGCTGACGCGGCCGCTGAGCTGATGCGTAGGTACGTCTTGTCGCCATATGAGGCCCATCGGAGTCGCCGACTCTCGGAGGTGTATCGCAATATTGGCGACGCGACGGGACAGGCGTCGACCGTGCTCCTTGGACTTGTTGGGCTCTTCTCGGATTTGCTTGTCTTGGCGGCGCTGGCCTTGATCTTGCTCTGGATGTCGCCAGTAGAGACACTCATTGTGATTGCCTTTTTCGTCGTTCTCGTGGCGGGAATACAGCGTCTCCTGCGCAGCCATCAGGTTCGCCTCGGAGAGGATCTCGCCGAGATCAGTTTGCAGGGGTGGCAATACCTCATGCCCGCATTTGACGGTTTCCGTGAGGCCAGACTGACTTCGAGTGGCAGCTCCTTTGTGGACGGATACCGGGATGCGCGGCGCAGAGGCGCGCTCGTGAGACGATCTCTCTCGGTGCTATCAGAGCTACCAAAGTATCTGCTCGAGATCGGCTTCGTTCTCGCCATCGTCGCAGTCGCCGCCATTCTTTTCAGCACGGGCAGTAAGGACCACGCACTTTCTGTACTCGCGGTCTTTGCTGCGGCGTCGCTGCGTGCGCTTCCTACAATGAATCGCGTTACGGCAACGTTTGGTGCAATCCGTGGGGGGCAGGCGGGCCTCCGAATCGTCTCGGAGACGGTACAGGAACTCGATGCTGGGGCCGATCATGAGGAACAGCCGCGTGGTGATGTGGTGTTCGGGGGGGATATCATTCTGGACGGTATCTCGTACCGCTATCCGGACGCCCCCGCGCTGGTCGTTCGTAGCCTCAGCGTCAGAATCCGAGAGAATGAGACCACGGCCCTCGTGGGGACGAGCGGCGCTGGCAAGAGCACCATTCTTGATCTATTGCTTGGCCTGCTGCCTCCTTCGGAAGGGAGTATCACGTGTGGTGGCCGGCCGATCAGCGACGACCTTGCGGCCTGGCATGCCACTGTCGGCGTTGTACCACAGGACGTCTTCCTGCTGAACGCGACCCTTGCTGAGAACATTGCGTTCGGCGTACGAGCTGAAGAGATCGATATCGAACGAGTGCGTGAAGTTCTGGGGCTCGCGGAGCTCTCCGATGTAGTGCGACGTCTTGCAGAGGGAATCGATACCGTTGTGGGTGAGCGAGGAGCGCGGATGTCAGGTGGCGAACGGCAGCGCATTGGGCTGGCGCGTGCGCTGTACCGTCGTCCGAGCCTGCTTGTGCTTGACGAAGCCACTTCGGCTCTAGACAACCGCACTGAGAGCGAGATCGGCGAGACCCTCAGGCACCTCAGCGGCCGCATGACGATTGTCATCGTGGCGCATCGCCTATCGACCGTGCGCGACGCCGACAACTTGGTCTTTCTGAGTCGTGGCGAAGCAATGGGCGAAGGAACGTTCGAGGAAGTTCGAAGGCATGTGCCGGAGTTCGAAGAGCTCGTCAGGCTGGGGGAGCTCTCATGACGAAGACTGTTACCGTGCCGGGTGCACTCCAAGCGCGCGTCAGTAAAGCGCGACTGCTTGCGCGCTATGCAGTGACGCCCGGCCTATGGCCCACTTGTGCACCCGTCCGAACGTTCTGGTTCGATGGCGAACCGAACTTCGGGGATCTGCTTACCCCACTTGTGCTTCCTGCCTACGGTGTGGCACCCCTACGATCGTCATACCGCCGGGCGCAAATGGTAGCGATCGGTTCCATCACTGACGGGCTTCCAGACGGATACGGTGGTCTGATCTGGGGATCCGGAAGCTTTGGGTGGGAACAGAACGACCTGAGCGCTGCCAAGGTCCTTGCGGTTCGGGGCGCGAACACGAGAGCGCTCTTCGAGTTCTCGGAGGACGTGCCTCTGGGGGACCCTGGCCTGCTTGTGTCGAGGGTTCTACGAGCCGGACGCACGCACAACAGAATTGGAGTTGTAGCTCACTACTCCCATATTGAGCATCCCGTGCTCAAGTCGATTCTCACGCGGCTCGGTGCGCGCGGTGTGGCCATTGATGTGCGAGACAAGCCAAGAAAAGTGTGCAGACAGATCTCCGGTTGCTCGGCGATCATTTCTACCTCGCTGCATGGTCTAATCGTCGCGGATAGCTACGGGGTGCCAGCAGCTTGGTCGATGCTACCTCCCACCCTCTACGGTGGTGATTTCAAGTTCCTGGATCATGAGTCCGTAGTGCTCGGGGGGAGCCGGCACCGGCGGGTCGTGATTTCTGGCGACGAGAGCTACGACGAGCTGATACAGCTGGCCGAGCCGGCTGACCTCGCCCGCGTCAGAGACGCAGTTGTAGGTTTGGAAGCCTCAATCGCGAGGCTTCGTGAGCACCTGCCCGACCGGATTAGCCCGTTGCGGCTGGTGCGATGGCGGGGGCGCTGATCATGCGCTCGAAAGGCTGTATCATCGCCGGAGCCAGCCGCGGAGCCTGGACTTCACCGTATCGATGTGCCGGTACGCGTAGCGATAGGCAGCGAGAACCTCACGTGTGCTGATCAGTTCATCAACAAGCTGATCCATGTTTGCTGCTACGAGGTCCGGGTTCTCTCTGAGTACTAGTGCCCTTGCTTTAGTGAGCAAGCGCGGGTCGCGGACCCGGTGGGTTACTTGTCCAGAGTGGAACCTGTGTCGGACAACAACCTCATCAAGAGTCGTGACCCTACCACCGTCGCGTAGCAGGCGGAGCCAGAACACCCAGTCTTCGCCGATGGCGACGCCTTGCGGGAATCCTCCGACGCGCTTCCAGTCCGCGACTCGGAAGCCAGAAGCGGTCGCGATCATTGAGCTACTCCACATGGAGCGCCGGTCTTGGTTGCCAGGGCTCACGGGATCACTCTGGTGTCCATCGCTGAAGTTAATCCCCGCGCCCGTCACGATAACAGAGGCGGGGTCCCTGTCGAACGCGTCTGCGATGAGCCGCGGAGCGGCCGGTTCAATCAAATCATCCGCGTCGAGTGCGATGGCATACGGGGTTGCCAACAGCGCGATTCCTGAGTTTCGGGCTGCGCTCACACCCTGATTTGACTGGCGCAACACCTGAAAACCGTCGCGCTTGAGTTCGCGCAAGGCGCCAAGCGTCTCGCGACCTGTTGAACCATCATCGACCACACAGACGTTATCGCATCCGCCCAGAGCCGTCCGTGCGCTGTGCGCGGCGTCGACAACGAATCGCCCCACATTGTACGTGGGTATGACAATACCGATTCGCGTCTCGAGTCGTAGAGATGTTTTGCTCACCTTGATCTGCTCCCGCTGATGTCGAATGTGATGACGGCATGGGCACGAGCGCGCTTTAGATCAGGCGCCCGGAAGTGCTGCCCACACCCGTGCACGCGCGGTCGTGCCTGGTCAGCGCTCGCTCGGTAGCTCGTGTGTAGCGCTCCGCGCTCTTGTGGGGGTCTGGCCAGTGTCGGGTACCTTCGGCACCATCGAGAGTTGCTCTCGCGCCAATGACTAGGACATCGCTTAGCAGTCAATCTAACACTTCGGATATCCGGCATCCTCCGATACGCAGGGGCAGCGACCGCGGGTGCGCCAGAGCGAAGCGGTTCCTGACCGTCGGAAGCTCATCAATGTTGGATCTGGGATCTTGAGGAACTGACCTTGCTGACTGCTGCCAACGCAAAGGGTCATCTGATCCGCAAGCGCCACGAACTGGAGGGGAAGGGTATTTTCCCGGTTGCAGCAAGGCTCACGGCTGGTCTTTCAGAGGGAGTTCGGCCGGAGCCGGAGCGCTCAGGAAACGATAGCGCAGGTGACCGTCGACGGCGCCAAATGCCCACCCGATATCCCTGGCTGCAGAGAAGCGCGTCGACGGTTTGATCAAACGCCATCCGCTGCTGAGCGAGCGAGCGAGATCCCTCAACGACCCTTTAAGACTGATCGGAGCGAGCTCACCGTGGGCGCTGTGACGAACCCAGAGTAGTATCCGAGTCCGGTTTGAATGAAAGCGCTGTCTTGCCGCATCTCGAGCGCGGTCGCGTTGATGGTAGTCAAGCATCGCTTCCTGGACCCCGTGAAGCGTGTATCCCGCTTGCTGCAGACGCCAGCAGAAATCAACCTCCTCGTGCCCGCGCATGAAGGTCTCGTCGAACCCGCCCACCGAGATGGCTGCTGCTCGCCGGACGCCCATGCATCCGCCGAGCACATACGGCAGGTAGCCCAGCACAGTTCGCGCGGCTGGTGCGTGATCTTGCTCACGTTCGAGCGCGCTGTGTCCACTAACCACGCTGGAGATGGCGCGGCCGCCGACCACATCTGCGCTGTCCAGTGCAGCGATGAGGTGCTGCGCCCAGTCGCCTCGGACTTCATCATCCGCATCGCAGATCAGAATCTTGTCGCATCTCGCATGGAGGATTCCTACGTTGCGTGCATGACTAACGCCGGCGCGATCTCCCGAATCAACGACACGCAATGAAGCGAACGCCTCGCGGTGCAATCGGGCGACTCTACGAGTCTGATCGACAGAACCATTGTCCGAGACGATCACCTCGAGGTGTGCGGCCTCTGATTGGCGTGCGAGTGCCTCTAGTGCTCGTCCCAAGGTGGCTTCACCGTTTCGCACCGGAATCACGACTGAGGCAACAAGGTCAATATCTGGAACATCGGAAGATGGTGAGGAGTTGGGGCCATAGACACGAGCGACACTGCGCTTGAATGAACGCAAGCTGTATTTCTCCTGAGCCCAACGGCGACCGGCTTCGGCAGTGCGTACCGAGGGTTCTGATTTCTGTAGTGCTTGAACGAGACGCGCTGAGAACTCCGCGGGGTCGTCGGTCGAGGACGGGGTGAAGTCCGCGTCGCCGATGCCTTCGGCGCCAACGGAAGTCGTCACCAGTGGTATCCCTCTAACCAGTGCGTCTAGAACCTTGAATTTGATGCCTGCTCCAAGCCGAAGCGGGGCCGCCACAACCGTGGTCTGGTCGTACAAGCCATCGATATCAGCGACGAAGCCCCGTACATCGACTCCCTGAAATGTCGAGAGCAGCTTGCGTTGGGATTCGCTCACTTTCCCGGCCACGACGAGCCGAGCATGCGGAACTGCTGCTCGAACTGCAGGCCACACCTGGGAGACAAGCCAGCGCACACCATCCCAGTTCTCAGGTCTTGAGAGTGGCCCGACGACGGTAACGGCCGGGAGGCCTTCAGGTTGTCGGCGCTCCGCAGGCGCCGAGATCGGCGGATCGATGACTGTGACGCGAGCGCGGTTGGGTAACAGGCGACGGTCCTTCTCGCTGAAGACCACGACGGTGTCGGCCTTCGGGAGAGAGAACCGCTCGATGGCGCGAGCGTGGGATACGCCACAGAGCAGGCGAACCCGTCCACGGAGCGACCGTGTTGCTCGGAGTCGACGGCCGAGTGCTTGGCTGGGGACATCGTGGGGGGTCGCAACCACGTGAGCATTAGGTGCGCTGCGCCTGATTCTCCGCGCGAGCGAGGTCATCCCTGGCCACTGAAGATCCACGATCTCCGCCTGCGCAAGCATGGAAACAATGTCGGGATCCCGAAGAGCCGCTTTGAGGAACCCTGCGGGGGGCGTGGTCGGGAGCGTTCTGTGGACGAACGCGCCGAGCCTGGCGCGGATTCTAGTGGGGTGGTCGCTGGCAACAGGGATCAGCCGGTGTCGACCAACCCCAGGCGTCGTCGAGGCGCGGCGGTTCATCGGCGCATCGGGGGCGACCACGAAGACGTCATCGCCGAGCTCTTTTGCGAGTTGGTTCAAATACTTGACGCCTGCGTTGTCGGGCTCGGGATCCGGAAGATGCAACGAGATGCAGACCACGCGAGGACTTGTGCGGTCGCCCTGGCGTAAAGGCGCGGCATAGCGCGAGTTCATTGCAGCCCATTTCCCCCAGCGCTTGCGGCTGTAGTCCATCCCCATGCAAAGACCTTGCATGTCTTCGCCCATGGGCATCCTATCGCGCACTGTCGACGCTGCCGCTCGAGGTTCCAGCAGAGGCCCGAGGGGTGCGCTCCGGTCAGATGGCCTGCAGCTGAGGACCGTCTCGTTCCACGCGAAACGAGAGGCGCCGCGCATGCGGTTGTGCGTGGGGGCACGTGAACGCATGAGAAGGCGAACCCGCCGGATGTCGGTGTCACAAGCAAAGTCAAAAGTACGTTTTCTATTCACTGTCTATTAATAACCAGTGCATTGTCTATGCGTGGTCGCTACTGTGATCGCTGACGGGCGCCGAGCCTGTCAGCACACGGCGGCCGGTCCGGCCTGCCGTGCCATCGAGGCGCCGCTTTGCGGCGTCGACACGAAAGGCAAGACATATGGTTGACAAGTCTGGTGATCACACCGAAGCGCGCACAGGACTCTCTCGCCGCAGCGTCATGAAGGGGGCTGCCTGGACGGTGCCCGCGCTGATGGTCGCGACAGCATCGCCCGCCTACGCACTGAGCTGCGTCGAAGGGCAATGGAACGCCGTCGGGCGCGGCAAGCTGCTCAGTGGTGGGCTGTTCAACGTGAACCTCGACACCCTGGCGTCGGTTAACGGCACGATCGCCTCGGCGCCCGCAGCGGTGACCGAAACCGGGTTCGTGCACGGCCCCGGCGCGGGGGGAGACCCCGACACGTACGCCAACCCGCTCAGCATCACCGCGCTGGGAGCGATCACCGTCAACGCGACCGGTCTGACGACCACCGTGTCGCAACTGCTCGGACTCATCGCGAGCGCGCCTGACGGCACCGGGCTGCTCAACCAGTTTGGGTATGCGCAGGGCAACGGGCTGTCGAAGGGCGCCTCGGGCTACGTCGCAGACAACGGCACTGTGCGCATCGCGCCCGCCGGTGGATACCCGCAGGTGGCCAGCCTCGACCTCAAGCAACTCCTCACCCCGCTGCTGGGCTCTGCCACCACAGGGTTTCTGGCGAACGTCGCCAACCTGAACCTCGACGTCGGGGCGATCGTCGGGCGCAGCATCTTCGAGCAGATGTGCAACACTGCCGTCACCCCCGACGGGTACGCGCTCACCCGCGAATACCTGGTCGCCTACCTGCGGGTGGCGCTGACCTCACCGCTCATCGGCAACGTCGTTACCGCTGTCGCAGACCTGGTGCCCAACCTTGTGGTCGACACCGACGCCGTGTGGGACATCCTGCGTGCGGTGCCACTGCTCGGCGACGTACTTGCTGCGCTGGCTGGCGAAGTGCTCACCGTGCAGGTCACGGCCGACGCCGGCGATCTCGTCACCGCGCTCACCGCAGCCCCCGTGCCCGACGGAGCTGACCAGCCGATCAGCCTCGCGCTCGGCGATGGCACCGCCATCATCGACCTGTACAAGCTGCTGGGTGGTGCCTTCCCCGGTGGGTGGTCGGCGATGGCCAACTCGCTTCCGGCCAACTCGATCCTGTTCGTCGACTACCCCCTGCCCACCGATGCGCTGGCGACATTCATCGCCGACCTGCAGCAGACGATCATCGACCGCATCGAAGATCACGTCAGCATCAAGATCAGCGTCGGCAACACCGACGGGCTGCTGGCAACGGGCATCCTCATCGAGGGAACCCTGCGACAGTTCCTCGACGGAACAGCCACGGCGATGATCAAACTGCTCGGCATCCCGCTCAACCTTGGCGCGGCACTCGGCCCGCTGCTCGCCAGCCTCGGTGATCTCGTCAGGGGCACCATCTTCGCCGCTGGGGGAGTGGTGGCGCTGGCGCTCACCGCCGTCAACGATCTGCTCGCGGCACTGTTCGATGCGCTCAAGAACGTGCTCAACCTCACGCTGAACGTGCAGAACAAACCTGAGCACAACAACGCCCCCGCCATCGCCAACCACCGCACGCCCTGGCCGTCGCGCTGGACGACCGGCCCGCAGGCACTGCAGGTCGGCCGGTACGACGTGGCCGCGCTCGGAGTGAGCGCGGTCGGACTGCTCGACGTACTCGACCTGTACCTGGCCCGAGGCAGCGTCGGCCCGCACATCGGCCGGTAATCGCAGAGTGGCGGTTGCATAGCACTCCCGCTTTGCAACCGCCACTCCGGTGGCGTACGCTAACCCTTTGGTGCCTGGCATCCGACTCGCTCGGGTGGCGGGTACGACGAACGTGAGCCCTCCACTGGCGCGTGTTTCGCTGAGGCGAAACCCACCCCGGAGTGGGATTCACGAACCTCTCCGTTCGAATCTATGAAAGCAGCACTATCGTGACGCGCACTTACACCCCGAAGGCCGGGCAGGTCCAGCGTGACTGGATCGTCATCGACGCCACCGACGTCGTTCTCGGCCGCCTGGCTTCGCACGCAGCAGCAATCCTGCGTGGCAAGCACAAGCCGACCTTCGCTCCCCACGTTGACACCGGCGACTTCGTCGTCATCGTCAACGCCGACAAGGTCGCCCTCACGGGTCAGAAGCTCCAGAAGAAGATGGCTTACCGTCACTCGGGTTACCCGGGCGGCCTGAAGTCTGTCTCGTACGCCGAGCTGCTCGAGAAGAACCCGGTTCGTGCCGTGGAGAAGGCCGTCCGCGGCATGCTCCCGAAGAACACCCTGGGCCGTGAGCAGCTGTCGAAGCTGAAGGTGTACGCCGGTGCCGAGCACCCGCACGCCGCTCAGCAGCCCACGCCGTACACTCTCGACCAGGTCGCCCAGTAAGCGCCGTAAAGACTAAGGACATACTCGTGGCTGACATCCAGGAAACCACTGACTTCCCGCAGAACTTCTCCACCTCGACCCCTGAGGCCGAGACGGTGGAGTCGGCTCCTCGCCCCGTTCTCTCGGTTCCCGGCGCTGCCGTGGGCCGTCGCAAGCAGGCCATCGCCCGCGTGCGCCTGGTTCCCGGCTCGGGCACCATCACGGTCAACGGCCGTACGCTCGAGGACTACTTCCCGAACAAGCTGCACCAGCAGCTGATCAACGACCCGTTCACGGTGCTGAACCTCACGGGTGCGTACGACGTCATCGCACGCATCTCGGGTGGCGGCGACTCGGGCCAGGCCGGCGCTCTGCGTCTCGGCATCGCTCGCGCGCTGAACAACATCGACGCCGAGAACAACCGCCCGACCCTTAAGAAGGCCGGCTTCCTCTCGCGCGACGCTCGCGTCATCGAGCGCAAGAAGGCCGGCCTCAAGAAGGCCCGCAAGGCTCCTCAGTACTCGAAGCGCTGATCCGCTCAGTTCCTTCCATGGCACTGTTCGGTACAGATGGCGTGCGGGGGCTGGCCAACGGCCCCCTCACCGCCGAACTCGCGCTCACCCTGGCCCAGGCGACTGCTGTCGTCCTGGGCCAGGGCCGTATCGCCGAGGCGCGTCGCGCCGCCGGCAAGCGGCTCACCGCTGTGGTCGCTCGCGACCCGCGGATCTCCGGTCACTTCCTCAGCGCCGCCGTCGAGGCGGGGCTCGCCTCGTCGGGCGTGGATGTGCTGGATGCTGGCACCCTGCCGACCCCGGCAGCGGCCTTTCTGATCTCTGACATCGACGCCGACTTCGGTGTGATGATCTCGGCCTCGCACAACCCGGCGCCGGATAACGGCATCAAGATCTTCGCCCGCGGCGGAGTGAAGCTGCCCGACGAGGTCGAACAGCGCATCGAAGCCGCCATGAGCGGCCCGAAGCTGCAGCCCACCGGTGCCAACGTCGGCCGCGTCAGCCGCTTCTCCGACGCCGAAGACCGCTACGTGATGCACCTGCTGGCGTCGCTGCCGCATCGTCTCGACGGCCTGCACGTCGTGCTCGACTGCGCCAACGGAGCGGCATCCGGGGCATCCCCCGAGGTGTTCAGCAACGCCGGAGCGAAGGTCACCGTGATCGGTGCCGACCCCGATGGTCTCAACATCAACGACGGTGTCGGATCGACCCACCTCGACAAACTGGCCGCCGAGGTCGTGCGCGTCGGCGCCGATGTGGGCATCGCCCACGATGGCGACGCCGACCGGTGCCTCGCTGTCGACGCAGAGGGGAACATCGTCGACGGCGATCAGATCATGGCGATCCTGGCGGTCGCGATGAAGAGCCGCGGCAAGCTCGTCGAAGACACGCTGGTGGCGACGGTGATGAGCAACCTCGGGCTGCACATCGCCATGCGCGAGAACGGCATCACGGTGCGCAAGACCGCTGTCGGTGACCGGTACGTGCTCGAAGACATGAACGCCGGCGGCTACTCGCTCGGCGGCGAGCAGTCGGGTCACGTCATCATGAGCGACTTCGCCACAACCGGTGACGGACTGCTCACGGGCCTGCACCTGGTCGCCGAGATGGCGCGTCAGAAGAAGACACTGGCCGAGTTGGCATCGATCATGACGGTGTACCCGCAGGTGATGATCAACGTCAAGGATGTCGACAAGGACGCCGTGTCGGATCACCTCGGCGTGCAAGAGGCGGTCAAGTCGGTCGAGGCCAGCCTCGGCGAGTCGGGCCGCGTGCTGCTGCGTAAGTCGGGCACCGAGCCGCTCGTGCGTGTGATGGTGGAGGCGGCGGATGCTGAAACCGCGAACGCCCACGCCGCATCACTTGCCGATGTCGTGCGCAAGCACCTGACGCTCTGAGATCACGCGTTGAAGAAGGCGGTCACCGTTGGTGGCCGCCTTCTGCGTTCCCCTGCCGGCTCTCTTAGCGGTTCACGAACTCCTGCGCCCCAGGCGCTGTCTCTCGCGTGCGTGGCCACCGTCTGACGAAGAGGCGTGCGATCAGGCATCCGATCGCCGTGCCCAACGTGTTCGCGACAAGGTCTGAGAGCGTTGGATAGCGGCTGGGCAGCACTGTCTGCACGAGTTCGATCGTCGCACTCGCGGCGTACCCCACGAGCAACACGACCCAAGCGTTGTTGCGGGGCCACGCGGCCACCAGCAACAACCCGAGCGGTACGAACAGGGCGATGTTCGCCACGAACTCGAACAGCGTGTACGTCGTCGCCATTGAGACATCAGCGCGGGCGCTGACGAACTGTGCCAGCCGGTAGACGATCCCTGTCACCTTCGATGCCGCCGTCGCCGGCAACCAGACGATCAGCATCAACGCGATCGCGTACGGAACGATCATCAGTCGCGCTGCGATCGTGAAGAACGACAAGCGTGGTGCAGGCATGAGCATGAGCGTAGGGGAGGGTGCCCGGGAGCGCCCTGTGCAGTCGCGTCAGTCTGGGCTGTCTGCGCGTGCCGACGCGCTGCGCGCCGCCGCGACGCACAGGCGCCGAGCGGCGATGACGACGCCCACGCCGACCGCCGCGCCGGCCGTGTTTGCCAGCACATCGCCGACCGACGCGACGCGCGGCAGTGCCAGCAACTGGACGACCTCGATCGTCGCCGAGACCACCGCGACGGCCGTGATCCACTGCCACCACTTCACCCGTGGCCACAGCGCAGCAGCCAAGGCGACGGGGACCGCGAAGAGCAACACATTCAGGGCGATCTCGTAATGCTCCAGCGCGACCCAATCGGGCGCTCCAGCGTCACGGCCCGCGTAGAAGAGCCACACGACGAAGCGGTTGAGCGGCCAGCCGATCGGCAACAGCACGAGGGCTGCCGCGCCCGCGACACAGACGGTAAGCGCGACGAGCAACGGCCCACGGCCGCGGCGCGGCGGTCTATCGGCGTTGCTGCGTGACATCTGACCATTCTGCCGCGGACCCGACTGTCGGGCCGCGCAGCTACGATCGACCTCATGAAGCTATCCGTCATCGGGTGCGGCTATCTGGGGGCCGTACACGCCGCGGCCATGGCATCGCTGGGGCATCAGGTCATCGGTATCGACATCGACGCCCGTCGCGTGGCCATGCTGTCCGCAGGCGAAGCACCGTTCTTCGAACCGCAGCTGAACGAACTGCTGCGCGCGGGGATCGTAGCCGGCAGACTCTCGTTCAGCACGCACATTGACGAGGCCCGCGGCGCAGACGTGCACTTTCTCGCAGTGGGCACGCCTCAACGACGTGATGGTTCCGCCGCCGATCTGCGCGAGGTCGAGACCGCGGTCGCCGAACTGGCGGACGTGCTGCAAGCGGGAGACGTCGTCGTTGGAAAGTCGACGGTTCCGGTGGGCACCGCGCAACGCCTAGCGACCACCGTGGATGGCGCAGGCGCGGCGCTGCTGTGGAACCCCGAGTTCCTGCGCGAAGGGTGGGCGGTCAAAGACACCATCAGCCCCGACCGAATCGTCGTCGGCGTCGCCACAGACGAAACCGGCACACCGACGGACCGTGCGCAGGTCGCGGCCGACACCCTGCGCGGCGTGTACACCGACGCCGTCGACAACGGCGTTCCGTTTCTCGTCACCGACTACGCGACATCAGAACTCGTCAAGGTCGCGGCGAACGCGTTTCTCGCAACCAAGATCTCGTTCATCAATGCCATGGCAGAGATCGCCGAGGTGACCGGTGCCGATGTCATGACCCTCGCCGACGCCCTCGGGCACGATGAACGCATCGGCCGACGGTTTCTCGGCGCAGGGGTGGGATTCGGGGGCGGATGTCTACCGAAAGACATCCGCGCCTTCGTCGCCCGCGCCGAAGAACTCGGCCGCGGAGAATCCGTCAGCTTTCTTCGTGCCGTTGACGAGATCAACCTGCGTCGTCGCGACCGCGCCGTCTACCTCGTCGAAGAGGCGCTCGGAGGGTCGGTGTTCGGCAAGCGGATCACGGTGCTCGGCGCGGCGTTCAAACCCCACAGCGATGACGTGCGCGACTCGCCCGCACTTGACGTCGCCGCCCGGCTGCACGGGCTGGGCGCAACCGTCGTCGTCACTGACCCCGCCGCGATCGACAACGCCCGGCGCGTCAGCCCGCAGCTGACGTACGTCGCTGGCCGCGACGAAGCGCTGCGCGATGCGGATGCTGTCGTGCTGGTCACCGAATGGGACGAGTACCGCCGTCAATTGAGCCCTGAGCACCTGGCGACTCTGACGCCCGGTCGCATCGTCGTCGACGGGCGGAACTGTCTTGATCCCGCTGTCTGGCGCGCCGCCGGCTTCCACTACTACGGCATGGGTCGGCCCTGAGCGTCTGGGCGGCTGCGGCGAAGGGGATGATCGCATGCACAGGTCGCAAACTGCGCGTGGTGCTGTAACGAAGGCGCTGTCGCGGGACCGGATCGCGTCGATCGATGGCCTGCGGGCGCTCGCGTTCGCACTGGTGTTCGCATTCCACACGTGGGAGTTCGCCGGTTCACCTGACATTCCTGTGCTGTCGTCAGTCGTGAGCCAGAACACGCGCCCCGACTTCTTCGTCGTGCTTACGGGGTTCGTGCTCGCGCTACCGTTCGCCCGCAATCCCGACCGGCAGATTCACACGGCGACCTACTTGCGCCGACGTGTCAGGCGCATCGTACTTCCCTACTACGCTGCACTCGCGTTCGCTGTCTTGCTGCCGCAGTTGCTGGTCTTGATCGTGCGCATGCTGGGCGGGCAAGCCAGCTGGCAGCCCTGGCCAACGTGGCAGAACTGGGCGTGGCATCTGTCGTTCCTGCACATCTTCTCGCCGGAGTACTGGGCGGGGATCAACGGCAGCTTGTGGACGATGTCGCTCGAGATGCAACTGTACGTCTTGTTTCCGCTGGTGCTCGTCATCATCAGCAGGTGGGGCATCGGCGGGATCATCGCAGTACTCGGCGTTTCGTTGGCCTACCGCCTGATCGCGGGACTTGCTGTCGAGGGGCAGGGATTCCCCATGGAGTTCCTCGTCGGAGCGAACGGGCTGGGACGCCTGCAAGAGTTCCTCGCGGGCATGCTCTGCGCTGCGTTCCTCTTTCGCCGCGGGGTGAAGCGCCGCGTGGAGTGGTGGATGTTGGCCATCGGTGTCGTCGGCGGGTATCTTCTGGCCAACTCGCCGCTGTCGGCGTTGACCTACTTGTCGGTTCGCGAGATCGGCCTGGCCGTGGCGTTCTCCTCGTTGATCGTCCTCGTGCTCTCGACCCGCCTCGGTGAACGTGGCTTCGGGAGTAGACCCGTCAGTTGGGTCGGCTACCGCGCGTACAGTTTCTTCTTGATCCATCAACCGCTGATGTGGTTTTTCTCGGAGTTCCTCACGAAGATGCTCGGCATCGACGACGGCGCGTTGAAGCTTGTACTTCTGTGGACCGTAGGTTTGGCCATCACGGTAGGGGTGGGGCAGATCTTCTTCGTGCTGATTGAGAAGCCCTGCATCGCCTGGTCGAAGCGCACGCCGCGTTCGGCGAAGCGTGCG
Organism: Microbacterium esteraromaticum; assembly: GCF_028747645.1. NCBI lineage: Bacteria > Bacillati > Actinomycetota > Actinomycetes > Micrococcales > Microbacteriaceae > Microbacterium > Microbacterium esteraromaticum. The sequence continues at coordinate 710,576 of NZ_CP118100.1, forward strand.
TATCCGGTGGGATACTGAGGCGTTGAGGGGCTCCGCGGGGAAGGGGAACGCAATGGCGCTTCGTCGTACTGCTGTCGTCGATGCCCTCGGCCGCGCCTGGGCGAACCTCTGGCGGTGGACGCTGTTCGCCATCGGCACGTTGCTGGCTGTGTACTTCTTGCTCGACAGGGGACTCGCCGACGGCGCTACGACAGCGATTGCGCTCGCGATGATCGTCATCGGCGTGGTGCTCACACCCCGGCATCCGATGATCCTCCCTCTGTTGGCCATCCCCGGTGCGTTTGTGACAGCGCGGGTGAGCATCGGCGTCGGGGATCTCACCGTGTCTGACCTCGCGATCACCCTCGGCTTCGTCATCGTTGTGTTGCTGTCGCGGCGTGACTTCAGCCCGACCATGCGTGCCATGCTGTGGCTGAACGCGATCTACCAGTTCGCCACGCTGTTCACCGTCATCGTCAACCCGTATCCGCAGAACACCGTCGAGTGGTTCCACGCCTGGTTGCTGATCAGCGGGGCGTTGCTGCTCGGCTGGGGGATCGGCCGCGCAGGACTCATGCGTACCGGACTCATCTTGATCGTCGTCACTGGCCTCGTCGTCGCTCTCGGAACGATCGCGACCGCCGCCGTCGTGTTCGTTACTGAGGGGTTCCGCCCGATCTATCCCCGCTGGCCGTGGCCGATGCACAAGAACTTCGCTGGTGCGGCCCTGGCCTTCGCGATCCTCGTCGTGTTCATCAAACCGCCACATGCGCGCCTGCCGCGAAAGCTGACGGTGCCGTCGCTGTGGGTCATGCTGGCAGCGCTGGCACTGACGCAGTCCAGACAGGCGGTGATCGGACTCGTCGTCGGCATGCTGATCTACGTCTTGCGATCAGGAGCAGGGCGACACAAGGTACTGGTCGTACTTCTCGCTGTGCCCGGCGCCGTGCTGATCACCGACAGCGTGATCGGGCAGATCGAGTCGCAGAACCGGTTCAACTCGACATACCAGCGCTTGGAATGGATGCGCGAGGTGTACGCGCTCTGGAAGCACGAGCCGATCTTCGGCCATGGACTGCGGTATTGGTACGTGCATCCAACGGCGAACTTCCAGCCGCCGCAGGCGGAACTCGAAGTCGTCGCCTCGGCAGGGCTCGTCGGCCTGGCAGGTTTCGGTGTGATGTGGCTCGGGTTCCTGATTGTGCTGTGGAAGTTCTGGACCAAGCATCCCGCCTTTGGAGCCCTCGCCTTCGCCGCCGTGATCTCACGTCTGGTGACCGCTCAGTTCGACCTGTTCTGGGTTGCCGCGCAGGTGTCGATCCCGTTCCTGATCGCCGGTATCTGCCTGGGCGCCCAGGTGTGGTGGCGCGAACAGCATCCGGACGGTCAAGAGCAACCGCTCGGCGCCAGTCGTACGCAGTCTTCTATGATCGACAACCAGGGGAAGATGGGGGTGGCATGGAACTCCGCGACTATGCGAACGCGCTGAAGCGACACTGGTTCGGCATCGTGCTGATGACGGTACTCGGACTGGCGGCAGGGTACGGCTGGGCAGTGCTGCAGACACCGGTCTATCAGGCAGATGCGAGCGGTGTGGTGACGGTCGCCACCGAGCCTGATCCCGAGATGCAACTCATCCCGGGGGCGAACGACTCGATCGCGAAGTCGCGCGTGCCGACGTTCGTCGAGATGGCGACCTGGCGCAATGTCGCAGAGAAGGCCGCTGACGCGCTGGGTCTCGACGTGGCGCCCGAGCAACTCGTGCGCCGCATCACCGTCGACAACCCTGACGGAACGCCAATCATCAAGATCACCGCCGAAGGCCCGACTGCAGAGGGCGCGCGCGACCTTGCTGAGGCCTGGGTCATCGGGCTCGCAGCGACGATTGATGAGCGTGAGGGCGTCGAAGAGCTGGGCTCAGCGCTGATCACGGTCGAGCTGGCGGAGTCGGCGGCGCTGCCATCGGCGCCATCGTTTCCGGATGAGCGCATGGCTCTGATCGTCGGCGGCGTCCTCGGTCTCGGCATGGGGATTGCGTTCGCTCTCGTGCGTGCGGTGTCGGATCGCCGCGTGCGTGCCCGCGATGACGTTGAAGCGCGGCTGGGGCTCGCTGTCGTCGGAACCTTGCCCGCCGCCGGTGAAGTGCAGGACGGCCAGCGTCTGCTGGCGGGAGACCAGTCGGGCACGAAGTCGAGCTACGCGATGCGCGAGGCGCTGCGGGTACTGCGCACAAACCTGCAGTTCATGAACGTTGACAACCCGCCGCGCATCATCGTGGTGAGCAGCGCGCTGCCCGGCGAGGGCAAGTCGACCGTGTCGGCGAACCTCGCAGCCACACTTGCCGCCAACGGCGTGCCGGTGGTGCTCGTCGATGGTGACTTGCGACGACCGACGGTCGCCAAGACGACCGGCGTCTCGGCGACGTCTGGGCTTACGGATGTTCTCGCAGGACGGGCGAACCTCGTCGATGTGCTGCAGAGCTCGCCGCAGATGCCGAACCTGACTGTCTTGGTCGCCGGAACTATCCCACCGAACCCGAGCGAGGTGCTCGGTTCAGCGAAGATGAAGGCGACGCTTGATGAGCTTGCTGAGCATGCGACGGTCATTGTCGATGCGCCGCCATTGCTTGCCGTCACGGACGGCGCTGTGCTCGCGCACCAGGCGGACGGCGTGCTGCTCGTGGTCTCGGTCGGAAAGACGACGTACGACTTGGTTGAGAAGGCGCAGGATGCCCTGACAAAGGTGCACGGTCGACTTCTTGGCTTGGTCTTGAACCGTGCGCCGTTGACCGGGGCGGAATCGTCGGTCTACACGTACGAGTACGCACCTGCTCATGAGAAGAAGAAGAGCCGGTTGCGCTCCACGAAGGCGGACGACACGGAACAGGCACAGGAAGGCCCTCGGCGGGCTGATGCCACCGCAGACAATCCGCTAGCCACGATCACCGATGACAACGATGCGACGGACGAGGGGTTCGACGAGCTGCTCAAGGGCGCCACGGTCGAGACACCTGCGCGCCGCAAGCAGCGCAGCTCGAAGAATGGCTGACATAGCCGCGTATCGCGTTGCGCTGATCACATCGTCGTTCGCACCGCACATCGGGGGTGTGGAAGAGCACGTGGCTCAGGTCGCCCGTGAGCTGACGGCGAGCGGCCACGTGGTCGAGGTCTGGACCGTCGACCGCGGCGTAGTTCCCGAGCATCCGTTCCTCGCCGCAGACGGTGCCGAGATCGCAGTTCGCTACCTGCCCACACCGTTGCCGGCACGTTCACTCTCTGCGATGGTTGGTTTCGCGTGGCGTTGGCCATCCGCCTGGCGCGCCTGGCGACGCGCGCACCGGCGCCTGCGTCCGGACGTACTCCACGTGCACTGCTTCGGCCCGAATGGCATCTATGCAGAGGCGCTTCACCGTCAGCACCGCACCCCGCTGATCGTCACCTCGCATGGCGAGACGATGGGGGACGACAACGGCGTGTACGCGCGGTCGGCGCTATTGCGTGCGCGGCTGCGCCGTGCCATCACCTCGGCATGCGCGGTTACAGCACCGAGCCGCTACGTGCTCAACGACCTGCGATCCGAGTACGGCTTGCATACCGGCATCGTCGTGCCGAACGGAGTGGATCTCGACGTCCAATCGGCGCAAGTGCCGAAGACGGGTGACTACTTCTTCGCGGTTGGACGCCTGGGACACCCCAAGGGCTTCGATCTACTCATCGACGCGTTCGCGCGGCTGGGTGATGAGGCCGCTCGGCTCATCATCGGTGGTGACGGCCCTGAACGCGGCGCGCTGCAGCGGCAGGCCGAGGCGGCGGGAGTCGCCGAGCGGGTGTCGTTCACAGGTCGGCTCTCAGCCGATCAGGTCGATGGCTACATGCGTGGCGCTCGCGCTGTGGTCGTTCCTTCGCGTTCCGAAGCCTTCGGCATCGTTGCACTAGAGGCCTGGCGTGCGGGGGCTCCGCTGGTGATGACCAGTCGGGGCGGCGCTGCCGAGTTCGTGACTGACGGTGAGGACGGCGTTCTCGTCGACCCGACCGACGTCGACGCGTTGAGCGAAGCGCTCGCACAGGTGGGGAACGATCCGAAGCTCGCCGACCGACTGCGGGCGAACGGGCCGGCGCGGGTGCGCGACTTCACCTGGCCGGCTGTCGTTGCGCAGTACCTGCGGTTGTACGACCAACTGCCAACGGAGCCCTCTCGATGAGATACGAAGGTGCAGTGCGACGACGCATACGCCAGGTGCGTCGGCTGGGGACAGCGGCGCTGCAACCCCGCGCCTGGGGTGCGCCGGTCGTGCCGGCGTACTGGTGGGATGGCCACCCGAACTTCGGAGACGCCCTCACGCCGTGGCTGCTGCCGAAGTACGGGATCGTGCCGCTGTACCGTGAGCCGCGCCATGCGCGCTTGATCGGCGTCGGCAGCTTGCTGGAGTTCTGTGCGGAAGACTACGACGGCGCCGTCTGGGGCACGGGCCTGATGACCGACGTCGAACGGCGGATGCCCCACGTGCAGGCGCTTGCCTTGCGCGGCCCCCTGACCGCGGAACGTATCGATGTGTCGGGGGTGGCATACGGTGACCCGGGTCTACTGGTCTCCCGTCACGTCGCCCGACCCGCGCGCCGCGCCGCCATCGCAGCGGTGCCGCACGGACATCACCGCTCTCACGCCGGTCTGGCCGCGTTGTTGAAGAGCGAACCGGGGCGCGTGCGCGATGTGAACGTGCACCGCGAGGCGGCGCCGACTGTGCGCGAGATCGCCATGTGCGAGACCGTGCTCACCACGTCGTTGCACGGGCTGATCACCGCCGACGCGTACGGCATCCCCGCGGTGTGGACCGCTCTCGAACCGGCGCTCACCGGCGGCACCTTCAAGTTCCACGACTACGAGGCAGCCGTCACTCCCGGACGCACCCGCTACGTCGACTTCGACGACCTTCGCACGCTGGACGACGTGCAGCGGTTTGCATGGGCGGCCGATGCGTCACGGGTGGCCGAGTTGTCGCGGGGACTGGAGGCGTCGCTCGACGGCCTGACACACGCCGGCCGCCGCTTTCCGCTCGGAGTGCTCGGCGTATAGGCGTCAAGCGAGCGAACGCCAGACCTCGGCGTGGCCCGCGGCTGAGCGCTCCCAAGTGAACTCGGCGGCGCGAGAGCGCCCCGCGTCGATGAGTGCAGAGACTGCGGCATCCGCCGACGTCACCTGCAGCAGGCCGTCGGCCAGACCCTCAGCGGTCGGGGCTACGAGAAGGCCCGCCTTGCCGACGACTTCGGGAAGGCTGCTGGTGTCCGCTGCGACCACCGGCACGCCCGCGGCCATGGCCTCGAGCGCCGGCAACCCGAATCCTTCGTAGAGCGACGGGACGACGACCGCCGCCGCTGACGCCACGACGCCCGGCATCAGCTCATCGGGGAGCCGCCCCAGCAGGGTGGTGCCCGGCATGCCGTCGAACAGCTGCGTACGGCGGGGGTGGGCCGGGCCGGCGAGGGCGAGCGTCCACCCGGGGCGTTCCCGGTGCACCCGTGGCCAGGCCTCGGCGAGTGCCGCGAGATTCTTGCGGGTAGCGGCCCCTCCAGCGTGCAACACGTAGGGTCCTTCGAGGCCGAGCCGTGCGCGATCCGCGGCATCGAGTGGTGTCGCGGTGAAATAGCGCGGATCGACACCATTCGGAACGACATGCGGGTCTCGCACGCCCAAGAACTCGACGGCTTCGGTGGCCGTGAACTCCGATACGCAGATGACTGCGGCCGCCCGCCGCGCCTCTTCTGCCGCGGCGGGTACGGGCGCTGACTCGTCGGCGAAGCGCCACGCGACCACATCGTGCAGCGTGATCACGTCGGCGTGCGGTGACGGCGGCAGCTCGAGCGAGGTGCGGTGCGACACCGCGTCGCCGCGGAACAACGTGCGGCCCAGTTCACGGCGGACGGATGCCGGTGCCTTCGCCACCCGTCCCATGGGCAGACGCCGATTCCCGGGTAAGGGAGAGCGCATCGACCGGAACACCAGCTCACGCATCGACCACGCCGGTCCCATCGCATCCGCCGCGCGCGCGATCACCTGCGCCTCGTAGGCTTGCGCACCCATCGGTGTGTCTGTCGCGATGCGCGCGATGCTGAGCCGTGGCTGTGACATATTGACCCCCGAGTGTTCTCGCCCCGTTCCATCATGGACGAACGACGCGACTCCTAGACTGACGACATGGGGTCTGGGGAACACACAATCGCTGTTGGGAGACCAAAGGTCACGACCAGCGACGGCACCGCGCGATGGTCAGTGCCCGTCGTGGGACCGAAGGGGATGCCAGAAGAGATCTGGTACGAGGTGCCGGCTGCGTACGCCGACATGCTCACCGAACGCGTTGACCCTGCCTTGATCGCGCTCACCATTCCCTCGATGCGGCTTCGTGCACCGCTCACCTTCGAAGGCACAGTAACTGATGAGTTGGCTTTCGCGCACAGTGACTTGCGCGCTCTCTACTCAGCGAGCGGTGGCCGAGCGCCGGTGTCGGTCGACTTCCACGACACCGCGCCTGCTGACGCGTCCGGGACAAGCGTGGCGGCCGGATTCTCTGCGGGAATTGACTCGTACGCGCTGATGGCAGAACACCACTATGCGTCAGATATCCCTCCGCAGCTCCGGCTGACCCATCTCTTGTTCAACAACGTCGGCTCTCACGTGCACGGGCGAGAACAGCTGTGGCGCACGCGTCTGCGCAGGGTGGTCCCGGTCGCCGACGCGCTGGGGCTCCCGATGATCCCCGTCAACTCCAATCTTGACGAGATCCCTGCGCCCGGGGTGTCGTACGAGCCGCTCAGCTCACCGGCGAATGCCTCTGTGGCGCACGTGCTCAGCGCGGGGCTGCGGTCATGGTACTTCGCGTCGAGCGTCGAGTACCGCCGAGTGGGCGTAACCCCCAACGCGTACAACTCGGCATTCGTCGATCCGATTGCCTTCCCGCTGATGTCGACCACGTCACTCTCATTGCGCGTTGCCTCGTCACGCATGCGACGCATCGACAAGGCTCGCGTTGTCGCGGACCTGCCTGATGCATGGACCTCGCTTGATGTGTGCATCGAGGTCGAACCCGGCGCAAAGACCAACTGCGCCCAGTGCTGGAAGTGCCGGCTGACACTCGCCGCGCTTGATCTGCACGGGGCCGTGGACAGGTTCGAGTCGCAGTTCGACCTCAACCGCTGGCGTGCGGACCGAGAGCGCTACTTGGCGCGCGCGAGCCTCGTCAAAGGGCCGGCTCTCGTCCGTGAACTGCAGGAGCTGATGGACGAGGTCGGCTACGAAGTCTCGCCATCGGCGAGAAGATATGCCGCGCGAGAGATCGCCGCTGAGGCACTCGAACGGCAAGTTCTGCGCGTTAAGCGTCGCGGTGGTCGTGCCTATCGTCGAATCACGCGTCGGTAGCGGCGCACAACGGCCCGCTGTACCCTGCCGGAGAAGGCGTGGATACGGCGCCAACCGGCGGGCACAGCATGGATGATCACGCGACGCGGCACGCGATAGCCACGTTGCGTGATGAGTTCGCGCAACTCAGCCATGAGTAGGTCGTCGCGGTCTGTCAAGACCTCCCACAGGTAGGCCTCACGGATCGTCGCCCAATGGTTGAGGTCGAAGATGCTGCGGTACCGGTCGGACACACCGAGGACTTCGAGAGCCAGGAGCGTTCGCCTGCACTTCTTGCAGTCCGAACACTGTTGCGCGCTGGCCGTCTCGATGTTGCTGCAAACGTCGAGATACTCCCACGACAGGGGAATGTCTGCGACCATCGCGGTCTTGTCCACGCGACGCAGCGCGCCACCGGAATCACGCGTCGTCAACATCGTCGTGCTGAACAAGCCCAGCGCGATGGGATCCACGAGGGCTGCCGCACCAGGCTGGACCGCGATGGCTCGGTAATCAAACGCTGAGGCGTACAACCACGTACCGATGCCACGGCTGAGCAGATACGCGACGGAAACGTTGCGTGGAGTGTGAGTCAGGAAGAACCACAGCGGGGGCGCGTAGAACGCATCGAGGTTCGAGTCGATGTCGATCAGCGGTAACCCGATGCGGTGGACGGAAGGCGAGAGCCTGGCCAGACGCTCCCTGGCGAGCGCATCGGCTTCAGGGCCCCAACCGTGTGACCCGACGTTGTTGAACAACAAGTGGGTTACGCGTTGGGTCTCGGGCACGCGCTCGGCGTAGTGATGAGTCGCCAGGACCGCAAACGAATCGACGCCGCCGGAGTAGCCGGTGGCGACGCCTTCGGCGCGTGGGCGTGCCGGAGACGTTCGCGACGTGGTGAGGGGTTGCGGCGCTCCTCGACCGTTCTCGGCGTACAGCGCCTGGATCTCGCTGAATGCGGCGACCAACTCGTCGGTGACGACTCCCTCGACGGTGATCGGCGCGCGCAAATGCATCGACGGGATCATGAGCGCGATCACGGCTGCGTCGGCTCGATCGCAGAGCATGTCCGCGTACCTGGTGGGTATGGAGTACCAGAGGACTTCTGGGAGCCCCTCGCCGGAGACCGGCACCGACCATCGTGTGCGGTCGCCGAGCGTGACGATCGTTGGCATGCCGATCGTGATCTGAGGCTGGCGCTCACTCATGGCCCAAGTATGCCTCCGAACCGCACGCATGTACCGCGTCCATTCGCCTATCGTGGTCGAGGGGAGCCCGCACACGCGAGCGAAGATGGGGATCTGGTGAACGAACGCAGCGCAGTCGTTGTGGTGGCGACGTACCGTCGCCCCGATCACGTGCGAAAGTGCCTGGAGCATCTCCGGGAGCAGACAGTGAGGCCTCGGCGAGTGGTCGTGGTCGATGCGTCGCCGGACGAGCTCACCCGGAAGGTCGTCGAGAGTTTTCGCGACGTGGAGTATCGACGCAATGACCTGGGGGTCGGGACGACGGCGACTTCGCGTGCGATTGGAGTGCAGGGGGCGAGTGAAGACGTCATCGTCTTCATCGACGATGATGCGTATGCCGAAGCGGAGTGGCTCGGGCAGATGCTCATCCCCTTCGAGAACCCACTCGTAGGCGGCGTCGGAGGCCGGGCGCGCAATGGCCAGGCTGGCGAAGAGGATCAAGGTCGTGACCGCATCGGGCGGCTACTGCGCGACGGGCAGCTCACGGGCAACTTCGCTGCAGACCCGGGGCACGTCGCGCCGATCGACCACATGCTCGGGGCGAGCATGGCGGTGCGCGCCGACGCGTTGCGTGCGGTGGGTGGCATCCGCGACTACTACCCGGGTACGTGTCTTCGAGAGGAGACAGACGTGGCGTTGCGTATCAAGAAGGCAGGTTTTCGACTGTTGTTCGCCCCGCGAGCGGTGGTTCTGCACGTGGCGGGCGAGTACGCGAAGGGGCGTCGCTTCGACATGCGCTACCGGTTCTACGGTTCGCGAAACCAGGTCGTCTTGATCGCCACGACGCTCGGATGGACCGACCCCCATCTGGCGCGCTCCCTCGCCCGTACCGTTCGGCAGGCTGGCGCCCAGGTTGCCGAAGGTGCGACGGTCGCGCTGTGCGGACGTGATGGACGCCCCCGGGTGCGCGCGCTCGCCGGGGGGATCGTTCGGGGAATCGTCGATCTGGCAGGAATGATCGTCGGCCTTGCCGCTGCCATCAGGCCACGGGACCGTGCCGCGGCGTACTCGGCGGAGTGGCGCGCGTGACCGCCCGGGCTCGTCGGATCAACGCCTACGTTCTGTTGGCTGACCCGAGCTATCTTCGCGAGAGCATCTCGGCTTACTACCCGTACGTCGATCGGATCGTTCTCTCGTACGATCGCAACGCAACGTCGTGGACGGGGACCCCGCTACCCATCGATCAGTGCCTACGCATCATCGAGGAACTCGACGTTGACGCAAAGTGCGTGCGCGCCCCCGGCGACTTTGCGCGGCTGGAGCACCACCCGCTGGACAACGACACGTTCCAACGCCAAGCCGCGCTCGATATTGCCTCAGAAGGAGCCGACTGGGTGCTGCAGCTCGACACCGACGAGGTGATGCTCGACCCACGCACGTTCTTCGACATGCTCGCGCGGGCAGAGCAAGCGGGCGCGGCCGGCTTGGATTACCCCGCACGCTGGCTCTACACGCGCACTGGTCCCGGGCGCTACCTGGAGGTGACCCGACGATACTGGCAGGTCGCAGCGTCGTTCCCAGGGCCGCTCGCCGTGCGCGCGGGAACTGTGTTGAATCATGCCCGCCAAGCGAACGTGCGGTTGTTCCGCGTCGACTTCGCCGAGAGGAACACCGATCCGTGGCGGTCGAGTGACGCAGTCGTGCATGCTGTCGTTCCGCGGGCCAGTGCAGTGCTGCACTTCTCGTGGGTTCGCGACCCCGAAGCGATCCGCCGCAAGTTCGCCTGGTCCGGGCACACTCGCGTCATGCGTCCGCCAAAGGTCTACCGCCGGTGGGTGTGGCGCACCAGGCATCCGATGATCACCGCGCTGACGACTCCCTTACGGCGCAGGGACGACGGTCGCTATCGGCTTTCACGCGTTCCCGAACCGCCCGGCGGCGCGCCCATTGTCATCGCGTTCCCCGATGCGACGGAAGAGCAGTCGTAGCGATGGGCAGAGTGATTCGGGGTGCCAAGCGAGTCGCGCGCCGTACCGTCGACGAGGCCCACAGTCGAGCGGCGGCAGCCCTGGACACGCTGCGCTGGGGCGACCGTGTCGTCTTGCGCACCCCATCGGCCGGGCTCCGGTTGGGGAACCTGTTGTATGTGTGGCTCCAGGCTCATCGCAGAACCACACAGGGCGAACACGTCAGCGCGGTCGAGTCGCGCGCGATGGCGCCGTGGCTAGAGGAGTTTCCCACGCTGCGCGAGCTCACCGTCGCTCCGGTGGACGTCCGCTTCTCGGACCGACGTGAATGGGACCCGGCCTGGCTCTACCAGCGCTTTGGTGTGGACTTCGATCGCCTGGAGTTGGGCGCGTTCATTCAGGATGTCTTCGCGGAGCGCGCAGCTGGCGCCGTCGACGAGCGCCTGGTGGTCAACATCCGACGAGGTGATTTCTACGCGACTGAGTTCGAGGCGAAGCACGGTTTCGACGTTGTGGCGTACACATCCGCTGCGCTCGCGCACTTCTCCGATGACACTGGTGTCTTTGTCGTCTCTGATGACGCGGAATGGTGTCGGAGTCACCTGGGCGACAAGCTACGCTCACGCTTCGGCGACGTCGAGTACGCCGTCCCCGACCCACTGCAGAACCTGCTCGCACTCGCCAGCGCGCGGCGGCTCATCGGCGCCAACTCGACCTTCTCGTACTGGGGAGCGTACATCGCGGATGCGCTGCACTCTGACGTACAGATCGTGATGCCGCGCTTTCACGCGCGAATGTCACACGGTACCGACGCCCATCAGCTCGACCCGAACTGGACGGCTCTCGAAGGCTTCCACTGAGCCATCGCTCGGTTACTCGAGCTTTCCCAGCTCCACGAGCCGTGCGAACTCCTCGTTCGCCTGGCGCACCTCGTCGAACGTTCCGCGCGTAGCGATGCGACCCGACTCCAAGAAGATGAGGGTGTCGGCGTCGCGGACCGTCGAGAGACGGTGCGCAACGATCAGTACCGTCATGCTTCCACGCAGGCGGTCGAGGGTCGCCGCGATCTCGTGCTCGGTCGCGTTGTCGAGTGCGCTCGTCGCCTCATCGAGCACCAGCACCCGAGGGCGGCGGTACAGTGCCCGTGCCAGACCGATGCGCTGACGCTGCCCGCCCGACAGACGCACTCCGCGATCACCGACCATCGTGTCGAAGCCCTGTGGCAGATCGGCGATGAGCGCATCGAGCTGCGCGACCGACGCCACCTCTCGCATCCGATCCAGGTCGAGGTCCTTCGGTGCGACGCCGAAGGCGATGTTGGCCGCCACCGTGTCATTCGCGAGGAACACCTCTTGCGGCACGACACCGAGTCCTGAGTACCAGGTGGCGAGGTCTTCGTCGATCGGGCGCCCGCCGCACGAGATGGTTCCCGAGGTGGGGGAGAGCAGCCCGAGGACGAGGTCGAGCAGGGTGCTCTTGCCGGCGCCGCTCGAACCTACGAATGCCGTCGTCTCGTTCGCCGGGATGCACAGCGACAGCCCCTCGAGCACCGGGCGATCCGCATCGGCGTACTGGAACGTCACCTGGTCGAGCTCGATGTCGCCGTGGTAGGGTTCGCCGGCCGTTGCGCGCGCGTCGTGGATGCCATCGGTCTCGAGCTCGTCAAGAGCCTCGGTGAAGATACGGAGCCCGGCGCGGCCGGCGCGCATGGTGCCGACGTTCGCGGTGATGCGGTTCAGCGTCGGCAGCGCACGCATGGATGCCGCGGCGAAGAGACCGAGAATCGGCAGCACCTGGTCGGCCTGCCCAGTGGCATACAACAGGGCAGCGATACCGACGATGGCAACGATGAAGCTGACCTCGAGCAGATAGCGGGGAATATCTGCGAGCACGGCCATGAGTCTCGATTGATGCGCGCCATCGAGCTTGGCGCGGCGGTAGCCGTCGATGAACCGATCGGCGCTACCCGTCAGGCGCGTCTCGCGGAAGCCGTCGAGGCCGGGCATCAGAGACTGCCAGGCACGCAGGCCCGCCTCGGCCAGGTTCTCGCCAATACGCAGCTGGCGTCGGCGCAGCACGTGTTGCACGCCGAACACCAAGAGACCGAAGAGCGCGACCGCGAACACGGTGACACCGGGTGAGGTGACCAGGAGCACCGCGACGATCGCGGCGAGCACCAGCGTGTCTGTGAACAGCGTCAGCCCGGCCAGCAGCACACTGGCCGACTGGTTGGTCGCGTCGTTGATGTTGCGGTACACCGTGCTCAGGCTGCGCTGGCGATGCTGGCCGTAGGGGGCGAGCACGTACCGGCGCATCAGTTCGACCGAAGCGAGTGCCGACAGGCGCGTCGTGCGCCCCAGCAGCCACCAGCGGAAGAGCAATGAACCTGCGCTCTTGACGACGAAAGCCGAGGCGACACCACCCGCGACGACGGGAATGAGGACCTGCAGGTCGGTTGTGCCGAGCAGATCGGCGATGACCCGATTCACGCCCTCCAGCGGACCCGACGAGGTGACGAGCTGCATGAGCGGGATCATGGCCGCGACGCCGACAAGATCAAGGCCCGCCAGAATGACCGAGGCGATCACCGTGGTGACGATCCACCGCGATGGCTTGGCGCCGGTGACTCTGAGCAACGACAGCATTTGCGGAACCACGCCCGGGCTCTTCTCAGTGTCAGCCATCCCGGAACCCCTACATTTCGCGGCATCACGGGGTTTCCGCGAGCCTTGCCATACGCTAGCATTGTCGCGTTGGCGCGGACGCGTCATGGGATTCTGCATCACGCACTGGGGCAAAGAGCGGGATGCATGACACTGGGGGCATCACATGTCTGAAACCGAACAGGGCGGCGTCAGCCGCCGCACCGTCACCAAGGCGATGGCCTGGGCCGTTCCGGCAGTTGCCGTTGCGTCGACCGTGCCAGTCGCGGCAGCATCCGAAGTGCCGGTGACGCTGACCGGTGTCGGGTGCAAAGAGCCGGGCAACCCGAAGTTCTACCGCTTCCAAGTGGTCATCACGAACGACAACAACAGCTCGGTGACGGTCTACTTCGACTCATTCACCGTCAACGGCGTGAACAAGACTCCGGTCGACCCGACCAGCACCACGGTGCCGCCGTTCACTCAGCGGACGATCACAGTGCGTGCGGGAACGTTCGCCGACAGCGCGAACGGTACGGCGACGCTCTTCTACACGTTGAACGGCATGTCTGACAGCACCTCCACAGCATTCAACGATCTCCCGCCGACCACCGGCCACGGCGCAGGATGCCTGCTGCAGGTCTTCCCGTACCAGGTGGATGTGCCGCTCTAACAGGCACACGACGACGAAGTCATGCCGAGAAGGCGTCATCGCTCTAGGAGCGACGGCGCCTTCTCGTGCTTTCAGCGCTGACCCAAGAGCGCGGCCCGCATCTGTGATGCGCGATCCTGCCAGTCGGGCGGAGCCACTTCCTCACGCCGGGAGGATGCGTGGGGGGCACGGAGAGCGCGACTCACCGCGTCGACGAACTCCGCCTCCGCTCCCACGACCACGCCCGGTTCGTCGCGGAATCCCGCGACCGGTGTCGACACGACCGGCTTGCCGACGGCCTGATACTCGTAGAGCTTGATCGGGTCGAGGCTCTCGGTGAAGTCGGTCACCACGTGCGGAACGACGAGCACGTCGGCGTGCTGCAGATACGCCGGCACCGCATCACGAGGCTTGGCCCCGAGCACCACGACGCCGTTCCTCTGCATCGCTGCGGTGTCTTCGACGCCCAGGGCGTTCGGCCCGACGAGCACCAACGTGCCCTCCGCGCTCAGCGCCCGGGCGGTCTCGACGCACAGCTCCACATCCAGCCGGTCGCGGTGCAGAGTCCCGACGTATACCGCGGTGCGTCCTGCAGGCAGATCAGCCGGTCGCTCCATCGGTACCCGGTAGCGCGCCACATCGACCGCGTTGCGCACCAGCACGATGTCATCACGCTGGCCGCTCTTACGGCGCACCAACTCCGGCGAGCAGGCAACCACGCTCGCCGAGTGCTGCAACAACCACTCCTCGCCACCGACCAACCGCGCGCGCTCGGCTTCCGGACGATCGGCGACCACCCAGTCGTCAGTCATGTCGTACAGCGTCGGCCAGCCGGTCAGCTGCGCGACGGCGGCAGCACCCGGATCGTTGATCCACAGCAGCGGCTGACTCATACCGAGTCGCTGCGCCGAACGCATCACGGCCCGAGCGATCCGGGCATCCGCCCCACGATCCACCCGTCGGGGCAGGGGCTTGACCGGTCGGAACGTCCACAGCCGATCCGCCACCTCACGCGGTGCGTGCCCGAACGAGGGGCGTGACCCGCCGCGCAGGGCGTGCAGCGGGTCATCCGGTGGCTCGACGAACAGCACGCGCAGCTCGGGGTCACGCGCGAGCAGCCCCGACACCAGGTACTGGTTGCGCCGCCAGACGTCGTCCCACGCTTCGAGCGACACCACGACAAGATCGGTCATCGACGTTCTCCCGCGATCGCGGCGCGGTAGACCGCCTCGGTCTGATCGGCTTGCGCACGCAGCGTGAATCTGCTGCGTTGCACGTCCCGTTGTGTGGCGCCCAGTGCCTCGCGCCGCTGCGCGTCTGATGCCAGTTCCCGCAACCGCGTCGCCGCAGAGTCGACGTCTGCGGCAGCGAACAGCGCGCCACCGTCGACGCCTCCGATCGTGTCGAGGTGCCCTCCCGCCGCGCTCGCGACAACCGGTAGTCCCGACGCCATCGCCTCGATGACGGTCAGCCCGAGTCCCTCGTTCGGCGTCGTCGCCACGAGCATTCCCGACGTCTGCATCAGGTGCGGCAGATCGTCTCGAAAGCCGAGAAACTCGACGGCATCCGCAAGGTCCAGCTCGGCGACGAGCGCGCGCAACTCGGCCTCCTGCGCCCCGATACCCGCGATCTGCAACGTCCACCCATCGGCGGCAATCCCCGACGCCGCGAACGCTCGGATGCCCAGCGCGGTCTGCTTCTCGGGCTGCAGTCGCTGCGCCATCAGCACCGTCCGTGTGCGTTCGAGGCCGGAGAGCTCTACCGGATCCACCCCGGAGTGCACGACTGTCGACGGCACGTGGATCGAGTCGGCGACGGCGCGGCTGATCGCGATCTCGGCATCCAGCATCCGCTCCACCACGCGATACGGCAGCCCCGGTCCGCGGGTTCCGCGACGCAGTGCAAAGTGCCGCGTCGACACCAACGCAGCCTGTCGCGGACCACAGAGGCGACTTGTCGCCGCGGCGATGTCGGCGGCGGTCATATGCGAGTTGACGACGTCGACATCGATCGAGCGGATCGCTTTCACCGCCGCGCGGATGCTCGTCACCGGCACGAACCGTACGCCCGCGACGCGCAGGGGGCCGGCCAGCGCATCGGGCGCACCACCGGCGACGAACACCTCGTGCCCGTCGGCGGCCTGCACGATCGCCAGGCGACGTACGAACTGCTCGACCCCTGCGAACCGGTCCGAGACGATCACGTGCAGAATCCGCAGAGGCGTCATGAGGCCGCCCGCCCGGCACGCTCGGGCGCCACACGTTCGAGTAGCGTGACGTACTGCTCGGCCGTGGCCCGCCACGACAGGTGCTCGACGCTCGCCCGGCAGGCCTCGTGCCAGTCCGCGACGTCCGTCGCGGCGAGGCGCTCCATGGCGTCGGCGAAGGCCGCTGCCGAGCGCTCGACCAGGTAGCCGTTCTCGCCGTCCGCGATCACATCGGGCGCGCATCCCACCGGCGCCGAGATCACCGGCACACCGCTGGCGAGTGCCTCGGTGATCACCAAACCGTACGACTCGTAGACGCTCGGGAAGACGAACATGTCGGATGCCGCGAAGTAGGCCGGCAGGTCGGATCGCGGCCCTACGAACAGCACTCGATCGGCGACGCCGGCTGCCTCGGCGCGCTTGCGCATCCGCTCGATGGCCGATGCATACCCGCCGACGATCAGCAGCAGCACGGTGGGCGCGTGCACGAGCGCGTCGATCGCGATGGGCACACCCTTGCGGTCGAGCTCGTGCCCGATGAACAGCGCCACGCGGTGCTCGTCGTCGAGGTTCAACGCGGCGCGCGCCTGCGCCCGCTGCTCGAACGTCGGGGGAGCGAAACGGTCGAGATCGACGCCATGGGGAATCACGGTCACCGGGGGCGTGACCCGGCCGTACACGTCGCGCAGCACGTCGACCTCGCGGTCGGTCAGCGCGACGATGCCACGGTGCGCGTGCCCTCGGTAGCGCAGGCGATCACGCACGAACGTGAAGGTATGCAGGGGATTGCGCAGCATCCGCCACACGGTGTCGCCGCGGGCGCGCATCGCCGCCATCACCACCCCGTGGTTGACGTAGAGATCGCCGGTCATCACCGCGTTGTGGCAGATCGAGACCGCGCCGGGCCGCTCGGCGAGGAATCGCTTGGCCTTGCGCGTGCCGGCGATCGAGAAGTCGACGGCGTACCAGACGCGTGAGAGGCGGTGCAGGAACAATGAACGGAACCGTTTGCGCGCATGCCCGCGCGCGTCGTCGGCGGTGAACGATTCGACCGTGTGCCCGAGTTCGCGCAGGTGCGCGCCCAGTTGATTCGCGCTGCCGGCGACGCCGGACCCCGATCCGATCACGGGGATGATCTGCACGATGTGCATCACACCTCCTTTCGGAAGCGCGCCTCGACGCGCACCGGGCCGAGGCGGTACAGCGCGGCGCGACGTCGCGCGGCGGCACCGCGCTCGCCGCGCAACACGAGCGCACGAACGGATGCCCCCCACCACGCGGCCAGGCGAGCGGATGCCCACCCTCCGGCGCCGAAGTGCTTGCGCAGATAACGCTCCTGCGAGGCGAAGAACATCGCATCCCGGCGGCGCGGATCCGAGCTCGTGCCCGCTCCTACGTGCATCGCCTGCACCTCCTCGACGACACCGTGTCGCCAACCGAGCAGGTGTGCCCGGTACGCCCAATCGGTCTCCTCGGCGTACAGGAAGAACCGTTCGTCGAACCCGCCGACCTGCGCCAGCGCCTCGGCGCGCAGCAGCAGCACCGAACCGATGACGAATCCGTGGCGGTCCGAGCGCATCCGCCCGAGTCCGAGGGCATCCACCCACGACCCGAACGGCGACGGGAACGGCCACCGCACCCGCGCGGACTTGCCGCTCTCGTCGACCTGCGCCGGTCCGACGCTCGCGAGCGTCGGATCCGCGCGCAGCCGCTGGTGCAGGAGCCGCACGTCGTCGGCGCCGATGACCGCGTCGGGGTTCAGCAGCAGCACGTCGGCATCCGCGTGGCCCGGTTCGCGCAGTGCGAGGTTCACGGCCGCACCGAAGCCGAGGTTCGCGCCAGGATCGATGTAGCTCACGCCGAGGTCAGCGCACAGCTCGCGGATCTCGGGCATCGACGAATTGTCGATGACCGTCACCGGAAGTGCGGTGACCGGTTCGAGCGCGCGCCGCAGCATCTCGGGCCCGCCGTAGGCGACCACGACGATCCGCAGTTCGCGGTGGCCGGCATCCGTCGACGCTCTGGCCGCCGCGCGGTACAGCCGCTGGTACTGGTCGGTGACGGCATCCCACGAACACTCAGCGGCGCGAGCGAAGCCCGCCGCGCGCAATGCGTCGCGCTCGGAACCGGCCGCCCGCAGCAGAGCGCCGGCGAGTGCGGTCGGGTCACCGTGCGGCACGACGAGGCCCGCGCCACCGACCACGTCGGGCAGGGCACCCGCGTCGCTGGAAACCACCGGCACACCGGCCGCCATCGCCTCGACGGCCACGCGGCCGAACTGCTCTGTCCAGCGCGCGGTCGGCACCGACGGGACGGCGAGCACGTCGATCGACGTGTAGAACTCACCCATCCGCTCGGGGGCGACGGCGCCGACGAGCTCGACGCGGTCGGTGATGCCCAATGCCTCAGCCCGCGACGTGATCTCGGCGGCCAGCGGCCCGCTACCGGCCAGACGCGCCCGCAGCCGCGGCTGCGCGGACACCGCCTCGAGCAGCACCTGTACGCCCTTCTCCTCGACGAGACGCCCGACGAATCCGACCACAACCGGGCCGCCGACACGCGGATGCCCGCGATCGGCGTCCACGCCGGCATCCGCAGGAGCGCCCGCCTCAGCATCCGTCGAGGCCTCCACCCCGAGTGAGATCAGCGTCGGCGCCCCGGGAAACCCCTTCGCGACGCAGATCTCACCGGCCGCGCTGTTGCACACCGATAGTCCCGCCGCGCCGCGCAGCGCGGCCCGCTCGAACCACCGGAACGGCACCGGGTAGCGCTTGGCGATGTTCTGCGCCGAGTAGAGCACGTAGGGCGCGCGCTGACGGCGCAGCCATCGCAGCAGCAGGATCTCGGCCGTGGCCAGCGCGAACGGCTCTTCGTGGATGTCGATCACATCCCAGTCGGCACCCAGCGCCCGCCATAGTGGGAGCGGGGAGTACAGGAACAGCGCGGGATGTCGTCCGAACGTGCTCGCCGGCAGCACCCACGGCTCGGTATCGGCGTCGAGCGACACCGGCACCCCACCGGCATGCCAGCGGTGCGCCGTGACCAGGCGCACGGTCTCGCCGCGACGGAGCAGTACCCGCTCCCGCGTGCGCCACGGCCCCACCGTGGCGCTGTGAGAAATTCTCAGTACGCGCAACCCATCTCCCCTGTAGGCTAAGCACCACAATAGACTGCGCCTCTTCTTCCTGTGGGCGCAGACATTCGGCAGTAGTCGTCGGGGGATGACTACTGCTTTGGGGACAGGAAGCACGGCTGTGGGAGCCGTGATCTGGGGATTGCTGGGGAAACTGGGGATGTATCGTTCGCGTTCAGCGAGCCCGCACATCGTGCACCTCGCGCATACGACGGCGGCCGGCGGAGCCGAGCTCGCACTCAAGCGTCTTCTCGACGTGAAGCCCGACTGGGAGTCGAGTCTTCTGATCCCGGCCGAAGAAGAAGAGAACGTCTTCGTCGGGGTCAGCACCTCGACCGGTGGCGTGCGCCAGCTCTCCGGCGCCAGCCGTAGCGGCGCGCTGCGCGCACTCGGACTCGGCACGCGACTGCTGATCCAGGCCGGCATCACGCGCTGGCACCCGGCCGTTCGGCACAGCGACCTCGTCGTCGCCAACTCCACCCGCTCGGCCGCCTACGGCGTGCTCGCGGTGCTGGGCACGCGGCGCCCGTTCGTCGTGCACCTGCGTGATCACATCGCGCCCGAGGCGCTGGGCTCGGTCGGCTACCGCATCATGACCCGTCTGGTGCTTCCGCGCGCCAACGGTGTGATCGCGAACTCGCGCGGCACCCTCGAGACGGCGCGCGAGTTCCTCCGCGACGACGCCGTCGTCGCGGTCATCCCGAGTCCGTCCGGTCTTGGGCGGTTGCGCCGCCACTCTCACGACGAAGGACCGCTGCGTATCGGGATGCTCGCGCGCCTCGACCCGTGGAAGGGGCAGGTCGCGCTGCTCGACGCGTTCGCGCAGGCGTTTCCCGACGGTGACGCGCAGCTCGACCTGGCCGGTGCCGCACTATTCGAACACGCCGAGTTCGCCGACGACCTTCGCGTGCGCGCCGAGGAGTTGGGCATCGCCGATCGGGTCAATCTGCTGGGGCACGTGCACGACATCGCCCCGTTGCTGGCGACGTGGGACGTCGCCGTGCAGTACTCGTTGCGCGCCGAACCGATGGGGCAGAACGTGTTGCAGTGCTTGGCTGCCGGCACCGCGGTCGTCGTCGCCGACGAGGGTGGGCCGACCGAATGGGTGCGCCACGAGCGCAACGGCTTGCGGGTCGCGCCGCGCGACATCGACGCGCTGTCCGAGGCGCTGCGCCGTCTCGCCGACGACCTCGCGCTGCGACAGCGACTGAGCGCCGCCGCGGTGCTGACCCCGGGGCTGCTCGGTGATGCCGAGATCGCTGCGATCCACGCCGGCGTCTACCGCGACGTGATCACGCTTGCATCCGCAGACCGTCGCGCAGCGACTGGGCGGGGCGCGCGCAGTACGGCGCCGAGCATGCGCACGGTTGGGGCGTCGCTGGCCACGCTTCAGACGACCGAT
The DNA here is from genome assembly GCF_028747645.1 of Microbacterium esteraromaticum. Classification (NCBI taxonomy): domain Bacteria; kingdom Bacillati; phylum Actinomycetota; class Actinomycetes; order Micrococcales; family Microbacteriaceae; genus Microbacterium; species Microbacterium esteraromaticum. The sequence goes on from NZ_CP118100.1 coordinate 731,133, forward strand.
GCTCCGTCCGTGGCGGCTCGTGCCTCGTGATCGTCTAGGCTGACGGCGTGATCGAACCCGCGCCGGAGGTGGCTGCCGAGAGCCGCACAGGTGCGGTGCCCGCCAGCATCCGACTGCGTCTGGCCCGCGCCGCGGTGCAGACGCTGGCTGAGGAAGCGGGAGCCCGGATGCTACATATCAAGGGCGACGCGATCGATCCGTCCCTGCGCGCGGTGCCGCGATACGGTACCGACGTCGATGCACTGGTTGACCCGCGCCGGATCCGCGCGATGCATGAGACGCTGCTCGCTCACGGATGGCGGGTCTACAGTACGTTCCGGTTCGGCTCATCGTTCGAGCACGCGCAGACCTACCTGCACGACACCTGGGGCTACTTCGACATGCACCGCCGGTTTCCCGGCATAGGTCTCGCTGATCAGCAGGCGTTCGAACAGCTGTGGGCGCAGCGCAGCCCGCAGGCATCCGCGGGCAGAACGTACTGGGCGCCGAGCATCGACGCGCAGGCGATGATCCTCGTGCTCAACGCTGTGCGCGGCGCCGGGGGAATGCCGCCGTTCTGGCACGAGCTCGATGACGAGCAGCACGAGCGGGTCATCGGTCTCGTCGAGGTGATGCGCGCCGACGTCGCCTTCGCCGTGGCGACCGGCGAACTCGACCTCTACAGCGATCGTCGCGAGTATCTGCTCTGGAAGGTGACCTCACAGGGCGGGCCACGCGTCGTCGAGTGGTGGGCGCGCATCCGCGCGCAATCGACCCTCCGCGGGCGCCTCCGCGTTGCCGTGCAGGCGCCGGTGGTGAACATCGACCGTCTCAGCCGGCGGCTCGGTCATGCGCCGACCCGGCGCCAGGTGATCGCGGAGTTCTTCCGGCGAGCCGTGCGGGGAGTCACCGAGACCGCAAGCATGGTCGTTCGCCGAGTGCGGAGCAAACGATGAGGCGGTTGCGTCCGGCCGACAGATGTGCCGTGATCGACGCCGACGACGTCGTCTACATCGCTCCGTTGCCCGACGGGCCGATCATGGTGCTCGACGGGGTCTCAGCGTTGATCTGGCAGACGATCACCGACCCGGTCGGAGCCACCGACACCGAGGTCGCCGCTCATGTCGCAGCGGCCACGGGACAACGGCCGGACGACATCGCCGGGCACGTCACATCCTTCCTTGACGACCTTGTGCGGCGTGGCGTCATCATCGGCGCCGACGACTAGCATGGGCAAGTGACCACCGTGATGCTCGTGGCACCTGCGTTGCTGCTGGGTGCCGTTCTGATCGCCTCGGGCGCTCTCAAGTGGCGCGCACCCGCGAGCCTGGAAGAGTTCGAGCATCTCGGCGTTCCGAAGATGTTTCATCGGCAGTGGATCGTGCGCCTGCATCCGTGGGGTGAACTCGCGCTCGGCCTCATCCTGATGACAACCGGGGGATGGGTCGGACTGCTCGCGGCGACCATCGGTGCCGCGCTTATGGGCACGTACCTCGTGTTGGTCATTCGTGCGCGGGCCTCAACAGCCGATGCATCGTGCGCGTGCTTCGGGAGCACCAAGCGCATCACCGCGGTCACCATCGCGCGCAATGTCTGGCTGACACTGCTCGGCGCGGCCGCCGTCGGTACTTCGTGGCACCTTCCCCTCATCGGCGGACCGTTGGCAGCGATGCAGGCTGACACCTGGGCGGCGGTGCTGCTCGGTGTCGCGGCTGCTCTTACCGTCGCACTTGTGATGTGGCCCGACACGAAAAAGGATGGCGTTCCCGCAGGGGCCGTGCAGCCGGCATCCGACGACGAACTCGACTACGTGCGCTCGATCACCCCCGCGATACCCGTCACCCTTGCCGACGGATCGACGCAGACACTACGAGAGCTCTCACAGCAACGTCCGCTACTGATGCTGGCCGTCAGCGCGACGTGCGGCGCATGCACCAGCACCATCGAGAGCCGACACGCGTGGCGCGAGCTGCTGCCCGAGGTGGACATCCGACTGATCGTCACGGTTGCGCCCGAAGACACACCCATCACCGAGACAGGGCCGATGATGTCGGTGCACGACACCCAGCAACTCGTCGGTGTATCGCTGGGATACGCGTCGACGCCGTCGGCCGTGCTGTTCGGCGTGGACGGCATGCTCGCCGGCGGGCCAGTCAGAGGCGGCGCGACGATCCAGGAGTTCGTCGACGACATCTATGAGAGCCTGCACGGGGAGCGCCCCGCACGCTGAAGACTTGTCGTTCAGCTCGAGGGCAGCCACTCTCGCATCCGCCGGTCGAAGACCGCGGCGTCGAACTCGCGTGCACGCGTGACAATCGCCGCCGGATCAAGCTCACGAACGCGGTTGACTGCTTCACGCACGGTCGCATCGTCAAAGTCACCGACCAGCGCGCCCGAGACACCATCGAGAACCGTCTCGGCCGTACCGCCCACGTCGCGCGCGATCACCGGTGTTCCGGTGGCCATCGCCTCGACCGGCATGATGCCGAAGTCCTCGATGGCCGGGAACACGAAGGCAACACTACGGCGGAACAACGCCACCAGCAGCGCATGCGACGGTCGCGACACCAGATGCATCTCGACACCGAGCTCACGCGCAAGCTGAACGAGGTTGTCATGTTCCGGCCCATCCCCGGCAAGAACCACGGGTAGGCCCGCTGCCCGTCCGGCGCGGATCACCAGATCGAGCCGCTTGTACGACACGAAACGGGATGCCCCCAACAGGTACTCCGAAGGCAGTGCTGCCAACACCGCCGCGTCCGGTTCGTCCAGTGCATGCTCACCCGTGAACGCGTCGACATCGACGGGTGGATGGATCACCTCGGCATCCACCCTCCAGTGCTGCCGAATACGATCCCGCACCGCGGCACTGTTCGCTGCGATCGCGTGTGATTCGGCTGCTCGACGACGATCGACAGACCGCAACGGTGGCGCGGCGATCCGCACCGGCAACGATCGGCCGCGAGCATCCAGCTCAGGACTCCAGATGTAGCGCGCCGGCGTGTGCGCATACACGAACTTCGGCGCATGTCGCGCCGGCCCCGAGAACCGGGCGTGATGGGCGAACAAGTGCGAGCTGCAGAGGATCCAGTCGGCGTCGCTCTGTCCCAGGAAGCGCCAAGTGGCGGGCTCGAGCGGCAGCGCAAGGGCCTTGCGACGACGCAACGGCGTGCGCGCCAGCCACGTCTCCGAGACGCCCGACGCCGGAAAGCGATCGGGGGCATCATTCCAGAGTGCATGCACTCGGGCATCCGGGTACAGCCCCGTCAGCCGCTCGACGACGTTCTCAGCACCGCCGAATCGTTCGAGCCACTCGTGGACGATTGCCCCGGTCATCCGGTGCACCCCATTTCAGTACGCGCCATCGGCCTTCGCGACCGCTCGCGCGGTGCGCCACAACAGCAGGAAGTCTGTGGTCAGCGACCAGTTCTCCACGTAGTAGAGGTCGAGGCGCACGCTCTCTTCCCACGACAGGTCGCTCCGACCGCTGACCTGCCACAGGCCTGTGATTCCGGGCTTGACCAGAAAACGCCGCTGCATCCATTCACCGTAGCGCGAGACCTCTTTGGCCAGCGGCGGGCGCGGACCGACCAGCGACATATCGCCACGCAGTACATTCCACAGCTGCGGCAGCTCGTCGAGGCTGTACCGGCGCAGGGTCTTGCCGATGCGGGTGATGCGAGGGTCGTCCTTCATCTTGAACAGCACGTCGTTGCCCTCGTTCTGATCCAGCAAGCTGGCCAGCCGATCCTCGGCGTCAGCGGTCATGCTGCGGAACTTGATCATCGCGAACTCTTTGCCGTCAAGGCCCACCCGCCGTTGCATGAAGAGCGCCGGGTGACCGTCCCTACGCACCAGAACGGCGATCAGCAGAAGAATCGGGCTGAGTAGTGTCAGCAGTGCGGCGCTGCCGAGGATGTCGAAGGCACGCTTGGTCGCGTACCGCATTCCCGTGAACGACGGATACTCGACGTGAATCAGCGGAAGGCCAGCCACCGGGCGTGCGTGGATGCGCGGCCCCGCGATGTCGGTCAGCTTCGGAGCGACGATCAGGTCAACTCGACGAGCATCCAGATCCCAACCCAGCTCGCGCAGCTGTGCCGGCGAGATCGCATCGCTACCGGCGTACACGACCGTGTCTGCCCCCACAGCGTCGAGCTGTGCGGTGATGTCGTCGAACCCGCCGATACGGGAGACGCCCGGCACGAGCTCCTCGTCGCCGACCCCATCGGTCACCGCTCCGATGAGCATGATGCCCGAACCCGTCTCGCGCACGATCTGCTCTGCCACATGCTCGGCGGCGTCATGCGCTCCGATGACCACGGCGCGGCGCACGAAACCGCCCTCGGTGCGGCGCGCAGCGAGCCAGTTGCGCCACATCCATCGGCTGAGCAGCAACAGCGCGACACCGATCGGCAGCGCCAGAAGCAGGTACCCGCGGGCGAGCTGAATCTTGAAGAGGAACGCGATGATCGCGACGACGCCGAAGTACCGCAGGCTCGCATCGGCGACGCGGATGTACTCTGACGTGCCATTGCCGATGATGGTGTGATCCCTGCTGGAATGCACGGTCAGAGCGATCAGCCAGCCGATGACGACCAGCACCGAGACGACGGTGTAGGTGACGTCGTTCGCTGCGACAGAACTGTCTGCCAGAAGCAGGTCGCTGCTGCCGAGCCCGAACCGAAGCAACTGCGCCGAGAAGACCGCGACGATCACGATGACCGTGTCGGTAGCCGTGAGCCGTCGAGCGTATGCCCGCAGCCAGGTCTCGGCCTTCGGTGCGCGAATCAACGACATAAGAGTCACCATGGTTCACTCGCAGAACAACCTGAAGCACGCATGCACATCAAACAGCCCCCATCCTGATGCATGACGAGCAGCATGGCGAAACTCCCCAGCAGCCATGCTCCCCCGGCGCCCACCGCCGGGTGACGGGCGGCGCCTACACCACGGAGTATACCCATCCCTGTGAGCGCGCAGGAGACGATCAGTCATCGCCGGACAGCGGCCCTACAGATTGAGCCGGGCGGCGTCAGGCGAGCGCGAGACGCATCACGCGCTCGACCTGAGCGAGCGCGGGCAAGAGCTCATCTGCCGACTGCTGGTACACCGCATCCGAGCGCCGGTACGGGTCGATCACGTCGTCGGCCTCGGAGGGAGAGATGAGATGGCTGTCGGCGAGCATCGACACCACCGCCGTTACGCGATCGGCGGGTACGCTGCCCGCGCGCGCCGCGGTGGCTCGGATGCGCTCATCATCGACAGCGAGTGCGAGCCGTGCAAGCTCGCGGACAGGCAACACCTGACGGCGCTTTCCCGGAGTCATCTGGAGAGCCACATCGCGGTGCTCGCGGGTCATGGCGAGCACGAGATCGGCCTGCACCAGCATCGGCTCGACAAGATAGCGAGCCCGATGGTCGTGCGCGTCTTTCTGCGCGGCGCCGGCGCGCACCGCCACATCGATCGCCTGCGGGGTCATGCCGTGACCGACCAGGGCGCCGGTGCCGGCGCTCCCGATGGCAACAGGCAGGTCGCGCAGACTCGTACGCAGCACGACCTCTGCGATCGCCGACCGACAGATGTTGCCCGTGCACACCGTGAGGATGCGGGGCACCGCGCCCTCGAGCATCCGCTTGCGCTCGCGACGGGTCATCGCGCGTGCGGCCGAGGGCGCGGGTTCGTCAGACATCCTCTCAGCATAAGCCGGGCACGTGCGGCGCACCCGGAAGCGCGTGGCCCAAGCCGGTGCTCCGACCATGGGACGATGGACGCATGAAGGGGATCATTCTCGCCGGCGGCTCTGGGACCCGCCTGCATCCGGTCACGCTCGGGGTCTCGAAACAGCTGGTACCGGTCTACGACAAGCCGATGGTTTACTATCCGCTGTCGACGCTGATGCTGGCCGGCATCGACGACATCCTGGTGATCACGACACCGCATGACGCCGCGCACTTCGAACGCTTGCTCGGCGACGGCTCGCAGTTCGGCATCCGCCTGTCGTTCGCACAGCAGCCTTCACCCGACGGACTGGCACAAGCCTTCACGATCGGCGCTGACTTCATCGGTGATGATTCGGTCGCCCTCGTTCTCGGCGACAACCTGCTCTACGGACCCGGACTGGGCGCCCAGCTGGGTCGGTTCCGTGACGTCGACGGCGGCGCCGTGTTCGCCTACTGGGTCGCCGAACCGCAGGCGTACGGCGTGGTCGAATTCGACCGGCACGGGCGGGCAGTGTCGCTGGAAGAGAAGCCGGCCGCGCCCAAGAGCAACTACGCCGTGCCAGGGCTGTACTTCTACGACAACGATGTGGTCGAGATCGCCCGGTCGCTGAAGCCCAGCGCGCGCGGCGAGTACGAGATCACGGACGTGAACCGCGAGTACCTGCGGCGCGGCAAGCTCAACGTCGATGTGCTGCCCCGGGGAACGGCCTGGCTTGATACCGGTACGTTCGATCAGATGACTGACGCTGCCGAGTATGTGCGCACGATCGAGCGACGCACGGGCATGAAGATCGGTGCGCCTGAAGAGATTGCGTGGCGGCAGGGGTTCCTCTCGAATGACCAGTTGCGCGAGCGCGCCGAGAAGCTGGTCAAGTCGGGGTACGGCACGTATCTGCTGGAGCTGTTGGAAAGGGGCGAGCGTTGAGACTGCTCGTGACCGGCGGTGCCGGGTTCATCGGATCGAACTTTGTGCACCACGTTGTGGCGCACACCGACCACCACGTCACGGTGCTCGACAAGCTGACGTATGCGGGAAACCGTGCGTCGCTGGCGGGGCTGCCCGACGACCGTGTGGCGTTCGTACACGGCGACATCGCGGACGCCGCGTTGGTGGACGGGTTGGTCGCAGGGGCGGATGCTGCCGTGCATTACGCCGCCGAGTCGCACAACGACAACTCGCTGGCCAATCCTCGGCCGTTCCTCGACACCAATGTCGTTGGCACGTACACGCTGCTCGAAGCGGTGCGCCGGCACGACGTGCGGTTCCATCACATCTCGACCGATGAAGTGTATGGCGATCTCGAACTCGATGACCCCGAGCGGTTCACCGATACGACCCCGTACAACCCTTCGTCGCCGTACTCGTCGACGAAGGCGGCATCGGATTTGTTGGTGCGGGCGTGGGTGCGTTCGTTCGGGGTGCGTGCGACGATCAGCAACTGCTCGAACAATTACGGGCCCTATCAGCACGTCGAGAAGTTCATCCCCCGCCAGATCACGAACGTGATCCGTGGCATCCGCCCCAAGCTCTACGGAGCGGGACACAACGTACGCGACTGGATCCACGCCGACGACCACTCCTCGGCAGTGCTGGCGGTGCTTGATCGGGGGCGCATCGGCGAGACGTACCTGATCGGTGCCGACGGTGAGAAAGACAACAAGTCGGTGATCGAGCTGATCCTCACGCAGATGGGGCAGAGTCCCGACGCGTACGACCACGTCACCGACCGAGCCGGGCACGACCTGCGCTACGCGATCGATGCCTCGAAGCTACGTGACGAACTCGGCTGGACCCCGCAGTATGGCGACTTCGAGGCAGGATTGGCCGCGACCATCGACTGGTACCGCAGCAACGAGGCGTGGTGGGCGCCGGCGAAAGACGCGACCGAGGCGTTCTATGCGGAGCGGGGTCAGTGATGCCGATGCGTTTCGTCTCGCTGCGCTCGCGCAACGACCGGATGGGGGTAGGCCGCTGATGGTGATCACTGAGACGACGATTCCGGGGTTGGTGCTGGTTGACCTGCCACTGCACGGCGATACCCGCGGATGGTTCAAGGAGAACTGGCAGCGCGAGAAGATGATCGCGGCGGGGCTGCCTGATTTCGGACCGGTGCAGAACAACATCTCTTTCAACGATGCGGTCGGCACCACCCGAGGGGTCCATGCCGAGCCGTGGGACAAATTCGTCTCGCTCGCCACCGGTCGCATCTTCGGCGCCTGGGTTGATCTGCGCGACGGCCCCACCTTCGGTGCCGTGTTCACCGCCGAGCTCGACCCGTCACGGGCGATCTTCGTTCCCCGTGGAGTCGGCAACGCCTACCAGACCCTTGAACCAGGTACCGCGTACACGTACCTGGTCAACGATCACTGGTCGGCCGAGAACACCGACTACGCCTTTCTGAACCTCGCCGATGAGACCGCCGCGATCGACTGGCCGATCCCGCTCGACCAGGTCGAGATCTCTCCCAAAGACAAGAACCACCCGCGTCTGCAGGATGTCACCCCGATCACCCCGCGCAAGATCTTGATCACCGGCGCCGACGGCCAGGTCGGTCGGGCACTGCGTGCAGAGTTCGGTGACGCCGCGCACATCGAGTACGCCGGTCGTGAGCAGCTGGACCTCACCGAACCCGAGCTCGGTACGGCACGCCGGTGGCGCGACTACGGGGCCATCATCAACGCGGCCGCCTATACCGCCGTCGACCACGCCGAGACAACTGAGGGGCGCGTAGCGGCCTGGCAGATCAATGCGGCAGCATCCGCTCGCCTCGCCGCGATCGCGACCGAGTTCGCGCTCACCCTCGTGCACATCTCTAGCGACTACGTCTTCGACGGCAGCGCCGCAGGCGCGTACGACGAAGACGCGGCGTTCGCGCCGCTCGGCGTCTACGGACAGAGCAAGGCTGCCGGCGACCTCGCGGCAGCCACCGCACCCCGGCACTACATCGTGCGCACCTCGTGGGTCATCGGCGATGGCGGCAACTTCGTGCGCACCATGGCGTCACTGGCCGAACGCGGCATCGACCCCAAGGTTGTGAACGACCAGACCGGGCGACTCACCTTCGCCGACGACATCGCCCGCGGCATCCGCCACCTGCTCGGCACGGCGGCGCCGCACGGCACGTACAACCTCACGAGCAGCGGCGAACCACAGACCTGGGCCGACGTCGCCCGCGACGTCTACCACCTCGTCGGTGCTGACCCGGCGCGCGTGAGCCCGGTCAGCACCGACGAGTACTACGCCGACGCCACCGGTCCGATCTCGCCCCGACCGCGCAACAGCGTGCTCGACCTCCGCAAGATCGAGGCGACCGGCTTCGTGCCCACAGACAGCGCGAGCCGACTCGCCGAGTTTCTGCGCTGACGCTCAGCGGCCGGTCAGCAGGTGTCGCTGTGGTCCTTCGACGCGGGCGATCGCGATCTTCACCTCGACGAGCTCATCACTCATGCGGTCCATGCGTCCGCTGAGTTCGGCACCCATGCGGTCCATGCGCCCGTTGAGTTCGGCACCCATGCGGTCCATGCGCCCGTTGAGTTCTGCGCCCGTGCGGTCCATGCGCCCGTTGAGTTCGGTGCCCATGCGGTCAATGCAGTGAATCATCCAGCCGAAGCCGCCGGCAAGGGCAAGCAACAGAGATACGATTCCAATGAGGATCGTGATCGTTTCGGCGGACATGTACATACCTCCATTGTGCCTGAGGATTCACCCGATCCGAAGGCGAACCCAAGGCTAGTGAGAGCGTCGGCCGCACAACGCGCGAATCTCGATGACTGTGGACGACTCGGCCCAGGTGGAGCACTGTGCAGAGCGAGTCGACATGCCGGTGGGTAGGCTCGTCCCGTGCGTATTCTTCTCGCCGGTGGCGCCGGCTACATCGGATCCCACGTCGCTCTTGTGCTACTTGAGGCTGGTCACGACGTGCTCGTCGTCGACGACTACTCGAACAGCTCTCGTGCCGCGATCGACCGGGTGGAGAACCTCACCGACCGTGCGATCGATCTCATCGAGTGCGACCTCGCTGATCTTTCCGCGTCGCGTGCGGCACTGCGCGGGCAGTCGTTCGACGCCGTCATCCACCTCGCCGGGCTGAAGGCCGTCGGCGAGTCGGTCGCCGAGCCGGCACGCTACTACCGCACCAACCTCACCGCCACGCTGAACCTGCTCGACATCATGGCCGAGCACGGGGCGAACAAGCTCGTCTTCAGCTCGTCGGCCACCGTGTACGCCCCCGCCGCCGAGGGCGTCGAGAACCTCGATGAGGGGCAGCCGGCCGGCCACGGCATCACCAACCCGTACGGGTGGACCAAGGCGATGAACGAGCAGATCATCCGCGACATCCAGGTCGGTCGTCCCGAGCTGCAGGCCGTGCTGCTGCGCTACTTCAACCCGGTCGGCGCACATCCGTCGGGACGCATCGGCGAAGACCCCGCGGGCATCCCGAACAACCTGATGCCCTTCGTCGCACAGGTCGCGATCGGGCGACGCGAGCACCTCGCCGTCTTCGGTGACCAGTATCCGACGCACGACGGCACCGGCGTGCGCGACTACATTCACGTCATGGACCTGGCCGATGGGCACCTCGCCGCCCTCGACCACCTGCGTCCCGGCGTCGAGACCTACAACCTCGGCACAGGTATCGGACAGAGCGTGTTCGACGTAGTGCGTGCCTTCTCTGATGCCAGTGGCCGCGACATCCCGTACCAGGTCGTCGCCCCGCGGCCGGGCGACGTCGCCCGCGCGGTCGCCGATCCGTCCAAGGCCAATCGTGACCTGAAGTGGAAGGCGAAGCGCTCGTTCGCCGACGCCTGCCGCGACTCGTGGACCTGGCAGTCGCAGAACCCGGGCGGCTACGCAGCAGACTGAGCTTCTGCGTCCGCACCCTCGGCAAGAGAAACGGCGAGTTCGGCGCGGCACAGCCGACGCAGTACGGCGAGTGCCGGCTGATGCGGCCCCGACATCGCGGCGAACGGTCGCACGGCGGCGACACCCGCGACGGTAGGGTACACGCGGCCGCGCTCTCGGCGCGCTAGGCCTGCGCCCTCCAGCCAATCGAGCCTGCGAGCGAAGCGGACGCCGCGCAGCGGACCCGAGAGCGCAGCGGCGATCAACAGCGACTCCGTGGTGGTTGGCTCGGGCTGCTGCAGTTCGCGTTCAACCAGTGTGTTCAACAGATCCCACTGGTGGCGTCGAAGATGTGAGCCGAGTCGTTGGCCACGCTGCAACTCGCTAGCGATGGCGGCGTCAAGCGCGCGGCGCCGCACCGATCCGCCCAGCGACGTCACGGCGTCAAGCACAACGTGTTCGTCAGAGATGCGCATGTAATCAGAGACGCCACAGGCACGTCTTCATTACGCGGCCGCGCGGAGTTGGGATGCCTGACGACTCCGCTGATACCGTTTGTTAGGAGCATTGCCACATCCTGTTTGCGTGAGCGGGGCGCTCGCGTCCGCGGTGCTTCGGGCGCCTCCAAGAGGATGAACGGACGGGAAGAAGAGACATGCGCGTTCTGGGACTGCTCTCGGGCACCTCACACGATGGCATCGACGCGGCTGTCGTCGATCTCGTGGTGAGTGGTGCGGATGCCACGGGCAGGGTCGATCTGCGCGGCACGGTCATCGCGTCTGCGAGTGTGCCGTACGACGCGCCGTTGCGTGCACGCTTGATCGACGCGCTGCCCCCCGCATCGACGACCTTGGCCGAGGTGTGCGAGCTCGACACGCTCATCGGGCAGGCATTCGCCGAGGTCGCCGCTCAGGTGGCCGACAGTGCGGGTGGGGTGGATGCCGTGTGCTCGCACGGGCAGACCGTCTACCACTGGGTGCAGGGCGCGCACGCGCTCGGCACGCTGCAGATCGGGCAGCCCGCCTGGATCGCCGAGCGGGTCGGTGCCCCCGTCGTCTCGGATGTGCGCGTGCGCGACATCACCGCCGGAGGTCACGGCGCGCCGCTGGTCTCGTTCCTCGATGATCTGCTGCTGCGCTCGCGCGCGGGCACGTCTGCAGCTCTCAACCTTGGCGGCATCGCGAACATGACCGTGGTGGGCCCGACCGCTCTGAGCGCCTACGACATCGGCCCCGCCAATGCCCTGATCGATGCGATGATCGTCGCCGAAGAGCTCAACGATCTCGGCTACGACGATGACGCGCGCATCGCCCGCTCCGGCCGCATCGATGAGTCGCTGCTCGCCGCGATGCTCGACGACCCGTACTACGCACTGACACCGCCGAAGAGCACGGGTAAGGAGCACTTCCATCTCGACTATGTGCGGCAGCATCTGGCTGCGCAGCAGCGCCCCATCCCGGTGGCAGACGTGGTGCGTACGCTCACTGAGCTCACGGTGCGCACGGTGGCTCAGGACGTGCGTGCCGTGGGGATCGACTACCTCGCGGTGTCGGGCGGCGGATGCCACAACCCGCTGATCATGGACGGATTGCGCGCAGCGCTGCCCGAGACCGAGGTCGTGCTGTCGGACGCTCTGGGTCTGCCGGCGGATGCCAAAGAGGCGATTCTGTTCGCCGTGATCGGCTGGTGCACGATGAACGGCGTCGCCGCGGTCGTACCGGGCGGAACCGGGGCGCCGCAGCCGCGCATCCTCGGCACGATCACACCGGGTGCGGCGCCGTTGGAGATGCCGGCGCCGGTCGCGGGCATCCGATCGCTGACTCTTACAGGCCACCCCACCGCGACGCCGGCCACAGAATAGCGCTCGCTCGGCCGACGATGTCTTCGTCGCGGGCCCACAGCCAGCATCCGCTGTCGTTGTCCGCGTCTCTGCGACAGTGCTGGGCGCTGTCGGCAGACAGCGAGCGGTGGTCGCCGAGCACGAGGTAGCGTCCCTCGGGAACGGTGACCTCGGGCAGGCAACGGGGGGACGCCGGTGTGGTCGTGCAGTCGAGCACGCCGGGTTCGAAGGCGAGATCGTCGAACACGTACGGTTCGTCCAGCGGCTCGCCGTCGACGATCACTGCGCCCTCTGCGGTGCAGCATGCGACGGTCTGACCCGGACCGGCGACCACGCGCTTGACGAGGGTGTGCGGACCCGACGGGCCGAATCCGCTCACCTCGCCCAGCCAGCGCAGCGCGCTCTTGACGGGACCCTCGTCGAGGTGGGCCTCGGCACCCCAGCTCTCGTCGGCGTCGAAGACGATGATCTCGCCGGTGCTCGGGTGTGCGTTGCCGACGTACGCGAGTCGATTGACGAGCACGCGGTCGCCGACGAGCAGGGTCTGCTCCATCGACCCCGACGGCACCCAGTACGGTTTTGCAACGAACGACAGCAACGCGCCCACCACCACGAACGCCAGCGCGAGGTGGAACCAGGCACTGCCGGTGATGCGTCGCCACCGGGCGGGGGAGGAGCGTTCAGCGTCGGTCATGCTCCCATCCTGCCCTGCCGCCAGGGCAGTCTATGAAGCGGACGCTGAAGCCCGTTGTGATACGTCAGGAAATGACGTACTGGTAGAAGGCCGGTGTGCCGCTGGCGTCGGGGCCATTGGGGGTCCAGCGGTTGCAACTCAACAGCGCACCATAGGGGTATGCGTAGCCAGAGCCTGCTGACCCGAATGAGCCGGTGGCGCCTTGTGCAGTCATATTCCAGGTGACCGTGATCACATCGCCCGGCTGCACATAGGGGTCGCCCCCCGTGAAGGTGGGGTCGATCAGCGTCTGCCCACGACGCAGGGAGGGGTCTGCCACCGAGTACTCCGTGAACGACTCCAGCGTGATGTTGCCCCGCGACGACGTCACGGTGGGCGAGCCGGCGAGGTGCCAGATGAACCAGTTCGTACCGCCGACGTCGAAGGAAAGGTCGTCCACCAACGCGGGCAGATCGCCCGTGTAGGTGATGGTGATCGAGCTCGTGATCTCGTATGTCTGCCCATCGAGGAACTCATAGAGCGGCCGACCACTCGGATGAGTGGTCGTCGCATATGGTGTCGTGACCGGAGACGTCGCGTACTCGAACGTTGCGTTCGTCATGTCGATGCAACCCGTCGCGACCGCCGAAGCAGCAGACTGCGGCACCGCCACCGCGGCGGCCAACGCTGGCACCGACCAGGCGGTTCCCTTCACGATCGTGCGCCGGTGCACGCCGACTGCATCGGTCGGAAACGGTCTCTGAGCCTCGTGCGGAGGGGACATTCTCGTCTGCATGCCGAGAAGCTACCGCGCGTTCGACACGCGACCACAAACACGGGGTGAATGCCTGACGACGGAGCTCTGCAGCTCTACTGCTTCAGCAAACCTCTTCGGAAGCCGCGTAATGATCCGCTGTGTGGTGCGTCTTCTATAGAGGTGCCTGTCGTGCAGTTGCGGCGGGACGCGGAGGCCCCAATCCCTAGCAGGCCTCTCCCATGCGTCCCGTCCTCATGCGGCGGGCACTCAACCCGAGAAGCGGGATGTCGCCATCAGTGGCATCCCGCTTCATCGCGCCTGGTGGATTGTGTCAGCAGCCGCCGACCGCGCACTTGCCCGCACCACGGAGAACCCATGAACAGTCTGATGCTCCACCGCCAGCTCTCTGAAGCACTCGTTCCGCTCGGCACAGCCGGCGCGGTACTGGCCACGGTGAGCGCGCTCATCGTTTGCGTCATGCTCGCCGTGCGCAGCCACGAGCTCGGAATTCCGATCGCCGCCTGGCTTGCCGGCACAATTCTCAGCCTGGCCGCGGGATTCAGCGACCTGACGCCCTTGATCGTCTCCGGCTCGAGCGGCGTCGCCATGCTGGCATTCATGCTCGTGACCGCCGTGCGAGGACGCACCAGGCGTAGCGCCACCAGCAGTCGTTGATCTGGGGCGCTTCGGTTCGCCGACGGTACTTCACCGAAAGTCGATGAGTCCCGCACGTGCTGCCACGACCAGTATCTGCACGCGGTCGCGCACATGCCACTTCGCCATAATGCGCCCCAGGTGTGCCTTGACCGTCCCCTCAGACACGATCAGCGAGTGCGCCATCTCGGCGTTCGACATGCCCTGCGACAGCCGTTGCAGCACCTCGGTCTCGCGCTCGGTCAACTTCTCCAGCGCGCCCGCTTCGCTCGAGGGTGCCGTGCTGCGCACATGACGCACCAGCAGTGAGGCGATCCGCGGCGACAGCGAGCTCGCACCGCTGTGCACCTCGCGCACTCCAGCGAGGATGCTCTCGGCGCTGGAGTCCTTGAGCATGTATCCGGATGCCCCTGCGCTCAGCATCGGAAGCACCGTCTCGCTGCCGTCCAGCGTGGTCACCGCGAGGATGCGCACGTCGGGCCAGCGCGTGGCGATCACCGTCGTCGCCTCGATGCCGTTCATCTCGGGCATCTGCACGTCCATCATCACCACGTCGGGCAGATCGCGTTCGAGGAAGGCGATCGCCTCGCGCCCGTTCTCGGCTTGGCCCACGACCTCGACCTCGGGATCGCGTGACACGAAGTGCGACAGCGCGGAGCGCACCAGCGGGTCGTCGTCGACGATGAGGACTCTGATCTCGGGCATGGCTCGAGCCTAATGGGCTCGCCAGAAGGTTCGAAGAGATGTAGACGTTTGGGCAACCAAGTATGGCCACGAGGCAGATGTGCTCTCTCGGCCCAACCGAGAGGATCAATACGTACCTAGCCAAATGTTCACTTGTGGAGGTGAATTCAATGTCCATCTGGGAACAGCTCGCACGCATCTTTGGCGCTATCCGCTGAGTCTATCCGCCAAGGCTGCAAAGCCTTCGGCGATACTGGGGCGATGCCCCTTCGCCTGCCGTCGCGCGACGATCAAGGTCGCCTGCGGTTGAACCGCGGTGAACGCCTGACCACCGTTGAGCGAATCGTCATGCTCACCTTCCTGGTGGTGCTGATGGCTCTCGACGTGCTCAACGCCTTCCTCTCGTCTGACTTGGATCTCGCGGGCTCACTGCTCAGCATCACCGCTACGGCGGTGTTCATCCTCTATCTCTGGTGGCCAACTACAGCCACAGCGGCGCTTGGGGTTGTCTTCGCCATCTCGGTCGGCGTCGGCAAGGAGGCCGCTGTTCTCTTCGCCGCCGCAATCGCGGCGGGAATGGTGCTGCGGCTCGGTGCCACGGCACTCGTGCTGTCATATGCGGGCGGGTTTCTCGTGGCTACCGCCGTTGTCGCACTTGTCGACCGTGGCGAGTCGGTGAACGTCGGCATCTACCTCGTCATCGCTGCCGTTGCTGGCGCGATCGGCTTCGCACTACGTCTCGCCTCTGCCCGCGGCGAGCGTCTGGAGCAGCAACTCGCGGCACGCGCCGAACAGGAACGCCAGGCGGTGCTCGCCGAACGCCGGTGGATCGCCGGCGAACTGCACGACAGCATCGCCCACCACCTCACCATCGTCTCGCTGCACGTGCAGCTACTCGACGACCCGAACACACTCAAGGGGTCACAGGACGCGATCCGCATCGCCACCCGTAAGGCGATGGCAGACCTGCGCTTCGTCATCGACCTCGCCGACGACGGGCCCCGGTCGACCGTCACCCACACCGGAGACCTCGCCACCGCCATCGCAGAGGCCGCGACCGAGATCGAAGCTGCCGGCCACCGGGTGATCACCGAGGGAAACCCCAACGACGAGCGCATCCCGCGCATGGCCGAGATCGTGCTGGCTCGTATCGTCCGCGAGTCGACCACGAACATCCTCAAGTACGCAGGCCACGGCGATGTGGTCATCCGTGTCGAGACGGACGACGACACCGTCGCGCTCACCATGCTGAGCCCGCTCGCCGAGACTCCTCGCAAAGATGTGCCTTCGAGCGGAACCGGGCTCAACCGGATGGCAGAGCGCGTGATCGGTGCCAGCGGTGAATTCACCACCGGGCCCGAAGACGACCAGTGGCGCGTCGCTGCCCGCCTGCCCGTCACCTGAACCCACGAGCCACCTGCGGGTGATGTGGACGAAAGTCCAATGCGGTCTCGCCGTTCGGACGTATCGCCCGCGAGGAGGGCGCCAATATTCTGGAGTCTCCCCAGTATCGGCGTCCCCAGCGCCGTGATCGCGGGCGCACACCTCAGGTTTTAGGTCTTTCAGCGCCCGCGATCACCTTTTCCGGGCCGATCACCGGCACGCCCGCTCCTACATGCAGGCGCGCGTCAGCATCCGACATCTCAGCGGCGCGCAGCCGCCGCGTCAGCCCGCCGCCGCGAACTCGGGAACGGTGTCGTTCTTCAACGCCTCCGACAGCGCCGCCAGGCCCTCCCAGTCCGGTCGCACGATCGACTGATCGCCAACCATGCCGGTGCCCAGCGTCGGCGACGTCATGAACATGATGTCGCCCTGATCGATACCGCGCAGGCTGAAACCGAGTGAGCCGATCGTGGCCACGTCGAGTCCGGAATCGACCGTCAGGTACGGCGACATCGCATCTACCGACGCGGCGATACGACCCGGATCGGTCAACGTCTCGCGACTGAGCATCTTGTCGAGCACACCCTTGATGAACGACTGCTGGTTGCGCACGCGCTGGTAGTCGCCGTCTGTGAACGGGTACCGGGCGCGCACGAACGCCAGGGCCTTGTCGCCGCGCACGTCGACCACGCCCTGCTCGTAGGTGAAGCCTTCGGACGTGAACGGGATCGAGTTGTTCACGGACACCCCGTCGAGCGCCTCGGTCAGTCCCTTGAACCCTTCGAAGTCCGTGATCGCCACATGATCGATCGGTACATCGATGATGCTCTCGAGCGTTTCGACCAACAGGGGCACGCCACCCAGCGACAGTGCGGCATTGAGCTTGCGCTCGCCGTGCCCGGGGATCTCGACCCAGTTGTCGCGCATGAACGAGATCACCTGCGCCCCTGACCTGTCGGCGGGGATGTGCACGAGCAGGATCGAGTCTGCGCGTTGACCGCGGATGCCCTCCAGATCGCCCTCCAGGCCACTGCGCGAGTCCGACCCGAGCATCAGGATGTTCACCGCTTCGGGATTGGACGCCGTCGGCCGCACCGTCGGGAAGACTTCCGCCGCCGGCAGCTTCTCGGCCTTCTCGAACGACGTGTTCAGATTCCAGAGATAGACGCCCGCGGTCGCGGCGGCGGCCAGTAGTGCGCCGACCAGCACGAACACGATCACCCACGGCCAACGACGCCGGCGACGCGGCGTCGCGTCGAGGGCGAAATCGGAATCAGTCGAAGTCATGCTTTCAGTATGGACGGTCGAGGTGCATTGATTCTGTGTAACGCAATAGCACACCCTCGCGCAGCGCCCACGGAGACACCTCCAGCTTGTCGATGCTCAGCATCTTCATAGCGGTGTGCAGACACACCGCGGCCGCGACGATCTGAAAAGTGCGGTCGGGCGTGATACCCGGAAGCTCCTGACGAGCGGATGCCGGAAGCCGGGCCAACCGCGGAATCCACGACTTCAGCGCCGAGCGCGACATCACCGTGCGATCGAACCCCAAACCCGACACCTCGCGCCCCGCGAGGTTCGCCAATGACCGGATCGCCTTGGACGAACCGACCAGGTGATCCGGGGCATCCAACGTTCTCAACTTCGCCACCACCGGAGCCAACACGGTGCGCGCATGCGCACGCAGCTGCTCGACAGCATCCTCACCCGGAGGATCCTGCGGCATGAACTCGACCGTCATACGCCCCGCACCCAACGCAACCGACTCGGCCACCTCAGGCACCTCGTCGCCGCCGGCGGCGAACTCGAACGACCCACCGCCGATGTCGAGCAGCAGGATGCGCCCGGCATCCCAGCCGAACCAGCGCCGCACAGCCAAGAACGTCAGCTCGGCCTCTTCGACGCCGGTGAGCACCTGCAGCGGTTGGCCGAGGGCATCCTCGATGCGTGCGATCACGTCCTCGCCGTTGCGCGCCTCACGTACCGCGCTCGTCGCCGTCGCCAGCAGCGTCTCGACGCGCTCCTGCTCAGCGACCTGCCGGGCGCGACGTACCGCCGAGACCAGGGCGTGAACACCTTCTTCGCTGATCGACCCATCGGGAGTCAGAAAGCGCATCAGGCGCACGACGCTGCGATCGCTCGTCGTCGCCTGCGGACGGCCCCCGGGACGGGCATCCGCCGCCAGCAGGTGCACCGTGTTCGAACCGATGTCGAGAATTCCCAAACGCACGGAAAGAGACTACTCGCCGGGCGCTCGCGCGTCCGCCGTTACGATGGAGCGCGTGACCGCCGCAGACCCGACCCTGCCCCTGTCTCCGTACCGCGAGATAGACAGAGCCGACTGGGCGCGCCTGGCCGCAGGGCTCACCCAGCCGCTCAGCGAGACCGAGATCGTCGAACTGCGCGGCATCGGTGACCGCCTCGACCTCACCGAGGTACGCGAGGTGTACCTGCCGCTCAGTCGCCTGCTCAGTCTCTACGCCAGCTCGACCCGTGCACTCGGCGCCGCAACCAGCGCCTTCCTGCAAGAAGAGGACACCACCACGCCGTTCGTCGTCGGCGTCGCTGGATCGGTCGCCGTCGGCAAATCGACCATCGCCCGCCTGCTGCGTGAACTGATGAGCCGCTGGCCCGGCACCCCCCGCGTCGAACTCGTCACCACCGACGGATTCCTGTACCCGAACGCGGAGCTCGAACGCCGCGGGATCATGGACCGCAAGGGCTTCCCCGAGGCCTACGACCGACGTGCGCTGCTGCAGTTCCTGACCGAAGTCAAGAGCGGCGCACCCGAGGTGCGCGCACCCTTCTACTCGCACATGCGCTACGACATCGTGCCCGACGCGCACGTCGTGCTGCGTCGCCCCGACGTCGTCATCGTCGAAGGTCTCAACGTGCTGCAACCGCCGCCCGCGCCGCACGACCCCGCCGTCAGCGATCTGTTCGACTTCTCGATTTTCGTCGACGCCGACACCGAACACATCGAGCGCTGGTACATCGACCGGTTCCTCGCGCTGCGCAAGGGTGCCTTCAGCAACCCCTCGTCGTACTTCAACGTGTTCGCGCACCTCACCGACGACGAAGCCGTCGCCACGGCATTGGGGTACTGGAACGAGATCAATATGCCCAACCTCGTTGAGAACGTCATGCCCACCAAACACCGCGCCACCCTCGTGCTGCGCAAGGGTGCCGACCACGCCGTCGAGAGCGTGCAACTGCGCAAGGTGTGAGCGGGTTGGTCTTGAACGCCGGCTGTCGATCCCGCTAGGGTCGGAATCGCGTGTGTGTCGAACGGCTCGTGGGGAGCCATCACACACGCGGACTGGGGAAACACATGAACAATGACGTTGAGCGCGCCCAAGAAACGGGGATCAGTCGCCGAACCGTCGCCAAGGCCGTCGCCTGGAGCGTGCCGGCCATCGCCGTCGCCGCCACCGTTCCGATCGCCGCGGCCTCGCTGCGCAAAGACCCGGGGATCAACGGATGGGTGCTCGTCAACACCGACCCGGACTTCTGGAGCTGCGGTGCGGAGCTGACCTTCAACTCCGCGCCGCGCAACGGTGGGCGTACACCCGATGGGGCTCCGTTCGGGCTCTACGTCTACGACGTCGAAGACCCGAACGTCTTCTCGGACGCAAAGATGATCATCTGGGTGATCGGTGACCGGAGCGCGGGCGAGATCAATTGGAGCACCAGGTCGGGCCACTCGTCCTCGTGGTCGGGACCGACGCGGATCGGCACGCAGGTGAAGCACGACGGGCAGACCTACACCGGGTACCAGTGGACGTACACCGGGCCGATCCTGGCATCGGACCGGGGTATCACTGACCCGGACGGCGTCGAGCGTCTCAAGTTGCGCAACTTCCACGTGCGGGCACACGTCGACGGCGTCCGCGCCGGCGGCTACCGGTGCAACGTCACCTACTGGATCGAACGCATGATCACCATCGATCCGGATGGCAACGGCCCACTTCCCGCCGAGGTGCACAAGTTCCAGCGCCGCGGCGGCACTATGGGGGATGCGAGCGGCTACGGTAGCCTCCGCTCGCGCCGATCGGCCGTTGAGCCCGGCGAGCAAGAAGGTGGCCCGCTGCCGGCATCCGCCGTCGTCTGAGAACGCGACCTTCACGGGGCGGTCGTCGCGTTTGCGACGGCCGCCCCGTCGCGTGTGGTGCGGCCGCGATGTCTACGCAGTCCGCCAGCAATTACGTATGGATCCCTTGCAAAAAGTCACGTTTACGCTGTAGTCCATGTGTGGAATCGTCGGATACGTGGGCCCGCGGCCCAGCCAGGACATCCTTCTCGCGGGGCTGGCCCGCCTTGAGTACCGCGGCTACGACTCGGCCGGCATCGCCGTGATCGACGAGCGGGGCGAGCTCGGCATGCGCAAGAAGGCCGGCAAGCTCTCGGCGCTACGCGACTCGCTCGCTGATAGCGCCCTTCCCGAAGGCTCCACAGGCATCGGGCACACCCGGTGGGCAACCCACGGCGGACCCACCGACCTCAACGCCCACCCCCACCTCGCCGACGACGACAAGCTCGCCGTCATCCACAACGGCATCATCGAGAACTTCGCCGCACTGCGGGCCGAGCTCGAAGCCGAAGGCGTCACCTTCCGCAGCGAGACCGATACCGAGGTCGCCGCCGCACTGCTCGGGCGCGAGTACCGGGCATCCGAAGACCTGGAATCCGCGTTCCGCAACGTCGTCAACCGCCTCGAAGGCGCGTTCACGCTGCTCGCCATGCACGAAGACCAGCCCGGCCTCGTCGTCGGAGCGCGTCGCAACTCGCCGCTGGTGATCGGCCTCGGAGAGGGTGAGAACTTCCTCGGCTCCGACGTCGCCGCCTTCGTCGAGCACACCCGCAACGCACTCGCGATCGGGCAGGACCAGATCGTCGCGATCACTCCGTCCGAGGTCATTGTCACCGACTTCGACGGCAACCCGGTCGAGGCGCAGCCGTTCGAGGTCTCGTGGGACGCCGCCGCCGCCGAGAAGGGCGGCTGGCCGTCGTTCATGGCCAAGGAAGTGGCCGAGCAGCCCGACGCCGTCGCGAACACCATCCGTGGACGCATCGCCGACGGCGAGGTCGTCATCCCCGAGCTCGACGGACTGGACGCCCTGTTCACCGGTATCCGCCGCATCATCATCACCGCTTGCGGCACCGCGTCGTACGCTGCGCTCGTCGGAAAGTACGCCGTCGAGCAGTGGGCGCGGGTGCCCGTCGACGTCGAGCTCGCCCACGAGTTCCGCTACCGCGACCCGGTGATCGGCGACGACACCCTCGTCGTCTCGATCAGCCAGTCGGGCGAGACCATGGACACCCTGATGGCCGTGAAGTACGCGCGTGAGCGTGGGGCGCGCACGCTGTCGGTCTGCAACACGCAGGGCGCGACGATCCCGCGCGAATCGGATGCCGTCGTCTACACCCACGCCGGACCCGAGGTCGCTGTCGCCTCGACCAAGGCATTCTCGGCGCAGATCACCGCACTGCTGCTGCTCGGCCTGCACATGGGGCGCGTGCGCGGGGTTCTTCCCGCCTCTGCCTCGGATGTCGTCGCCGAACTGCAGGAGCTGCCCGGACACGTGGCGCACGTGCTCGCTGAAGAGACCGAGCACGTCACCCAGCTTGCGGGCTGGATGGCCGATACCCGCTCGGTGCTGTTCCTCGGACGACACGTCGGTTACCCGATCGCCCTCGAAGGCGCGCTCAAGCTCAAGGAGATCTCGTACATCCACGCCGAGGGCTTCGCGGCCGGTGAGCTCAAGCACGGCCCGATCGCCCTGATCGAGCCCGGCCAGCCCGTGTTCGTGCTCGTGCCGTCGCCGCGCCACTCGGCGCTGATCCACTCGAAGGTCGTCTCGAACATCCAGGAGATCCGCGCCCGCGGTGCCCGCGTGATCGTCATCGCCGAAGAGGGCGACGCCGCCGTGCTGCCGTACGCCGACGAGGTCATCCGCATTCCGCTCGCCTCGCCGCTGCTCGAGCCGCTGCTGGCCGTCGTGCCGCTGCAGATCTTCGCCATGGCGCTCGCCACCGCGAAGGGCCTCGACGTCGACCAGCCGAGGAACCTGGCGAAGTCCGTCACCGTCGAGTGAGGGGCGTGGGCCAAACGTACGGGGATGTCGGGACGGTAGTCAGTCCTGGTTGCGCTGCAGCGCGGCGAGGGTCGCAGACAGCACAGATGGCCAGCGCTTGATGATCTGGTCGTAGTCGAAGCGCAGGGTCTCGTACCCCAGAGCGGATGCTGCAGCATCCCGCACTCGGTCCTTGTGCATCTTGTCTTCGGCCTCGTGATTCTCGCGGCCGTCCGTTCAATGATCAGCCGCCCTTCGACGACGATATCGACCTTGCCGACGCCCGACAGGACGACCTGGGTCTGCACCGCGATGCCGAGCAGATGCAACCGCAGGCGCACCAGCGACTCCAGCCCGCTTTGCGCGCCGTCGTGAGCGAAGTCGACGAGCCAGTGCGCCGCGCGGGGGAGTGCCGCACGTAGTGGAATGCATGCACCAGAGCGTGCTCCACGTCGGCGACGCCGAGCGCCATGCGGCCAGGACGAAAGTGGGCGACGCACGAGCATCCGACGTGGTGCGCTCGGCCCGCCGCACCCATCCACACGTGCACAACGGCGTCGTCTCGGAGTGTCCAGATGCCGTGGAGCCGCAAGGCGCCCGCGCACGTGAGTGCGCCGCCGTGGCTCGCGGCTCTGCGCACCTGCGGCGGCAGAGCATCGGTCGCGAACACACCGCGGCGGATCCTGGATATCTCGCCACGCGCGACAGAATCGGCAAGATCGCGGCGAGTGAATCCGAACGCGGTGAGCTGGCGCCCGCGCGCGAGCGCCCCGAGCCGATTGACGAGTTCACGGGCGGTGATGGCAGTCGGAGCGGGCATGCGGTCAGCCTGCGAGTTCGTGCGGCTCGTCGGATACCCGATCCCAGCGCCCGGGGAGAACTCGGGTGACGTTAGTGGCTGGGGACAACGACTGTTCACCGTACGTTTGGCGGGAGGGTGAACGTTTGCCGGGGGACACGCCGGTGCTTTCCCCTGCATCCGGACGCACTCCCGGCAAACGTGCGTAGGGCGAGGTGGGGGAGAGGGCGTGCGCGGCGCGCGGTAGTGTCGCCCTAAGCGCTGTACGCTTTCTGTTCGTAAGGGTTGCTAACAAAGGTGTGAGATGAACAGACCCCACGACGCCCGTGGTGATCGCTTCGGCAGCGCCTTCGGGCCTTCGCGTGAGTTGCGCTCCCGGGTGAAGCTGCTGCCCGAATACGCTCGCGCGCACAATCGCGCCCTCGTGTTGCAGACGCTGTACCACGCGGGTGAGCTCAGTCGCGCCGACCTCGCCCGCGAGACCGGGCTGACCAGGGTCACGATCTCCGACCTCGTCTCTGAGCTCATCGCCGACGAGATCGTCAAAGAGAAGGGCACCCGAGAGTCGTCTGGGCCTGGCAAACCCGCGACGCTGATCGACATCGACCGCGACGGGCATCAGATCATCGGCATCGACCTCTCCGGTCCGTCACGGTTCGAAGGTGCGGTCATGAACCTCGACGGCGAGGTCCTCGCGCGAGACACGATCGACCGTCCGCCGGGAGATGACGGCGAAGCCGGATTTGCCGGGATGCTCGAGCTTGCCAGGCGCATGATCGCAGCATCCGATCGCCCCATTCTGGGCGTCGGCATCGGCGCCCAGGGTGTCGTCAGCGCCGACGGCGTCGTCCTCAGCTCCCCCAACCTGGGGTGGCAGGGGATGCCGCTGCGCGACCGCACCCGCGACGAACTCGATCTGCCCGTCATCGTCGGCAACGACGCAAATGCGGCCGTGCTCGCCGAGTACACCTTCGGCGGCGACCGCAGTGACTTCATGCTCATCAAGGTCGGACGAGGCGTCGGAGCCGGGCTGATCACCGGCGGCCAACCCCTGACCGGCAGCCGCTTCGCGGCGGGCGAGATCGGTCACGTCGTCGTCGGAACCGACGGGGGGCCGCGGTGCGTGTGCGGCAGGGACGGATGCCTGGAAGCCTGGGTCAATGTCGTGCGCCTGCGCTCGGCGATCGCCGAAGACCCCGCCTCGCGCGAGGAGGTTCTGCGGGATGCCGGAGCGCGCCTGGCGATCGGAATCGCCCCCATTGTGGCGGCGCTCGATCTGTCGGACATCATCCTGTCGGGGCCGGCCGAGCTACTCGACGACGTCTTCATCGCCGCTGCGCTCGAGACGTTGCATGAGCGCACCCTCGACGGAGTATTCGACGACATCACGATCCACCGCACCGTTCAGCCCGACATCGTGCTGCACGGCGCAGCGGTGATGGTGCTCGCCGCGCAGCTCGGCATCTCATGATCGCCCGGTAGCGGGCATCCGACACGGCGTTCTCCCCACGCGGAGGGCGCCGCTTCGGCGCGCCCTCGCACCTGTTCGACGCACCTGTTCGACGCACCGGGCCGGGCGCCCTGCGGACGCGCGATCGGGGGTTTTGTCGCCGAGTCCCAATCGTTATCGGGGGACAGGTGGCTCCACTCGTCTTTATTTGTTAGGTTGCTGTCCTAACAAACCCCATTCCGCGGGTTTGCCTCCGCCCGGAGGGCTCCCTCCTGCAATGCAGCACCGAGAGGAATCTGAAATGATCCGCACCAAGACGCGCAAGATCGCGTTGACCACCGCCGCGGGGGCATCCGTCCTCGCCATGGCACTCACCGGCTGTTCCCCCGCCGACGCGGGTGACTCGGGAGAGGCGAACGAGCGCCCGCTGCGCGTCTGGGCAGGTAGTCAGACGCCCATCACCGCGAACTACAACCCGTTCGCGCCCACCGTCCTGCACGGCGCTCTTGGTCCGATCTACGAACCGCTGTTCTTCTTCAACAAGACCGCCGACACCGAGCCCGTGGGCATGATCGGCGAGTCGTACGAGTACAACGAAGACGGCACGCAGATCACCATCAAGGTCAAGAGCGGCCTGAAGTGGTCGGACGGTGAGCCGCTGACGGCAGAAGACGTCGCGTTCACGTTCAACTACGAGCCCAACAACCCCACCGGCAACGGACTGACCTCGGCCGAGGCCACGGACGACACCACCGTCGTGCTGACCTACTCCGCCGCGCAGTTCACCACCGAGTTCCAGCGCCTTGGCTCGACCTACATCTTGCCCAAGCACATCTGGAGCGAGGTCGACGACTTCGCGAACTTCGCCAACGAAGAGCCCGTCGGATCCGGCCCGTACGTGGTGAAGACCACTAACAGCGAGTCGTACATGCTGGTCGCCAACGAGAACTTCCGCGACGCGGACGAGCTCGGCGTCAAGACCGTGCAGTACGTCGGTGTCGACAACAACCAGACCGCACAGGACCTGCTCGCCGCCGGCAAGCTCGACTGGGCCGGCATGTTCATCCCGAACCCCGACTCGGTTACCAGCAACGGCAAGATCGAGTGGCTGAACACCCCGCAAGACCCGGTGGTGCTCTACACCTGCTCGAACGCCGACCTCGGTTGCGCCGGTGCGCAGACCGACGTCGCCGTCCGCCAGGCGCTGAACGTCGCCGTCGACCGCGGCACCATCAAGGAGAAGGCGTTCGTCGGCCTGACCGGCGACATCTCGCCCACCTACGCTCTCCTCCCGCGTGACGAGAAGTGGGTTGCCGACCCCGCCAACGAGCTCAGCCCGCAAGCGGCCGACGCTGCTGCGGCCGGTGCGATCCTCGAGGCCGCCGGCTACGCCAAGGGCTCGGACGGTTTCTACGCCAAGGACGGCAAGACGCTCGAGCTCAGCCTGACCTCGGTCGACGGCTGGACCGACTTCAACGACGCCGCCAAGCTGATCGGTGAGCAGGCCAAGGCCGCCGGCATCAAGATCAACGTCTCGACCGTGCAGTGGCAGGAGTTCTCGGATGCCCGTCAGAGCGGCCAGTACGAGCTGATCGTCGGTGGCTCCATCGGCACCTCGGTGGCCGACCCGTTCCAGATCTACCGTGACTGGTTCGGCGGTGAGCTCGTCGAGTCCACCTCGGTGGTCGGCGAAGAGGTGCCCCCGGGGCGTTGGAACTTCAGCCGCTACAGCAACCCGATCGTCGACGAGGCCATCCTGGCGGCGACCAGCACCAACGATGAAGCCACCAAGCAAGAGCTGTACGGCACCATCCAGGAAGAGATCGTCAACGACGTTCCCTACATTCCGCTGGTGATCAACGCCACGCAGACCTTCTACAACTCGAAGGACTTCACCGGCTGGCCCACCGAGGACGACCTGTACGCGTTCCCGCCGTCGTGGGGTGCGATCGCCACCGGTTACATCCTGCAGCAGCTCGAGCCGGTCGGCTGAGGCCGGTAAGGAACAGATGATGTCCAGTCGGGGAAGTAGGAAGTCCAGGTAGATGAAGTTCTATGCACGAAGGATCGGGTTCTACGCGTTCACGCTGTGGGCCGCGATCTCACTCAACTTCCTGCTTCCCCGGCTCATGCCGGGGAACCCGGCAGACATCATGATCGCCAAGATGCAGCGAGCCGGCGGTGAGGTCTCCGAGACCACCATCCGCAACATCCAGCTGCTGCTCGGAAGCGAAGACATCCCCCTCTGGCAGCAGTACTTCCAGTACTGGGGCCAGATGTTCCGCGGCGATCTCGGCGTCTCAGTCACGGACTTCCCCAAGCCCGTCGCCGAACTCATCGCCGAGGCGCTGCCGTGGACGCTGATCCTCGTCGGCACCGCCACGTTCATCTCGTTCCTGCTCGGCGTCGGCCTCGGCGCGTTCGCGGGCTGGAAGCGCGGCACCTGGGTAGACCATCTCATCCCGGCCACCACTGTGCTGCAGTCCATTCCGTACTTCTGGATGGCACTGGTACTGGTGTTCGTCTTCGCCGTGACGCTGGGATGGTTCCCCATCTTCGGCGGGTACGACGTCTTCGAGTTCCCGTTCGGACCAGAGGTGAGTTGGGCGTTCTTCGTCGATGCCGTTCGACATGCCGTCCTGCCGGCGCTGACGATCGTGATCAGCTCGGTCGGCGGCTGGCTGTTCGGCATGCGCAACATGATGGTTTCGACCCTCGCCGAGGACTACGTCCTCACCGCTGAGGCCAAGGGACTGCATCCGCGTCGCGTCATGACCACCTACGCCGCGCGCAACGCGGCCATCCCGTCGATCTCGGGCTTCTCGATCACGCTCGGCTTCGTCGTCGCCGGCTCCATCGTCATGGAGCAGGTCTTCACCTACCCCGGTGTGGGAAAGCTGATGTTCCAGGCGGTCACCATGAACGACTACGCCCTCATGCAGGGGCTGTTCCTCGTCATCACGATCGCCGTGCTCGGCGCCAACTTCTTCATGGACCTGGTGTACGGGTTCATCGACCCGAGGGCTCGCCAGAATGTCTGAAACCAAGATCGCACCCGCCCAAGCGCAGGAGAGCATCGTCGACGAGCCGACCACCGGCCCGTCCAGCACGACCGCGCTCGCCACCTCGCGCATCCGCCGTGTGCGCAGCGGATCCCCGTTGCGCTCGGCCAAGTTCGTCACGGGCCTCGCGCTCGTGCTCGGCATCACTCTGTTCGCGGTCATCGCGCCGATGTTCGCTCAGGATCCGACCTTCACCGGCAACGAGTCCATGCAGCCGCCGTCTGCGGAGCACTGGCTGGGCACCACCAAGCTCGGCAACGACATGTTCTCGCAGCTGGCCACCGGCGCCCGCGGCTCGCTGCTGGTCGGTGTTCTCGCCGGTGGCATCGCCATCGTGTTGTCACTGATCTTCGGTGTGCTGGCCGGTTACCTCGCCGGCTGGCGTGAAGACGCCCTCGCCCTGATCACCAACGTCATGATCGTCATCCCCGGCCTGCCGCTGGTGATGGTCATCGCCTCGTTCGTCTCGAACCGCAGCTGGCAGCTCGTCGCCGTCATCCTCGGCATCACCTCCTGGGCCGGCGCCGCCTACGTGCTGCGCCTGCAGGCGCGCTCGCTGCGCTCGCGCGACTACGTCTACGCCGCGAAGGTCGCCGGTGAGAAGTCGTGGCGCACGATCCTCGTCGAGCTCATGCCCAACCTCCTGCCGCTGCTGACGGCGCAGTTCCTGTTCGCGATCATCTTCGCCATCCTCAACGAGGCAGGGCTGTCGTACCTCGGGCTCGGCCCCAACTCGTCTATCACGTGGGGCACGATCCTCAACGACGCGCAGTCCGGTCAGGCACTCAGCCGCGGCGCCTGGTGGTGGTTCATCCCACCGGGGGTCATGATCGCCGGACTCGGCGCCGGCCTCGCGCTGATCAACTTCTCGATCGACGAGGTCATCAACCCCAAGCTGCGCAACGCGCCGCAGGCCGCCCGCAGCGTTCGCAAGGCTGCCAAGACGAAGGGGGCATCGGCATGACCGCGACAGCGCTCGAACCCGTGCTGACCGCACGCAACGTCTCGATCGAGTACGAGGTCGACCCACCTGTGAAGGCTGTGCGCGACGTGTCGCTCACCCTGCACCGTGGCGAGATCCTGGGCCTCGCCGGCGAGTCCGGCTGCGGCAAGACGACACTCGCATACGGACTGAACCGCCTGCTCAAGGCACCGGCCCTGATGGAATCGGGCGAGATCGTCTTCCACGACCGCAGCGGCGAGGACATCGACGTGGTCTCGCTCGGCAACGAGCAGCTTCGTGCGTTCCGCTGGGACAAGATCTCGATGGTGTTCCAAGGGGCGATGAACTCGCTCAACCCGGTGATCAGCGTCAAGGCCCAGATCTACGACATCTTCGACACGCACCGTCCCGGCACTTCGCGCGCCGAGAAGAAGCGCCGCGCCGAAGAGCTGCTCACCCTGGTGGGCGTCGATCCCGACCGGCTCACCAGCTTTCCGCACGAGCTGTCGGGTGGCATGCGCCAGCGCATGATGATCGCGATGGCGCTCGCGCTCGACCCGCAGGTCATGATCATGGACGAGCCGACCACTGCGCTCGACGTGGTCGTGCAGCGTGACATCATCCGCGAGATCATGCGCCTGCGCGAGAAGCTCGGCTTCGCGGTGATCTTCATCACCCACGACCTGCCGATGCTGATCGAGATCAGCGACCGCATCGCGGTGATGCTGCAGGGACAGATCGTCGAGCAGGGCAGCGCGGAGGAGATCTACCGCAACCCCCAGCACGAGTACACCAAGAAGCTGCTCTCCAGCTTCCCGAGTCTGCGGGGCGAGCGCGGCGACTTCGTGCGCCATGGCAGCCGACCCAGTCAGGAGCAGGTGTGATGAGCACTCCGGCCACTCTCGAAGCCCGCGACCTGAACAAGGTCTTCACTTTGCGCTCGGGCCTGCGCACCCGTCAGCTGAAGGCCGTCAACGACGTGTCGTTCACGCTCGAGGCGGGCAAGACGATCGCGCTGGTGGGCGAGTCGGGGTCGGGCAAGTCCACGATCGCGCGGATGCTGATGAAGCTCGAGACGCCCACATCGGGCAAGATCCTGCTGAACGGCCGCGAGACCGGAACCGGCGGACGCGATGTCGCCCGCTACCGCTCCGACGTGCAGATGGTCTTCCAGGACCCGTTCGCGTCGCTGAACCCGTACCACTCGATCGGGCATCACCTCGCGCGTCCGCTGCGCATCCACCACCCTGAGCTGAGCCGCGACCAGGTGCGCGCGCGTGTGCTGGAGTTGCTCGAGCGCGTGCGCCTGAGTCCGGCCGAGAGCTTTGCCGACCGGCGTCCGCACGAGCTCTCGGGTGGCCAGCGTCAGCGCGTCGCCATCGCCCGCGCTCTCGCGCCCAGCGCCCGGTTCATCGTCGCCGACGAGCCGGTGTCGATGCTCGACGTGTCGATCCGTCTCGGGGTGCTGAACCTGCTGGCCGATCTGCAACGCGAAGACGACCTCGGAGTGCTGTACATCACCCATGATCTGGCCACGGCCCGCCACTTCAGTGACGAGATCATGGTGCTCTACCGCGGTGACGTCGTCGAGCGCGGGCCCAGCGACGAGGTCATCCTCAACCCGCAGCACGACTACACCAAGCGCCTGCTGAACGCGGCGCCCGAGCCCGAGAACCTCGGACGCCTGCGCGACGAGGTGCGCAAGGAACTCGCCGGAGCCTGACCGGCGCAAGATCCCGGATGCCGGGTGCGGATGCTACGAGGGGTGGCGGCCGCGCCCGGCATTCGGTTTTTCACTCGGGCATCCGCGTTCGTCGCCGGGCATCCGCGCGCTTCTCACCCGCCTCCGCACCCCGAGTAGGCTGATCGGGTGATCATCGGCACCGGCATCGACCTCGTGGACATCGCGCGGTTCGAGCGTTCGGTCACTCGCACGCCCCGCCTGCTGGAGCGCCTGTTCACTCCGGCCGAGCAGCAGCTCAAGCTGCGCTCGCTCGCTGCGCGCTATGCCGCGAAGGAAGCGCTGATCAAGGCTCTCGGCGGCAGCGACGGTGTGTACT
Source organism: Microbacterium esteraromaticum (assembly GCF_028747645.1). Taxonomy (NCBI): domain Bacteria; kingdom Bacillati; phylum Actinomycetota; class Actinomycetes; order Micrococcales; family Microbacteriaceae; genus Microbacterium; species Microbacterium esteraromaticum. Next base: position 762,057 of record NZ_CP118100.1, read on the forward strand.
GGATCGAGATCGAGATCGCCTCCGAGCCTTCCGGGCGCCCGCACTTCGTGCTCAGCGGATCGACGGCTGCCGTCGTCGCCGAACGCGGCATCACCGCCCTGCACCTGACCATGACGCACGACGCGGGCCTCGCCGCCGCGTACGTCATCGCCGAGCGGACGGATGCCCGATGATCCGGCATCCTCTCGCCGACACCCCCACTTCGCGTCGACACCCCCACGTGTGGGCGCCCGCAGGTGGGGGTCTGGGCGACAAATGGGGGTCTCGGCGAAGGCAACGGGGCCCGGCACCCGGCGGGCGCCAGACCCGGCACCAGACGCAGCACCAGGCCCAAGACCTGACCGCACGCACGATGACGGGAGCAACCCGATGAACCCCTTCCGCGAAGCGACGATCAGCCTCGACGCCATCGCCGACAACGTGCGACACCTGCGCGCGCTGACGGGTGTCGAGGTGTTCGGCATCGTCAAGGCCGATGCGTATGGTCATGGCGCGCCGGCGGTTGCGACGGCCGCACTGGCGGGCGGTGCCACTCGCCTGGGCACGGCCACCCTCGACGAGTCCTTCACGCTTCGCCGCGCCGGCATCACGGCACCGCTGATGGCCTGGCTGCATGAGCCCGGCCGCCGGTTCGACGACGCCGTCGAGGCCGGCATCGAGATCGGCGTGTCGTCGATGGATCAGCTCGTCGCGGCATCCGAGGTCGGCCGGCCACCGGCATCCGTGCACCTCAAGGTCGACACCGGGCTCTCACGCAACGGCATTGCCGCGCACGACCTCGAACGCGTGCTCGCCGAAGCCGCGCGGCTGGAGCGGATCGGCCGCATCCGCATCGTCGGCATCTTCAGCCACCTCTCCGGCACCAGCCGGGACGACGATCTCGCTCAGCTTGCCCGCTATCAGGACGTGATCGCGCAGGCCGAGTCGGTCGGCATCCACCCCGAGTTCCGTCACCTCGCTGCCACGGCCGGTGCCGTCGACATCCCCGAGGCGCGCCTGGACGCTGTGCGCATCGGCATCGGTCTGTACGGGCTGTCGCCGTTCGCCGACCGAAGCTCGTCCGATCTGGGCCTACGTCCTGCCATGACGCTGCGCGCATCGATCGCCGCGGTGCGCCGCGTCTCTGCCGGCGCCGGAGTCTCGTACGACTACGCCTACCGCTGCGAGAACGAGACCACCCTCGCCCTTGTGCCACTCGGCTACGCCGACGGCATTCCGCGCCAAGCCTCGGGCGCCGGACCCGTGCTGATCGGTGGTCGTCCGCACACCGTTGCGGGCCGCATCGCGATGGACCAGTTCGTCGTCGATGTCGGCGATCAGCCGGTGTCGGTGGGCGACGAGGTGATCGTCTTCGGTGACCCGACCCTGGGGCAGCCGAGCGCCACCGACTGGGCCGAAGCCGCCGGCACCATCAACTACGAGATCGTCACCCGCATCGGCGCGCGGGTGCCCCGCCGGAGCGCGTCATGAGCATCGACCCCGCCTTTCTCGGTCGACACGAGATCGCCACATCGGATGCCATGGAGAACCTCGGTTTCCGCATCGGCGAGCAGCTGCAGGCCGGTGACCTGATCGTGCTGACCGGCCCGCTCGGCGCCGGCAAGACCACCTTCACCCGCGGCCTGGCCGACGGCCTCGGCGTGCGCGGGCCCGTGCAGAGCCCCACTTTCGTGCTCGCCCGCACCCACCCGTCGCTCGTCGAGGGCGCGCCGCTGGTGCACGTCGACGCCTACCGGCTGGCATCCGCCGCCGAGCTCGACGACCTCGACATCGACTTCGCGCGTTCGGTCGTCGTCATCGAGTGGGGGCGCGGGATGGCATCCGCCGTCGCCGACACGTGGTGGGACATCGAGATCGAACGCCCCGTCGGCGGGGCCGACGTCGCCGACGAGGACCTCGACGCCGACGCGCCCCGCTTCGTGACGATCACCCACCCGATCGACTGAGCGGCACTCTCTACGGAGACGCCCCAGGCGGGGCGACTAATCTGGAGGAGTGATCCTCGCCGTCGATACTTCTCTCGGCACGGCCGTCGCCGTGATCGATGCTGACGGGCGCACGCTCGCCGCGTCGGCCACCACCGACCCGCTCGGGCACGCCGAGGTGATCGGCGACCTGATGGCCGAGGTCACCCGCCCCGGCATCACGCATGTCGTCGCCGGCATGGGCCCAGGGCCCTTCACGGGGTTGCGCATCGGCATCGCCGCGGCCCGCGCCTTCGCGCTCGGCCGCGGTATCGAGGTGATTCCCGTGCCCAGCCACTTCGCCATCGCACAGGCCGCGCTTGACGATGGGGCGACCGGTCCGATCACCGTGATCACCGATGCGCGGCGACGCGAGATCGCGGTGAGCGTTTTCGACGGGGTGGACGCTGATGGCATCCCGCGCCTGGTCGAACCCACCCATCTGCGAAAGCGCGACGGTGAACCGGTGACCGAGGTGCTGTCGGCATCCGCTCTTGCCACGGTCGGCGCCCGCGCGCTCGCTGCGGGCCGCGTGCTCGCCGACGCCGAACCGCTCTACCTGCGCTCACCCGACGTGGTGCAGCCGGGCGCACCGAAGCGGGTGGGCACATGACTCTGCGCCTCGCCACGCTCGCTGATCTCGACGCCGTCATGGCGCTGGAGCGCCGCAACTTTCCCACCGACGCGTGGAGCGAACAGACCATGGGCACCGAGATCGCCAGTGCTCACAACCACTACCTCGTCGACGAGCAGGGCGGCCGCATCGTCGGCTACGGCGGGTTGCGCGCCCTGCCGGGCGGGACGGATGCCGACATCCAGACCATCGCGCTCGATGCCGAGGTGCGCGGGCAGGGCCGGGGGCGGATGCTGCTGCGCGCGCTGCTGGACGAGGCCGTCGAGCGCGGCGCGAAAGAGGTGTTCCTGGAGGTGCGGGCCGATAACCCGGTCGCGATGGGCCTGTACCTGTCGGAGGGCTTCGCTGAACTGGGGCGCCGCCCGCGCTACTACCAGCCCGACGACGTGGACGCCGTCGTGATGCGGCTCGATCTGCGCCGGTGGGAGACATCGGATGCTGGGCAGGAGGCCACCGCATGACCACTGAGCCCCTGGTGCTGGGCATCGAGACCAGCTGTGATGAGACCGGCATCGGTATCGTGCGCGGACGCCGCCTGCTGTCGAACACGATCGCGTCGAGCATGGACGAGCATGCCCGATATGGCGGGGTGGTGCCCGAGGTCGCTGCGCGCGCCCACCTGGAGGCACTGCAACCGTCGATCGACCGCGCGCTCGCCGAGGCCCAGGTGCGTCTGGAAGACCTCGATGCCGTGGCCGTGACCAGCGGGCCCGGACTGGCCGGTGCGCTCATGGTCGGCGTTGGCGCCGCGAAAGGACTGGCCGTCTCGCTCGACAAGCCGCTGTACGCCGTGAATCACCTGGTGGGGCACATCGCGGCGGACATCCTGCACGACGGCGCCGACGAGTCGGCGCCGCTGGAGTATCCGACGATCGCTCTGCTCGTCTCGGGCGGGCACACCTCGCTGCTGCACGTGCGCGACCTCACCACCGACGTCGAGCTGCTCGGCGAGACCGTCGATGACGCCGCGGGCGAGGCCTTCGACAAGGTTGCCCGCCTGCTTGGACTGCCCTACCCGGGCGGACCCCACATCGACCGGGTCGCTGCCGACGGCGACCCCAAGGCGATCCGCTTTCCGCGCGGCCTGTCGAAGGCATCCGACATGGCGAAGCACCGTTACGACTTCTCGTTCTCGGGTCTGAAGACCGCCGTGGCACGCTGGGTGGAGCGAGCCGAGGCGAACGGCGACGACGTGCCGCTCGCCGACGTCGCCGCGAGCTTCCGCGAGGCGGTCGTCGACGTGCTCGTCACCAAGGCGCTCGCCGCGTGCGAGGACCGCGGGGTGCCCCGGCTGCTGCTCGGCGGCGGCGTGATCGCGAACCGGCGTCTGCGCGATGTGGCACTCGAGCGCGCGGCGGCGGCCGGCGTGGCCGTGCGCATCCCACCGCTGTCGCTGTGTACCGACAACGGCGCCATGATCGCGGGGCTGGCAGCCGAGCTGATCTCCAGCGGTCGCAGCCCGTCGACTCTGGCGTTCGGCGCCGACTCGACTCTGCCGGTGACCGAGATTCAGGTGAGTCCGGCATGACCGAGCCGCGCATCGAGGGGCCGACACCCGAGGTCGTCAGGCCCGAGGGAGCGGCCTCGTTGCCCGGTGCGTCGAAGGGGTACGGGGAATTGCCGACCGGGCCGGTACCCACCGATGCGACCCGATTCACGGCGCCCGAGGCCGACGAGTTCACGCCGCGTGAATGGACTCCGGAACCCGCCGATGACGGACGGTTGGCGCCCTGGGCGCTGTTCGCCGCGATCGTCGCGCTGGCGACGTCGATGTTCGTCGGCTGGGGGATTCCGGTGGCGATCGTTGCCGTGATCGCGTCGATCATGTCGCTGCGCAGCCCGGTCGAGACCCGTGGCGTGGCGGTCTGGGCGCTCGTGCTGGGGTGCTGCGCGACGCTGTTCAGCGCAGGGTGGCTGATCTGGGCCACGATGCAGTTCGAGATGATGGGGTGAGCAATGCCGTACAGCGCACGACGACGTGAGCTGGAACGCCGGGCCTACGCTCCCGGCGGTGAATTGACGGATGCTGAAGCTCACGAACTGCAGGTGCTGAGCCGCCGGGAACCCGTGCCCGAGCAAGAGCCCGTGCCCCAGCAAGAGCCCGTGCCCCAGCAAGAACCGGTGGCTGAGCAAGCACCGGCGTCCGAGAACACGGCTCCGGAGCCCGTTGTACAGGGTCAGCACACTCTTTTCGGCGAGTCTGCAGCATCCGAGTCTGTGGCGTCCGACGACCCGGCGTCCGAAGACGTGGCGTCCGGTGCAACGCGCCGACGCTGGCTTGCGCCCCTCGCGATCCTGGCCGCGCTGGTGCTCGGGTTCGGCGGAGGCTGGCTCGTGTTCGGGCGGGGCGACTCCGTGCCGATGACCGACGCTCAGCGCGAGAGCTGGGCGCAGCTACGGGGCAGCGGCGACTATGACGATGGATCGATACAGCTGTTGGGCGCGGAGCTCGGTGCCGACGCCTGGTACGCCACGCGCCAGGAGGAAACGCTCGAATGCCTGGTGCTCACCGTCGGTGAGCGCACGGTTCCCACCTGCGAGCCGGTGACCGCGGAGGGCTCCGACACGGGACTGGGCCTGCACGCCGTGACTACGGTCAAGAGGGACGGCGAGCATCTCAACCTGTGGGCGTCGCTGGGGCGCGACGTGCGCGGTGAACGGACCGTGCTCATGCAGTACCAGAGTGCAACGTGGGACTGGCGCTCGGTGTACTCCGAGACCGAGCTGCCGATCGCCGAGTTCCTCGATGCGGCGGGCTACGACGGTCAGGTGCTCCAGGTCATGGGCTACGACGGCGACACGCCCATCTGGCTGCACCAGTCCGACCGCGCCTGCATTCTTGTCGCGACAGCGGACGAGCTGATCGCCGAAGCCTGCGGGCAACCGACCGCGACCGATCCACTGGGCCTGGTCATGCCCCATGTGACCTACAGCGTGCTGATGACCGACCCCCGCGGGCCCGTGCTGACGGTCATCCGCGATGCAGCCGAGGCGACGATCGACGACACCACCGGCGACATCATCGACTGATCAGCCGCTCACACCCGGTCGGCGAGAATCGCCACGCGTCCCGCACTCGTGCGGGTGAGGATCAGCGTCGCCGCCTGAGAGCCCTTCAGAGACAGCTTCTTGCGGAAGACCGCCGGGTCGACGTCCATGCCGCGCTTCTTGATCTCCAGACGCCCGATGTCGTTCGCGCGCAGCACCGCGTTGATCGCCTTCACGTGGGCGGGCATCGTCTCGCGCACCCGGAACGACTGCACGAACGGGCTCGTCAGCGCGGCATCGCCGGTGAGGTACGCGATCTTCTCGTCGAGCATGCCGGCCTGCAGCATCCGCCCGGCCTCGCCGATCAGGCGGGCGCGGATCACCGCGCCGTCGGGCTCGTGCACGAACGCGCCCAGCTCGCGCAGGGGTGCGTCGTCGGCATCCGCGGGGGCGGTGAGTTCGTGCGTCTCACCGTCGCGCACGATGAGCGCGGAACGTCGGATGCCCTCGCGCGCCAGCGCGCCGCTCCACAGCACCAGCTCGACGACGCTGCCGTCGGCGCTGACCCACTGCGCCTCGACATCGTCGGGGATGAGATCGCGATCCAGTCCCGGCCCGAGCTTGATGCCGGTCGGGTGGGCGCGGGCGACCTCGAGGCACCACGCCAAGGACGGCGACCAATCGGATGCTGCCGTGCGCCGCGTCTCGGCATGACCGGCCGTACGGCGGGCGGGGTCGAGCCACACGGCGCCGTCGTCGGGCACGGCGTCCTCGGCCAGCCCCTGCCGCACCGTCGCCCCGAAGGGGGCCAGATTGTACGAGGCGATCGCCGCGGTGACCTCGTCGGCATCCACGGCCGTGACGTCGAGTCCGGCCGCTGCGAACGCCAGACTGTCACCGCCGATGCCGCAGCCCAGATCGGTCACGCGCGTGATGCCGGCCCGGCGCATGCGCACGGCGTGCAGCGTTGCGACGTTCAGGCGGGTGGCCTGTTCGAGCCCGGCGCGGGTGAACAGCATCCGGCCGGCGAACTCGCCGAACTTCGCTCGCGCGCGCACGCGCAGGTGTGCTTGCCCGACCACGGCCGAGACCAGGTCGGGGGAGTGGCCCTCGGCGCGCAGCCGCGAGACGGCGCTCGCCACCTCTGCCGATGACTCCAACGGCCCGACCGCCTCGAGCAGGTCGAGCCCTTCGCGGGTGAGCAACGCGGTCAGCTCAGACATCTCCACAGGTCAAGCCTATTGCGCACCGTCATTTGGTTGGCACTCGCATTGCATGAGTGCCAGCCATCGGCATACACTGGAGTTAGCACCCTCGGTATGAGAGTGCTAACAGTCTTCTGATCTCAGTCACGAAAGAAGAGGTACACCGTGTCGGTTTCCATCAAGCCGCTCGAGGACCGCATCGTCATCCAGCAGGTCGAGGCAGAGCAGACCACCGCAAGCGGTCTGGTCATCCCCGACACCGCGAAGGAGAAGCCCCAGGAGGGCCAGGTCGTGGCAGTGGGCCCCGGCCGCATCGACGACAACGGCAACCGCGTTCCGCTGGACGTCGCCGTCGGCGACCGCGTGCTCTACAGCAAGTACGGCGGCACCGAGGTCAAGTTCGGCGCTGACGAGTACCTCGTGCTCTCGGCCCGCGACGTGCTGGCGGTCGTCGTCCGCTGACGAACCCCGCTCTCAGAAAGACCCGGATGCTTCGGCATCCGGGTCTTTCTGCGTTTCCCCTACCGTCCCCCATGACACCCCCATCGAACCCCCGGGCGGTTCCGACAATGCTCGGGATGGCCCCCGATGCCGCATCGACGCAGACGCCGCACACTCTTATCAAGCGCCAACCGGCACTCACGATGAAGGGGAATCAATCATGGCTGCTGATGACAACATCAACGTCCTCGGAGCTCAGTGGAATCTGGGCCTGGACGTGTCCGACTCGGGGAACGACAACTCGATGACCGACAACTCGGACCACTCGGACAACTCCGACAACTCGGACTGGATGTCGCACAATGACACCGACGTCAGGGACTCGTTCAACGACAACTCCGACAACTCCGACAACTCGGACTGGATGTCGCACAATGACACCGATGTCAGGGACTCGTTCAACAACGACGAATCCACCAACGACTCCTACAACGACAACTCCGTGCACGACTCGGGCAACCAGACGCTCAACGACCACTCGGTCAACGCCGGCATCCGCCAGTACGACACGGGCATCAATGAGCTGAACATCGGCCTCTCGGGTGGTGACGGCGGCGGATGGTCGAAGTTCATGGGCGGCGGCGGTGCTGACGTCGATGTCGACATCGACGCCCGTTCCACGGTCAACGACCAGTCGGTCAACCAGAACATCTCGACCTCGTCGGGGAGCGGTGGCGCCGCGATCGCCGTCGGTGGCGACGCAGATGGCGGATGGGGTGGACCCGCGCTCTCGGGCGCGGCCGGTGGTGACACCGGCAACGGCGGTGCTGGCGGAGACGGCGGTGACGGCATCGGCGGACTCGGCAGCGGCACCGGTGGCTCGGGCGGCGACGGCGGGGCGACCGGTGATGCCGGCGGCGCTGGATCGCTGGGCCTCGGCGGTGGCGGCGGAGACGCCACGACCGGTCACACCGGAGCGATGGGCGGAGACGCGACCGGCGGCAACGTCGGACAGTACTTCGGCCAGAGCAGCGTCATCTCGTCGGGCGACAACTCGGTGGCGGCCGGTGACGATGTCGAGATCAACGACATTGACACGACCGTCACGATGGGCGACATCTCGATGGGCAACACGTGGAACACCGATTCGTTCAACGACGACTTCTCGGACAACTGGTCGGTGAACGACTCGTTCAACGATCACTCGATGAACGCCGAGTTGGACGTAGAGGTAGAGAACTCGAACATCGGCAGCCCGTTCGGCGACGCCAACGAGCTCGACATCGACCTCTGAGCCGCGCAACTCGCACGACCTGCCCGGCTGTCCACTCTGGTGGACGGCCGGGCACACCACTACACTCCTGAAACACCCGATCCGGAGCGAGAGCGATGTCTTACGAACACGACGACCGAGGGGCAGAAGGCCTGCCGGGCCCCGTCTGGGGAGACGGCGCCCTGTTCGACCCGCTCTCCACCGACTCGTTCAGTCAGGAGCTGGCAGGCATCGACGAATCCGTCTGGGGAAATGCCGATCTGCTCTGGGAAGACGACGCCGTAGGAATCGTCGACCCGGGCGGTGACGCACCCGACGCCGATCCGCTCGGCTGATGGGCGCAAGAGGGGGACACGTGCCGGAGCAGCGCACATTCACAGACAACAAGATCGTCGACGTCATCCATGAGGTCGGCGATCTCGCCGCGTCGGCGGGACGCGACGACCTCGCCACTCGGCTCGCGAACACACGCGCACGATTGGCAGACCCAGCCGTGCGCGTGATCGTCGTGGGTGAGTTCAAACAGGGCAAGAGCAAGCTCATCAACGCACTCGTCAATGCCCCGGCCTGCCCCGTTGACGACGACGTGGCGACCAGCGTGCCGACCACGGTCGGGTACGCCGATCAGCCCTCGGCATGGGTGCTCGAACGCAGCGACGACCAGAATGAACCGCAGCGGCGACAGATATCGCTCGAATCGCTCGACGAGTACGTCTCGGAGCGCGGCAATCCCGACAATGAACGCGGAGTGCTCGCGGCAGAGGTACTGCTGCCGCGCGAGATCCTGCGCGGTGGACTGACGCTCGTCGACTCGCCGGGGGTCGGCGGGCTGGAGTCGTCGAACTCGTTGGCCACGCTCGCTGCGCTCTCGTCCGCGCATGCCGTATTGCTGGTCTCGGACGCCTCGCAGGAGTACACCGAACCCGAGGTGCAGTTCCTGCAACACGCCATGCGGATCTCGCCGAACGTGGCCGCCGTGCTCGCCAAGACCGACCTGTACCCCGAGTGGCGGCGCATCGAACGAATAGACCGCGAGCACCTGACCGGCCACGACGACGTGCCGATCTTCTCGGTCTCCAGCGACCTGCGCCTGCTGGCCGCCGAGTTGCAGGACCGCACGCTCAACGAGGAGTCCGGCTTTCCCGCCCTCGTCACACATCTGCGGCGAGAGGTTCTGGGCCGTGCTGAGGTGATCCATGAGCGCAGCGCTGTGCATGAACTCGCTTCGGTCGTCGACCAGTTGGAGATGTCGCTGAAGGCTGAACTGAACGCCCTGGTGAACCCCGAAGACACCCCGCGCATGATCGCCGAGCTCGAGAACGCGAAGGCGAAGGCCGACGAGTTCCGCGGCCGCTCGGCCCGATGGCAGGTCACCCTCACCGACGGCATCGCCGACCTCGTCGCCGATATGGAACACGACGTGCGCGATCGGCTGCGCAAAGTGCAGCGCGAGGCCGAGAAGGCGATCGACGATGGCGATCCGGGGCCAGTCTGGGACCAGATCAGGGAGTGGTTGGATCAGCGGGTGACCGCGGCGGTGTCGGAGACGTTCGTCTGGACCGATGAGCGATCGCGATGGCTGGCCGAAGAGGTCGCTGACCTGTTCAGCCAGGACCAATCCGAGATCCCAATCCACGATGTCTCCGATATCCAGGGCGTGCTGGACCCGGTCGATGACATCGCCGGTCTGGACCCCGGACAGCTCAGCGCCACCGAGAAGATGTACATCGGCGTGCGCGGGTCGTATGGCGGCGTGCTGATGGTGGGCCTGGCGACCGGACTGATCGGTATGGCGCTGATCAACCCGCTGTCGCTGCTGGCCGGTGTGCTCGTCGGTCGCCGTGCCTACCGCGAGGACATGAGCAATCGGCTCAGTCGCCGCCAGCAGGAGGCGAAGGTGATCGTACGCAAGTACATCGACGAGGTGACGTTCCAAGTCGGCAAGCAGCTCAAGGACCGGTTGCGCCTGGTGCAACGGGGAACACGCGATCACTTCGGCGCTCTCGCCGAGGAACTGCACAGTTCGCTGGCCGAGGCGCTCCAACGGGCCAAGCAGGCAGCATCCGGATTCACCACCACCCGTGACCAACGGGTCGTCGCACTGCGCTCGCGCCTGGCGGAGCTCGAGAGCGTGCGCAAGGCCATCCCGGCGCTGCCACCCGTACCGGAACCCGCCGTGCGGGCCGGTGCGCAACCCGCCGGCGCGATCGGCGCGAAGGCGGCACGATGATCGCAACGGCCGCCGAGCCGGTGACGGACGACGTGATCGCCGACACCGAAGAGCTGCTGCGCACCAGCCGCATCGTCTACCACGGCGACCGCGAGGCGACCGCGTTGATCGACCAGCTCGAGGTGCGGCTGCACGAACCGTTGCGGCTGGCGCTGGCCGGCATGGTCAAGGCCGGAAAGTCCACGCTGCTGAACGCCCTGCTGGGCGAGCGGATTGCCGCGACCGACACCGCTGAGTGCACGCGGATCGTCACCTGGTACCGCCACTCGGCGACGCCCAGCATCACCGTGCACCTGCGCGACGCGCGCACCGAACGGATGCCCATCCGCCGCGACCAGGGGCTGCTCGTGTTCGACCTCGGTGGCCGCACCGCCGAGGACATCGAATGGATCGACGTCGGCTGGCCGCTGGACGGCCTCGAATCTCTGATCCTCATCGACACCCCCGGCATCGCCTCGCTCTCGGGCGACACCTCGGCACGCACAGCCCGGTTCCTCACCCCTGAGGACGCCCCCTCGTCGGCCGACGCCGTCGTCTACCTGATGCGCCACCTGCACGGTTCGGACGTGCGGTTCCTCGAGGCGTTCCGCGACACCGCCGCCGGCGCCGCGCAGAGCGTGTGCGCCGTGGCCGTGCTCTCGCGCACCGACGAGATCGGCTCGGGCCGCATCGACTCGCTGCTGTCGGCACGCCGCGTCGCCGCGCGCTACGAACGCGACGGCGCGCTGTCGGCACTCGCCCTCGGCGTCGTCCCCGTCGCCGGCCTGCTGGCCGAAGGCGCCCGCACGTTGCGTGAGAGCGAGTTCATCGCCTTCCGCGCCCTCGCCGGACTCGAACGCGCCGAACGCGAACGACTACTCGTCTCGGCCGACCGCTTCACCCGCCCCACCGACGCGACCGGACTCAGCGTCACCGTGCGCGAAGAACTGCTCGCCCGCTTCGGCATCTTCGGGGTGCGCCTGGCGACCGCGATCATCCGCGGCGGTGTCACGACCTCGTCAGAGCTGTCGGATGCCCTCGTGCAGCAGAGCGGACTGATCGAACTGCAACAGTTCGTGCTGAACCAGTTCCAACCCCGCGCCGACACCCTCAAGGCCCGCGGCGTCGTGCTGCAACTGCAAGCACTCGTGCAGCGCTCGCCGCGCCCCGGCACCGACCGCATCCGTGCCGGGATTGAACGTTTCACCGCGTCGGCGCACGTCCTGCGCGAACTCGCGCTACTCGCCGAGGAACGCGCGCACGGTCTTCCGCTCGACGAAGCGGATGCTACCGACGCGGCCCGCATCCTCGGAGCGGCCGGCGTGGCATCATCCGCTCGCCTCGCCCTGCCCGCCGACGCCACTCCTGCCGACATCGGCGAACGCGCCTTCGCCGAGATCGACCGGTGGCGCGCGCTCGCCGCGTCACCGTTGGTCGAAAGGAACGCGGCAGCGGTGTACGAAGCCGTTCTTCGGACCCTGGCAGGTATCGTCTCAGAGCTCGGGTTGGCCCGGGCCCTCCGGCCCGCGGCGCACATCGAATCGGCGAGCGGACCAGGCGATGGCGCGGGGCATGACGCTGGCCAGCAGAGCCAGAGCGACAAGCGCGGCTTGCGCCGCAAGAAGCGGCTGAAGTGGTTCCCCTTTGGCGCCCAGCGCGATCCACTCGGGTGACATCAGCACCAGCAACGCCAGCAACCCGAAGGTCAGCAACTGCCACCAGCGGATGTGCGGGCGTCGGCCCATGAACGACACCAGCAGTGTCAGCTGGATGAACAGCACCGCCACCAGCAGCCCGAACACGACCCAGAAGACGATGTCGGCAGCGCTCTCATAGGTGGCCTCGGCCCGATCCTCGGTCACCGTTTGAGCGACCTCGACGATCTCGGGCAACAGATCCTCTCGGATGACGAACAGGTAGACGATGGTGAAGGCACCGACCGCGAAGCTGATGATCCACAGGAACTGACTCAGTCGGATCGAGAACGGCGGAGTCGCCTTGATCACCACCGGAGGCTGGTTGGGGCTCGCCAGCGTCGGCCGGGCCGGCAACTCGCGCGCGCCATACCGCGCGACCGACCCGCCGGCCCCCTCCCGAGAAGGAGGAGGCGGCGGGTCGGTCCTGCGGGATGCGTCAGTCATCCTCGAGCGGTGCATCCAGCGGTGCGTCGTCCACGGGGGCGGAGGACTCCGCACCGTACGAGTCGCCCTCGCCAGCGGTCATGTCGCTCTCCAGTACGTCCGCGGGCTCCGGTACATCGGCCGGTGGCGGCGGGGGAGCGGCGGCAGGGGCCGCGGCCTCGGTGACCTCGGTCACCGCAGCAGCCGTCGTCGCCGTGGCCGTGGCGACGTCCTCGGGAGTCGCCTCTTCGGCAACCGTTGCGTCGGCGCCCTCGTCGCCGGCGGCACCCTCTTCGGGCACCGTGCCGGTCTGGTTGAAGCTGCCGTCGTTGGTCTCGTTGCCGATCGAGACGTCGCCGACCGTCATGTCGACGTCGGAGTCGACGACCGACACATCGTCGCCGGCGGCGATCGAATCGTCGCCCGAAGCGACAACGGCCTCTTGATCGAACAACTGCGTGACGTCGCCGCCCTCGGTCCAGATGTTCTGGTTCACCGACTGGTCAACGATCGTCGAGCGGGCATCCACAGTGGTGTACTGCTGCACCATGCGGACGATCTCGCGCACCGTCTCGTGGTTGTCAGGGCCGGGAGGCGGCGGCGGAGGTGGTGTGTCGTGATGGACCACCCGTGGATGATCGACGATGACCGGCCGCACGGCCGCGACATCGGCCATGCAGACGTCCTGCAGGCCATTGTCGGCGAGCGTAGCGGTGGGCCGCGCGACGAACTCGTCGGCGGCCTCCTGATCTCTGAGCAGACTCAAGATGAACGCGAACAGTGCGTCCGCGATCGTCTCAACTGGTGAAGTCATCTGCAGCCCCCTTCAACATCTGTGATCATTTCTCGCATCCCGGCTCTACCCCCTCCGGCGGCCGGAACCACATCCTGTTTGGATCGTATGCGCCCTCGTCCTCGCACGGCATCGGGGGATTACCCGATACCGCGTAGGGGGGGTCACGGGGGTTCGGTCGAATACCCCGCGCCGATCCCGCCGTCACCGAACAGCTGACGCAACCGGGCCAGCAATTCGGACCGGGAAGTCGCACCGAGCCGGCGTCGGATGTGCGCGATGTGGTGTTCGGCTGTGCGCGGCGAGATGAAGATCGACTCGCCGATCTCGGCGTACGTCTTGCCCTGCACGACCAACCTGGCGACCTCGATCTCGCGTTCGCTGAGCACCTCTTCCGGCGGTGACTGCGCTGCGCTCTCGGCATCATCGCCCGCGTTCGGAGCAGGCCGACGCGTGCCGTCGTTGGGATGAAGCTCCCGTGCACAGGCGAGCAACTGCGTTGCCGTCTTGCGGTCGTCGGTCTTGGCCGCGCCATGTCCGGCCAGTCGTGCCGCGTCCCACATCAGGCCCACCGAGGCCAGACCTTCGGCGGCGCTTACGACGGCATCCGCATCGACCGAGCCAGCGAGCACGTCGGTCCACACCCGGCCGGCGCGCGCCATGCTCGCCGCCACACGGCTACGGCCGGCAGCGGCGACCAGCGCCTTCGCATGCGGAGCGAGCAGATCGGGTCGGCTCAGCAGAATGCCCTGCTGAATGCCGGCCCAGTGGAGGTGCGCCGACCAGGTCGACGGATCGCCGAGACCCGCGACGATCCGCTGTGCGCGGTCGAGCAGAGGTGCCACCCGGGTCGCGTCGCCGACGCGCGCCGCGGCGCTGATCAACTCGGCCAGCGGATGCAACAGATACAGGTCGACATCGATTCGCAGCAGGCTGCCGCGCGCCTCACGCCAGACAGCTTCGAGCCCCGCTGCGTCGTCGTAGCGGCGTGCAATCGCGACACGGACGCTGTGCAACAGGACTGCGTCGCGGGCGCTCAATGCCGCGGGGGCCGTCGCCATCGCCCGTTCGAGCAGCTCCTTGGCGTCGACCGGGTGCGCGCGCTGCACCGCGACCCACGCGCTCCACAGCAGTAGTCGCGTGCGCGCCCACGGGCCGCCATGGTCGCGCTCCACGGCATCTTCGAGCACGCTCTGTGCGGTCGTGAGGCGGCCCAGATTGAGCGCGACGATCGTGGTGATCACCGCGGGAAGCTCGACGACGGCATCCGTGCGCTGGGCACTGGAGTACATCTCGGCGGCGCGCACCAGCTCGGGCAAGGCGCCCTCGGGAGCGCCCGGCGACACGGTGCTCAGCAGGCCCGTGCGCAGCAATCGCATCGAGACCCCGGCCGCGGTCGGCAGCTCCGGGTCGTCAGGAGGGACGGATGCCGGTTGCTCGCCGACGCCGAGGGCCGCGATCGTGGCGTTCATGAGGGCGCTGACGGTGCTCGGGCGTACGAGCTGATACACCTCGTGCGCCTGCGCCATCATGCCGCGCGACGACCACATCGCCGCGGACACGTCCGCCATCGGCGAGAGCTCGTCGGGCGATGCCGAGCGCACCCCCTCATCGACGAAGCCTGTGGCCCCCTCGAGATCGCCAGTCGCCCAGGCCGTATGCGCGCGGCGGGCCGCCAGTTGCCGGGGCGGGGCGCCGTACTCGGCGGCGGCGTCATAGAGCTCGGCCGCGCGGTCGGGGCGGTCCGCCAGCATCCGGTCGGCCGACGCGATCAGCGCCTCAGCCAGCCGCGGATCGCGCAGCGCCCGTTCATCCTCGCGCTGAGTCAGTGCGTCGGGGTGGTGCGCGTACAGATCGATGAGACGGCGCGTCGGCATCGCCTCGCGTACGGCGGTGCGCACCAGTGGCGCGGCGTCGCCGCTGCGCAGCAGCAACCCCTGCGCGTACCCCTGCAACGCCCAGTCGTCCGCGCCGTCGGCAGCGTCGGATGCGGGATACGCCTCACCCGCCGCGCTCACGCACACCGTCTCGACAGCGCGCCGCAGTGCGTCGTCGAGGCTGTCGAGGCGGTGCGCCACCAACTCGCTCAGCGCACGATCGAGCGCCACATGAGAGCCATCGAACGCGCAGTCGCGCTGATCATGGTGTTGCACGGCGGCGGCGACCAACCACGACATGCCGCACGTGCTGCGCAGCACGTGACTGATGCACTCGTCGCTCATCGTCACATCGAGGACTTCGAGATGGTCGAGCACGTCCGAGCGCGACACGTGGCCGAGCACGATGGCAGGAACCTGCTGCTCGAGGCGCCGGGTGATGGCGCGTACCGCGGGTCGTGCCGGCCAGGGGCGTCGGGCGATGATCAGCGCCGCTGACGGATCCTCGGCGCGCGCGCCCAGCTGCGTCAGCTCGGTCTCGGAGAGCAGATGCAGGTCGTCGACCAGCAGCACGTGCTCAGCGGGCACGTCGTCGAGCGCGTCGACGGCATCGTGGGCGAGTACGACCTCTCGCGAGTCCTCGACGAGCAGATCATGAAGGTGATGGAGCCCTGTCGACTTTCCGGATCCCGCGGTGCCCACCAGCGCGGCTCGGGGGATGCGGTGAGTGACGGCGTCGAGTGCAGGGCGCAACGGGCGCTCCCATGTCAACGGCCCGCCCGTGGACGGACTCTCGACGATGAGCGTTGACATGCGACTCAGCACTTCCGGTCAGGGTGTCGGATTCACGGTGGGAGCGTCTGAGGGTATTGGCTCGGGATCAGTCGGGGCAGCCGAGGACGTCGGCTCGGGTGCGGGGTCGGGGGTGGGATCCGGCGTCGGGTCGGGTGCCGGCGCAGGGTCGGGATCGGGTGTCGGATCGGGGGTCGGGTCGGGTGCGGGGTCGGGGGTCGGGTCGGGAGTGGGATCGGGTGTCGGATCGGGTGCGGGGTCGGGTGCGGGATCGGGCGTCGGGTCGGATGCCGGATTCGAGGTCGGATCGGGGGCGGGATCCGGTGCGGGTGTGGGGGTTGGCGTCGGTGTGGGGGTTGGGTCGGGGTTCGCGACCTGCGGGCCGCCCGCCGACGCGGGCTGCGGGGCCGGGGGAGCGGGATCCGAACCGAGCTCCTCAGGCGCCTCCACCGTGGGACCCCCCACGCCGGGTGCCGACTTCGGAATGCGGGAAGAGTCGGATGCCGACGACTCATCCGCAGCATCCGCGCGCGCCTCAGCACTGCTCGCGTCGTCAGCGTCAGCAATCGTCGTCGCCTCGTATGCCGAGTACGCCGACGCCGAACGCAGCAACGACATCGTCCCCGGCCCCTCTCCGCTCTCGACCGAAGCGCCCTTGGCCGCCTCCCCACCACCGCCCAGCGGCGTCGTCGACGCGAACACGATCCCCGTCGCCACGACCACCGCGCCGGCCGCCAGCGCCGCCGCACCGCCGTACGAGATCCGGAACCTCGATGGACGCACCACCGCAGCGCCCGCGGCAGTCGCCGGCACGAGCTCCATTGCGCTCGCCGCCGGCACCACGCCCGTCGCACTCGCCGCGGTCATCGCCGAGGCAGGCGCCGGCACTACCGCCGACGTCGCGATTCCCACCGCAGCGGATGCCGGCGCCTGGCCCACCGGCAGGCCGGCGACAGCATCCGACCGTTCGAGACGCGTCCACGCGGCGTGCGCCGCGCCCGTCGCGGCGGCGTACTGCGGGTTCTCTGGCATCGTCAGCGGCAGGTCGAACCGCTCCGACAACAGCTGGGCGATGAGCGGCATCCGCGCCGCACCACCGATCAGGATCAGCTCGTCGAGCGCCGACATATCGAGCCCGGCCGCCTCGACGGCTTGCTCCAGTGCCTCGATCGTCGCATCGATCGTGGGCCGCGCCATGGCATCCAACTCGGACCGCGTCACACGCACGCTCGGGGTCGTCCCCGCGAGCGTGATCGCCACCGACGCACCGGTGCTGAACGACAACGCCTCCTTCGCCGTGACGATCGCGCGGTGCGTACCACGCAACTCGGCGCGCGTGCTGTCGGCGATCGCCCCGTCAGCGCCCGTCAACGGCAGCACATGCCGCAGCAGCGCCGCATCGATGTCGGCGCCCCCGATCGGGAGCGGCTGCGGGTCGTTCAGCAGGTCGAGCCCGCGCAGGGCGCTGGCCTCGAACGTGCTGCCGCCCAGGTCGTAAACGCCGACGCGATGGGCGCGCGTCTCACCCGTGGCGAACTGCTCGGCGGCCACCACCGCCGACGGAACCAGCAGCACATCGTCGAGGCCGGCCTCGCGCAGTCGCCGGCGAACGGCATCCATGCGGTGCCCCGCCCACGACGTGGGGTGCGCGATCGCGACGGCGCCGGGACGCAACCCGCGCTCGGTGACGACCGTCGACACGATCCACAACGCCATCCGCGCGACCAGCTCCTCGGCGTGCACGGCGTAGCCGCCCGCGACGATCGGTACCGCATCGCCGACCGAACGCGTGAACTCGCGCACCAGCCGCTCGGGGTGATCGAGCCCGCGCTCGGCGGCCTCGGCGCCGAAGAGCACGTCACCCTCTTCGGTGACATACGCGGCCACCGCGATATCGGCCCTCTCGCGTCCCACCGCGAGGGGCACCACCTGCAACCCTCCACGCGCAGCGGCGCTGGCCGACACCGTCGTCACACTGGTCGTGCCTACGTCGAGCGCGAGTACGTACTCCGACTCGCCCATCACTTCCGCCGAATCCCCAGTCGTCCAGAAATTGGATCTGGCGCCCACTATAGGACGTTCCTCAGGCGTTGGGAAGAGTGATCTACTCGCGTAGGCGCCCCCGGTGTGGCGCCCAGGCAATAGGGTGCAAGGGTGACATCCGACCTCTCCGTGTCGGGCCCTGCGGCCCGCGGAACCTCGCGCAGTGGTGTCGCTTACACCATCGGTGCCTACGTGATGTGGGGTGTGCTGCCGCTGTACTTCGTGCTGCTCGCACCGATGGGGCCGTGGGAGGTGGTTGCCTGGCGTGTGCTGCTGTCGTTCGCCTTCTGCCTGGTGCTCCTGACCGTGACGCGGGGCTGGCGGCCGCTCTGGGGCATTCTGCAGCGGCCGAAGCTTCTCGGATGGACGGTGCTGGCCGGGCTGCTGATTTACGTCAACTGGCAGGTGTTCCTCATCGGAGCGCTCAGTGATCGGGTCATCGAGACGAGCCTCGGCTATTTCATCAACCCGATCTTCACGGTCCTTCTCGGGGTGCTCGTGCTGCGCGAGCGGATCACCCGGTTGCAGACCGCCGCGATCGGCATCGCGGCGATCGCCGTCGTCGTGATCGTCGTCGCCTACGGCGACTTCCCCTGGATCGCGGTGGGGCTGACCCTGACGTTCGGCCTGTACGGGTTGGTCAAGAAGCGGATCGGCTCGGCGGTGGATGCCGTCAGCGGCCTGACGCTCGAGTCGTTCTGGCTGATTCCGGTAGCCGTCGTCTCACTGGTCGTCGTCGGGCAGACCGCAGGGTTGACGCTGGGAGCGGTGTCGCCGGTGCACACGCTACTGGTCGCCTGCGTCGGTGTCGCCACCGCAGTACCGTTGCTGCTGTTCGCCGCCGGCACGCGACGCATCGACTTGAGCCTGGTCGGGCTGCTGCAGTTCATCGCACCGGTGATGCAGTTCCTCGTCGGCTGGGCGGTGCTGGGGGAGCCCATGCCGCTCGAGCGCTGGGCCGGGTTCGTGCTGGTGTGGATCGCCATCGTCGTGTTCGTGGTGGATCTGCTGCTGCAGCGCCGTCGGGGACGACGTCAGCGGCCTGCGCCTCTGGTGTGAGAGTGGTTCAGATCGTTAAGCGACCGAGACAGAAGACCCGTTGCGACGGGCAGTCAACGTCCTAAGGTGAGAGTCACCCGCAAGTGGTAAACCACGTTCAGTTACGCAAGGGAGCAACATGAACGCAATGAAGGGCTCGCGCACCGCGCGGATCTTCGCGGCCGCGGCAATGGTCAGCGCGTCCGCACTCGTCATCTCGGGCTGCAGCAGCACGCCCTCCGAAGAGCCGGATGATTCCGCCGAACAGCCCGCAGCGGTCGACCTGACGCTCAGCATGGGTTCGTTGCTGCCGGCCACCGGTACGCTCGCGTTCTTGGGCGCGCCTATGGAGGCCGGTGTTCAGCTGGCCATCGCGCAGATCAACGAGGCCGACGCCGGCATCACCGTCGAACTGTCCGCCGCCGATGAGGGCGACCTCGACAACAAGGCCTACGAGACCTCGGTGTCGCGTCTGCAGAGCGAGGGCATCACTGCCATGGTCGGCGCCGCGTCGTCGAGCGTGTCGAAGCTGATCCTCGACGGCAACGTCGGTGCCGGCATCGTCACCGTCTCGCCGTCGAACACCTCGGCGGACTTCACCGGTCTCAGCCCGATGTACTTCCGCACCGCTCCGAGCGACAACCTGCAGGGCGAGGTGCTCGGCAACCAGATCGCTGAGGACGGTCACACGACCCTCGGCATCATCTACCAGAACGACCCGTACGGTACGGGCCTGGCCGAGGCCATCGGTGCCACCTTCGCCGCCGCCGGTGGCGAGGTCGTCGCCGAGGCGTCGTACAACCAGGGCGACGGCCAGTACAACGCCCAGGTCGAGACGGTCGCCGCAGCCAACCCCGACGCGGTCGCCATCGTCTCGTACGACCAGTTCGCCACGATCGCCCCGCTGCTCGGCAACGCGGGCGTCGACACCGGCAGCCTGTACCTGGTCGACGGCAACCTGAAGGACTGGCCCGACCTGCCGGTCGACCTGACCGGATCGAAGGGCACCCGCGCCGGTGCTGTGCTGCCCGATGACTTCATCGACCAGCTCAACGAGATCTGGACCGGCCAGGGCAACGACCCGATCGACGCCGTGACCTACTCGGCCGAGGCGTACGACGCCACGATGCTGATCGCACTGTCGGCACTGGCCGCACAATCGGTCGAGGGCGCCGACATCGCCAGCAAGATGCGCGAGGTCTCGGGTGGCGAGGGCGACGGCGAACAGTGCACGACGTTCGCCGACTGCGCCGCGATCATCAACGACGGCGGCGTCGCCGACTACGAGGGCCTGTCCGGCTCGATCACGTTCGATGAGAACAACGACCCGAAGGGCGCAGCCATCGGCGTCTACGAGTACGGCGAGGGCAACATCCACACCCGCATCAAGTAGGTCGCGGTAGAGAAGGCCCCGGATGCCAGCATCCGGGGCCTTTTCGCGCGCCGCGCCGCGCGCCGCTTCGCGCCGCTCCGCGCGCCGCGCCGCGCTTCGCGCCTTGCCTTCCGCTGAGAAACCACTTCCCGTACGAAACACCACCTCCCACGTGGTTTCTCACACGGGAAGTGGTTTCTCAACGGGGTGGACGGGGCGCGAGGCGGGGCGGCGCGGCGCGGGCGTCAGCTATGCGGGCGAGGCGGGGCGGCGCGGCGCGCAGGCGGCGCGCAGGCTGCGGCAGGAGACGTGGGGCCGGCCGCCGGCATCCGCTTGTCATTCGGTGAGAAACCACGTGCCGCACGAAACACCACCTCCCGCGTGGTTTCTCACACGGGAGGTGGTTTCTCAGCGCAAGGCGCGGCTATGCGGCGTCTTGGCCCAGCGTGCCGAGGTAGAGGCCGATCACCTTCGGATCCTCCAGCAGCTCGCGGCCGGTGCCCTCATAGGCGTCACGGCCCTGATCGAGCACGTAGCCACGGTCGCAGATCTGCAGGCAACGCCGTGCATTCTGCTCGACCATGATCGTCGTGACGCCGGCCTTGTTGATGTCCGAGACACGGATGAAGGCGTCATCCTGTCGCACGGGGGAGAGGCCGGCTGAGGGCTCGTCGAGCAGCAGCACCGAAGGATCCATCATCAGAGCGCGCGACATCGCGACCATCTGGCGCTCACCACCCGACAGCGAACCGGCGCGCTGATTCAACCGCGCGCCCAGCTCGGCGAAGATGTCGGTGACGAACGCCAACCGCTCCTTGTAGATCTTGGGGTTCTGGTACAACCCCATCTGCAGGTTCTCGGCGATCGTCAACGACGGGAAGACGTTGTTGGTCTGCGGCACGAAGGCCACACCCTTCGTGACCAGCTTGTCGGCCTTCAAACCGATGATGCTCTCACCCCGGACGGTGATCTCGCCCTCGCGCACCTGCACCATCCCGAAGATCGCCTTCAGCAGGGTCGACTTGCCGGCACCGTTCGGGCCGATGATGCCGATCAGCTCACCCTGGCGGGCGATGAGATTCGCGCCGTTGAGAATGTTCACACCCGGCAGGTACCCGGCGTGCACGTCCTTCAACTCGACGATGACGTCACGATCATCCTGAGGTGCGGCGCCCGCTTCAGCATCCGTCATTTCTCCTCCTCCTCTTCGAGCTCGGCTTCGACCTCGGCCTCGATCTTCTTGCGCACGCGCGCGGCGTCGGCGCCCGAGACGACACTGATGCGCCCGGTCACCTCGCCGAGGTCGACATCCTGATGGGCCCCCAGGTACGCGTCGACGACCGCGGGATCCTCCATGACCGTCTCGGGCGGACCCTCGGCGACCACACGGCCCTCGGCCATCACCACCACCCAGTCGGCGATGTGACGCACCATGTGCATGTCGTGCTCGACGAACAAGACCGTCATGCCGCGATCCTTCAAACCGAGGATGTGATCGAGCAATGACTGCGTCAGGGCTGGGTTGACCCCGGCCATCGGCTCATCGAGCATCACCAGTTGTGGATCACTCATCAGCGCGCGTGCCATCTCGAGCAGCTTGCGTTGCCCGCCTGAGAGCGCGGCGGCGAAGTCTTTCTCCTTCGCATCGAGCTTGAACAGCGTCAGCAGCTCGCGCGCCTTCTGCTCGATCTCGGCTTCCTTCTTGCGCCACAGTCCGGGAAACAGGCTCACCCAGAACCGCTCGCCGGGCTGCTCGGGCGACCCGAGCTTCATGTTCTCGAGCACGGTCAGCAGCGACAGGGCTTTGGTCAGCTGGAACGTGCGCACCTGGCCCATGCGCGCCACCTTGAACGACGGGACGCCGGCAAGATTCTTGCCGTCGTACTGCCAGGTGCCGCTATTGGGCTTGTCGAAACCGCAGAGCAGGTTGAACAGCGTGGTCTTGCCGGCACCGTTCGGGCCGATCAGTGCGGTGATCGCCCCGCGAGGGATCTCGAGGTGCTCGACGTTGACGGCGGTCAGGCCGCCGAAGTGCCGCTCGACGCCGTCGACGACGAGGATCGGGTCGACTTTTGCGACACCGGGCTTAGCCGGTCCGGCCGCGAGGCCGGTCGACTTCTGACGCTTCTCACTTGACAAAGGTCATCTCCCTCTTGTCTCCGAGGATGCCCTGTGGGCGGTAGATCACGATGAGCATCAGTGCCACGCCGGCGAGGATCCAGCGCACCACCTCGGCCTGTGTGGTCGACATCGGCAGGTATCCGGCCGACGCCATCTGCGGCAGCAGGTTGCCGAGGAAGGCGAACAGCACCCAGAACAGCACGGCACCCAGCGTCGGACCGAACACGGTCGCGGCACCACCGAGCAGCAGCACGGTCCACAGGAAGAACGTCAGCGACGTCGAGTAGCTGCCCGGCACGACCGCCGAGGGCAGCACGAACACGATGCCGCCGGCGGCACCCATGACACCGCCGATGACGAGCGCCTGCATCTTGTACGAGAAGACGTTCTTGCCGAGCGAACGCACGGCGTCCTCATCTTCGCGGATGCCCTTGAGTACGCGCCCCCAGGGGCTGCGCATCAGCGCCCAGACCAGCAGGATGGCGACGGCCAGCAGGAACAGCCCGAACACGCGATCCCACAGCTCGGTGGCACTGTACGTCCACGGGCCGAAGCCGTAGACGCCCTCGGGGAAGGGGTTCGCCGCGCGGAAACTGCCGTGATAACCGGAGCGGCCACCGGCCGCGCCGGTGACATCCTCGAACAGCTGGGTGAGGAACAGCAGTCGTACCACCTCTGCCGTCGCGATCGTCGCGATGGCGAGGTAGTCGGCTCGGAGACGCAGAGTCGGGATGCCCAGAAGCAGGGCGAACACGGCGCCGCCGAACAGCCCGATGAGCATGCCCACCCACCACGGAACCCCGAGCATCAGGACGGGGATGGCGTAGCCGTACGCCCCGATGGCCATGAAGGCGGCCATACCGAAGTTGAGCAGTCCGGCGTAGCCGAAGTGCACGGCGAGGCCGGTCGCCGCCAGCGCGTAAGCGATGGTGACGGGGCTGAACAGGTAGGCGGCGGTGTTGCCGAAGATCGATCCGAAGTCCATGTGTCAGCCCAGCCTTTCCTTGCGCCCGAGCAGACCCTGCGGCCTGACCAGCAGGATGACGATCAGCGCCACCAGAGCGGATGCGTACTTCAGATCCGAGGGCACTCCCAGCAATGTCGAGACCTCGACGGCGATGCCGACGATGAGCGACCCGATCAGAGCGCCGATCGCCGAACCCAGGCCGCCGAGCGTGATCGCGCAGAAGATCAGCAGCAGCATCTGCATACCCATGTCCCACTTCACACCGGGGCGGAAGTAGGTCCACAGGATGCCCGAGAGCGCCGCCAGCGAACCGGCGATGATCCATACGATCCGCACGACCTTGTCGACGTCGATGCCCGAGGCCGCAGCCAGCTGCGGGTTGTCGGAGATCGCCCTGGTCGCTTTACCGATGCGGGTGCGGGTGAGGAAGTACGCCATGGCGAGGATCACGACGATGCTGATCGCCATGCCGATGAGGTCGATGTACGACAGGGTGATCGGCCCCAGCTTCATGGGCGTCGGGCTGGCGCCGGGCGCCTGGTGCGTGCCGCCACCGATCATGTACTGCATCGTGTAGCGCAGCGCGAGCGAGAGGCCGATGCTGACGATCATCAGCTGCACGATGCCCAGGCCACGCCGGCGCAACGGGCGCCAGAGGCCGGCATCCATCGCCCAGCCCAGGGCTCCACCCGCGACCACCGCTGCGATCAGGCCGAGCCACAGCGGCAGCTGCCAGAACGAGGTGACCAGCACCACGACGACGCCACCCCAGGTGACCATCTCGCCGTGTGCGAAGTTTGACAACCTCGTGGTGCCGTAGATGAGCGCGGCGCCCATCGACGCCAGACCCAGCAGCAGACCGAAGTTGATGCCGCCGACGGTGCGCGAGATCAGCTGGTCGAGGAACGACACGGTGACCCGCTCGCCCTGACCGAGGAAGAGGTTCACGATCTTCGTGCCGGTGAGGCCGAACTCGGCCTCGAACGACCCGCTCGTGCCCTCGACGGCACTCACACCTTCCGGCAGCAGTGCCGGATCGACGATCACGCCGTCGGGCAGCGTGTCTTCATCGATCGAGATCGTGTACTTCTCCTTCTCGGGCACATAGAGGCGCCAGCGGCCTTCGGCGTCCGTTGTGGTCTCGCCTTCGAAACCGTTGCCCTCGACTGATACGCCGACGCCGTCGATCGGCTGGCCTTCGAAGGTTATGTTGCCGGCGAAGTAGAAGTCCGTCACCTCCTGCCCGTCATCGGTCGTCTCTGCGAAAGCAGACCCCGCGGGTATCGCGAGCACGAGAAAGGCGGCCAGTAGCGCTGTCAACAGCGCGATCAGCCCGTTTCGGGGACGCCGAAGCGCCGTTGATCTGAGTCCCACGCATCCTCCACATCGAGTGCTCCGAACAGCTCCGGGTGGCTGTTCGGTGACGGACGTCGCACTGAGCGTAACCTGCCCGATACGAAATCCGCACCATCCGTGTCCGTATCGAGATTCCGGGCGGGTTCATTCTCGGAATACCTGCAGGCGTCTGGCGCTTAGAATCGATAACACGACGGAGTCGGGCCGTCCCCGCTCCGCCGAAGCGCATCCGCCACGACACGGCGCCGATACGGCGCAGAGGAGCAAGTCTCATGCAGCAGAACGACCCCTTCGGCTTCGTCGGGCTCACCTACGATGATGTGCTGCTGCTGCCGGGTCATACCGATGTGATCCCCAGCGACGCCGACACCTCGTCGCGGATCACCCGCCGCATCTCCGTCGCCACCCCCCTGCTCTCCAGCGCTATGGACACCGTCACCGAGGCGCGCATGGCCATCGCCATGGCACGGGCCGGCGGCATCGGCATCCTGCACCGCAACCTGTCGATCGCCGATCAGGCCGCCGACGTCGACCGCGTCAAGCGCAGCGAGTCGGGCATGATCACCGACCCGATCACGACCGACCCCGAGGCGACCGTCGAAGAGGTTGACGGTCTCTGCGCCAAGTACCGCATCTCGGGTCTGCCCGTCGTCGATGGCGACGGCCGCCTGGTGGGCATCGTCACCAACCGCGATATGCGGTTCGTGACCGGTCGTGAGCGTCAGACCACCAAGGTCAAGGACGTCATGACCAGCGAGAACCTGGTCACCGCCAAGGTCGGCGTCGCTGCGGGCGAGGTCATCTCGCTGTTCGCGAAGCACCGCGTCGAGAAGCTGCCGCTGATCGACGACGCCGGCAAGCTCGCCGGGCTGATCACCATCAAGGACTTCGACAAGAGCGAGAAGTACCCGCTGGCGACCAAGGACGACCAGGGGCGCCTGCGCGTGGGCGCAGCGATCGGCTTCTTCGGCGACGCGTGGGAGCGCGCCGAGGCACTGCGTGACGCCGGCGTGGATGTGCTCGTCGTCGATACCGCCAATGGCCAGTCGCAGGGTGTGATCGACCTGGTTCAGCGTCTCAAGGCCGACGCCTCGTTCGACCACATCGACGTCATCGGCGGTAACGTCGCGACGCGTGAGGGCGCGCAGGCGCTGGTGGATGCCGGTGTCGACGCGGTCAAGGTCGGCGTGGGCCCCGGATCGATCTGCACCACCCGCGTGGTCGCCGGTGTCGGCGTTCCGCAGGTGACCGCCGTCTACGAGGCCTCGCTCGCCGCCGGCCCCGCCGGTGTTCCGGTGATCGCCGACGGTGGTCTGCAGTACTCCGGCGACATCGCCAAGGCGCTCGTCGCGGGTGCGGATGCTGTCATGCTGGGCTCGCTGCTGGCGGGCACCGACGAGTCGCCGGGCGAGATCGTCTTCCAGGCGGGCAAGCAGTTCAAGCAGTACCGCGGCATGGGCTCGCTGGGCGCGATGCAGACCCGCGGCAAGCAGACCTCGTACTCGAAGGACCGCTACTTCCAGGCTGACGTCCCCAGCGACGACAAGCTGATCCCCGAGGGCATCGAGGGCCAGGTGCCCTACCGTGGCCCGCTGTCGGCGGTGGCGTACCAGCTGATCGGTGGCCTGCGTCAGTCGATGTTCTACGTTGGCGCTCGCACCATCGACGAGCTCAAGCAGCGCGGCAAGTTCGTGCGCATCACCGCCGCCGGACTCAAGGAGTCGCACCCGCACGACGTGCAGATCGTCGTCGAGGCACCGAACTACAAGAAGTGAGTCTGCGCGTGGGCCGCTGACCCGGCTCGCGCTGCATGAGAACAGGCTCGTTGTTGAGAACAGGACGATTCCGCGGGAATCGTCCTGTTCTCGTTAACCGTCCTGTTCTCGGGTGCGGGGTGCAGGCAGCGGGGTGCGCCCCGGAGGCAAGGGCGGATGCCACAGGCGGGCCCGTATGTTGCATCCCGTGACGGTGTGTTGCGGGGCATGACGGATGCCGTGGCGCCGGCGTCGGGCATCCGATTACCGTCTCGGCATGACCCTTCTCAACGACCAGCTTCCCGCCATCGCTGACGTCACCGCGGAAGAGCGCTCGCAACGCCTCGCCGAAGCAGGAACCACCTGGAACGAACGCATTGCGCGCGACGCCGGCAACGCGCAGCTGAC
This sequence comes from Microbacterium esteraromaticum, assembly GCF_028747645.1. Lineage (NCBI taxonomy): Bacteria > Bacillati > Actinomycetota > Actinomycetes > Micrococcales > Microbacteriaceae > Microbacterium > Microbacterium esteraromaticum. The sequence goes on from NZ_CP118100.1 coordinate 789,412, forward strand.
CTACAAGGTCACGGGGCGCGGGGTCGGGTCGGTCGGCACCGAGATCCGTGCCGGCGAGCACCGCTTCCTCGTCGACGAGCCCGGCGCGCTCGCCGGTGATGACGCTGCCGCGAGTCCGGTCGAGTATGCGCTCGGTGCGCTGATCTCGTGTCAGATCGTCGTCTTCCGGCTGTACGCCGAGGCGCTCGGCCTGACCATCGACGACATCGAGATCGAGGCCGAGGGTGACCTCGATGTGCGCAAGCTGTTCGGCATCGACGAGTCCGGCCGTGCCGGTTTCCACGATGTGCGCGTGCGCGTCGACATCACAGGACCCGATAGCGCCGAGCAGTACGAGAAGCTGCGCACGGTCGTCGAGGAGCGCTGCCCCGTGCTCGATCTGTTCGCCAACACCGTCCCGGTCTCGAGTCGTCTCAGCTGAGTCTGTTGCGGGCGAGCGCAGGGCGCGTCGGACCCGGCTCGCCCTGACCAGAGCGTCGGATGCCCGTCGCTAGAGTGGGCCCATGGATTCAGCGTCGAACCTGACACACGGGCAGGTGGCCAGATACGCCATGGGGTCACTGGGTACCGGCGGGTTCGCCACCCTGCCCGGTCTGGTGCTCGTCTACTACCTCACCGACTCGTTGGGGGTGACGGCGCTTGCCGCGGGAGCGATCGTGACCGCGGCCAAGGTCTGGGACGTGCTGATCGACCCGGTCATCGGCGGGCTCAGCGACAATGGCCTCGCCCGCACCGGAAGCAGACGCGGGCTGATGCGGATCGGCGCGATCGGTCTGCCGATCGCTTTCGTGCTGACCTTCGCGGTGCCGGCGGGGATCGGCCCTGCGGCATCCGCGATCTGGGTACTGATCGCATTCATCGCCGCGGCGACCTGCTTCAGCCTGTTCCAGGTGCCCTACATCGCCCTGCCTGCCGAACTCACCGACGGCTACCGTGAGCGCACGCGGCTGCTGACCTGGCGGGTGGTGATGCTCACCGTCGCGATCCTGTTGTTCGGCGCCGGTGGCCCCGAGATCCGGGGCATGTTCCCCGACGACCCGTTGCTGGGGTATCTGGTGATGGCGCTGGTCGCCGCTGTGGTGCTGGGTATCGGACTCTACATCGCGTCGACGGTTGCGCCGCAGCGTCCGCTGCTTCCGGTGCACCCGGGGGCGTCGATCGGCACCCATTACCGCGACGGAATCGCGGTGCTGCGGCAGAGCCAGCCGTTCCGCGCGCTGCTGGCGACGTTCATGCTGCAGGGTCTCGCCACGGGCCTGATGCTGGCCGCCGCGCAGTTCGTCGCTCGGTGGGTGCTGAACGATGAGGATGCCGTCACGCCGCTGTTCGCGTCATTGATCGCGCCCGCCCTGCTGATGGCCCCGGTCTGGAAGAAGATCGCCGATCGGATCGGCAAGGAGCGGGGATTCCGCCTGGCCAGCATGATCTTCCTGGTCGCCACGTTGGTGCTCACGGCGATGGTGTGGATGCCCGGGTGGTGGATCCTGTTGCCGGTCGCGCTCGCCGGTGCGGCCTACGCGGGCATGCAGACGTTGCCGATGGCGATGCTGCCGGATGTGATCGCCCACGACCGCAGCGAGACCGGTGGCGCGAACCGCTCCGGGATCTTCGGCGGGGTGTGGACCGCGGGTGAGACCACCGGCATGGCGCTCGGCGCGACGGTGCTGTCGATCGTGCTGGCGGCCACCGGGTACATCGAGACGACCGCGAACGTCGAGGTCGTCCAGCCGGATGCCGCCGTCACCGGCATCGCCGTCGCGTTCAGCCTGCTGCCCGCCGCACTGATGCTGGTCAGCCTCGCGACGTTGGCCCGTTATCGTCTGCGCGAGCACGACATCATCGGGACGTCGGCATGAGCGCGGTGGAGCCGCGACCGGCCGACGTTCTCGACCGGCTGCATCGGTTGCGCGCCGCTGACGCGCCGACGCACGGTGGGCGCGTGCTCTCGTACGTCTACGACTCGGGCGTGACCGAGCTCGATGAGTTGGCGGATGCCGCCGCGCGCCTGGCGCGGCCGCTGAACGGCCTCGACCCCACGGTGTTCCCGTCGATCGCCGCGATGGAGCGCGACGTGATCGGTTTCGCGCGGCGGATGCTGCACGGCCGGCGCTCTGCGGTCGGCACCGTCACCAGCGGCGGGACCGAGAGCTGCCTGCTCGCGGTCAAGTCCGCCCGCGACCTCTGGCGTGCTGAGAACCCGACGGATGCCGTACGGAAGCGGCCGCGGCTGGTGGCTCCGGCCACTGCTCACGCCGCATTCCAGAAAGCCGCGGCGCTGTTCGACCTCGACTTCGATCCGGTGCCGTGCGCGCCGGACGGGTCGGTTGATCCGGCCGAGATCATTGGGCGGATGGGCAACGATGTGGCGCTGGTGGTCGTCTCTGCGCCGAGCTATCCGACGGGCCTGCTCGACCCGGTCGGCGCCGTCGCCCCCGCCGCCGCCGACCGGGGCATCCCGTGTCACGTCGATGCCTGCTTCGGCGGTTTCGTCCTGCCGTGGTGGCCGAAGCTGCCGGCGTGGGACTTCCGAGTGCGCGGGGTCACCAGCATCTCGGCCGATCTGCACAAGTTCGGCTACGCACCCAAGGGCGTCTCGGTGCTGCTGCACGGCGGACCCCAGGCGCGCCGGCGCCGCCGCGCCCAGTTCTTCGCGACCACCCGCTGGGCGGGGTACCCGGTCGTCAATCCGACGCTGCTGGGTTCACGCTCGGCCTCTCCGCTCGCCGCCGCCTGGGCGATCACGCAGCATCTGGGTGACGAGGGCTACGCCGAGTTGACCGCTGCGATCCGCCGTGCCGCGATGGCCGTGCGGCGTGCGGTGCACGAGATCCCGGGGCTCGCGGTGCTCGGCGATCCGGTCGGACCCGCGATCGCCGTCGTCGCCGATGAGTCCGTTCCGTCCGCGCACCGCGTGGACCCGCATCGCCTGGCGGATGCCCTCACCCGGCACGGCTGGAAGATCCAGCACCAGCCAGGATTCACGCAATCCGACGGCGTGCGTATTCCGCACAGCGCGCACCTCACGCTCACACCGGCGCTCGACGACGGCATCGACGAGTTCACCGGGGCGCTGGCTGCGGCATCCGATGAGGTGCGCGGCGTGGCGCCCGCTGACGCGCGGGCCCTCGCCCGGGTCGTGACGGCGCTCGGGTACGGTCACGGCGGTCGCGTGCCGGGGCCGCGCGCCGCGTGGACGATGCTGCGCCTGGCCGGGGCCGCGAAGGTATCGGCCGATGCGCCGCTGGCCGCGCTGATGGCGCTGGTCGAGCTTCTCCCGGCGCCGGTCGCCGAGGCGCTGCTGTCAGAGTTGCTGGCGCGGCTGTCCGATCCGCGCTGATCGGGGCGGGCGCCGCGTGGCGTGCGCTGTGCGCTGTGCGTCGTGCCCCGCACGAGAACAGGCTCGTTGCCGAGAACAGGCTGGATTTCGAGCATCCATCCTGTTCTCGGGATTCGTCCTGTTCTCGGTGAGAGGAAGTGCGCGGTGGGGACGAGTAGCGAACGGCGAGGCACGCGCGGTGCGCGGGGAGAGTGAGCGCGACGGGGTCGGATGCCTGCGGCTGATAGCCTGGCAGGCTCGCCACTCGGTGGGCGGAAGGAAACCACCGTGGCCCACATCGATGTCAGTGCTCTTTCGCTGACCCTCCCTGACGGACGCCCCCTGCTCGATGACGTGACGTTCCGCGTCGGCTCCGGCGTGACCAGCGCGCTGATCGGGCCGAACGGCGCCGGCAAGTCGACCCTGCTGCGCATCATCCGCGGCGAACTCGCGGTGGATGCCGGTGCGGTGACCATCGACGGTTCCCTGGGGGTGATGGATCAGTTCGTCGGTCACGGCGACGGCGAGATGACCGTGCAAGATCTTCTGGTGAGCGTCGCGCCCACGCGCATCCGGGCCGCCGCCGAAGCACTCGACGCCGCCGAGAACGCGCTCATCGACGCCGAGAACGAGCGCACGCAGATGGCGTACGCGACCGCGCTCGCCGACTACGCGGATGCCGGTGGCTACGAGCACGAGACCGTGTGGGACCAGTGCACGGTGGCCGCGCTCGGTGTGCCCTACGACCGTGCCCGGTATCGCTCTCTCGACAGCCTTTCGGGCGGCGAGCAGAAGCGGCTCGCCCTGGAGGCGCTGTTGCGCGGTCCCGACGACGTGCTGCTTCTGGACGAGCCCGACAACTACCTCGATGTACCGGGAAAGCGCTGGTTGGAGCAATCTCTGCGCGACAGCGCGAAGACCGTGCTGCTGGTCTCGCACGATCGCGAGCTGCTGGCCAGAGCGGCCGATCGCATCATCACCCTGGAGGTCGGGGGAGCGGGCGCTACGGCGTGGGTGCACGGCGGTGGGTTCGCCACGTACCATCAGGCGCGCAGCGATCGCATGGACCGCCTCGACGAGCTGCGGCGCCGCTGGGACGAGCAGCACGCCAAGCTCAAGGCACTCGTCGCCACTCTCAAGGTCAAGGCGTCCGCCAACGACGGATTCGCGTCGCGCTACCAAGCGGCCCAGACCCGACTGCGCCGGTTCGAAGAGGCGGGTCCGCCCGAAGAGCGACCACCCGCACAGGACTTTGACATGCGTCTGCGTGGTGCGCGCACCGGCAAACGGGCGCTGGTGTGCAGCGGGCTCGAGCTCACGGGCCTGATGCGGCCGTTCGATGCCGAGATCTGGTTCGGCGATCGGGTGGCCGTGCTCGGCTCGAACGGCTCTGGCAAGTCGCACTTCCTGCGCCTGCTGGCCCGCGGTGGCAGCGACCCCGATCCCACCCGGGGACATCTCACGACAGCATCCGAGGCATTGCTTCCCGTTCCGCACGGCGGCGCGGCCGTGCTCGGCGCACGCGTGGTGCCCGGCTTGTTCGCGCAGACCCACGCCCACCCGGAGTTCGTCGGACGCACCCTGCTCGACATCCTGCACCGCGGCGATGACCGACGCGCGGGGATGCCTCGCGATGCGGCCAGCTCAGCCCTCGACCGCTACGGTCTGGTCCGGCAGGCGCAGCAGGCGTTCGAGCAGCTTTCCGGAGGACAGCAGGCACGCTTCCAGGTGCTGTTGCTGGAGCTCAGCGGGGCCACCATGCTGCTTCTCGATGAGCCCACCGACAACCTCGACCTGGAATCCGCCGAGGCGCTCGAACAGGCCATCGCGCGCTTCGAGGGTACCGTGCTGGCCGTCACCCACGACCGGTGGTTCGCGCGATCGTTCGACCGGTTCCTGGTCTTCGGCGAGGACGGTGACGTGTACGAGTCGGATGCCCCGGTCTGGGACGAGAAACGGGTGGTCCGCGCCCGGTGACATGCGCGAGGCGGGGGTCTCCCGCGAGCGGCCGGCGTGCGCCCGTGCACGAGAACAGGCTCGTTACCGAGAACAGGCGGGATTTCGGGCATCCGTCCTGTTCTCGGGATTTGTTCTGTTCTCGGTGACGCGACGCGCGGCCCAACCCCTCACCTGCGCGCCCGGTGCAGCCCCTGGGCGACGGCGTTGATGATCGTCTGCTGCACGTAGGTCGGGTCGAACATCACCTGTTGGTAGTCGAAGCGCAGCACGGTGTACCCGAGCAAGGCCAGCCGGGCGTCCTGACGCAGGTCGCGGCGGCGGTCCTTCGGCTTGCGGTGATGTGTGAACCCGTCCAGCTGCACCACCAGCCGTTCGCCGATCAGTGCGTCCACAGGGTGCCCGTCGATGATCACCTGCTGCTGCACCTCGACTCCGCAGCTGCGCGCGATCGCCAGGAAATGCGTCTCGACACCAGAGTCCGAAAGGGTGCCGACGACGTCGAGCACGTTCCGCACCGCGGTGCTGCGCCATTCCGTGCGGCGCAGCTGGGGGAGCGTCACGAGACCGATGCGCAGGGCCGACTCCCAGATCGCGGTCGCATCCGAGGGTTCCTGGCAACGACCCACGTGGTAGAGCACGTTCAGTATCGGATCCTCCACGGCGAAGCGCGCGACAGGTGCCGGGCCCGGTGCCCAGTGCAGCACATGGTCGTGATCCCCGAACCGAGACGACGTCGACGGGATCGCGAGATGCACCCGGGGGTCGTCGTTCGACCACAGCCCGAGCCGCTTCGCCGCCGTCACACACGTCACGCGACCGCTCACCTCGGCCGCCGCGCGATGCGCGCGAGAACACGGCGGGGTGACGAGCCAGGAACGTCGCACCCGCTCGGCCCTACCGGCCTCGACTGCGCTCCGCATCTCGTGCGCGGAGTAGCCAGCGGCGCGCAGATCCCTACTGTGTGCGACGCCGCCCCGCTGTCGCATCCAGGTGTCCAGGGGAGTTCTCATGCCACGACGATGCCGGTTGCGGGCATCGCCGTCTGTCGGTTTCGCGCCTTCTGGGGAGAACTCGTGCGAAATCGCGTTTGTGGAGGGAGAGTGGCGGTGCCGCGTCGCCGGGCGGCGGCGTCACCGAGAACAGGACGGATGCTGAGAACAGGACGGATGCTGCAGAATCAGCCTGTTCTCAGCAACGGGCCTGTTCTCGTGTGGGCATGTGCGGGCAAGTGCGAGCATGCGCGGCGAGATCGGGGCGGTGACCGCACGGAAGGGCCATGTCGGCCCGACGGGTAGGGTGGAGGGGTGAGCATGGACATCGAGATCGGCCGAGGCAAGCGTGCGCGACGCGCCTACACGTTCGACGACATTGCGGTCGTGCCGTCGCGACGCACCCGCAACCCCGAAGACGTGTCGACGGCCTGGACGATCGACGCGTTCTCGTTCGACATCCCGGTGATCGGCGCGCCGATGGACTCGGTGATCAGCCCGCAGACGGCGATCATGCTGGGCCAGCTCGGCGGCGTCGGTGTGCTCGACCTCGAGGGCCTGTGGACCCGGTACGAGAACCCGCAGCCGATGCTCGACGAGATCGCTGCTCTGCCGGCCGAGCAGGCGACCGTGCGCATGCAGCAGCTGTACTCCGAGCCGATCAAGCCCGAGCTCATCAAACAGCGCCTCGCCGAGATCCGCGAGGCCGGTGTCACCGTGGCCGGCTCGCTGACCCCGCAGCGCACGCAGGAGCTGTACGAGACCGTCGTGGCCGCCGGTGTCGACCTGTTCGTGATCCGCGGCACCACCGTGTCGGCCGAGCACGTCTCCAGCGTCACCGAGCCGCTGAACCTGAAGAAGTTCATCTACGACCTCGATGTGCCCGTCATCGTCGGCGGCGCGTCGACCTACACCGCGGCGCTGCACCTGATGCGCACCGGAGCGGCTGGTGTGCTCGTCGGTTTCGGTGGGGGAGCGGCATCCACCACACGCGTGACCCTCGGCATCCACGCCCCCATGGCGACGGCCGTCTCGGACGTCGCCGCGGCGCGCCGTGACTACCTCGACGAGTCGGGCGGACGCTACGTGCACGTGATCGCCGACGGCGGCGTGGGCACCTCCGGCGACATGGTCAAGGCTCTCGCGATGGGGGCGGATGCCGTCATGCTGGGCGTCGCGCTCTCGCGTGCCACGGATGCACCCGGTCAGGGCTTCCACTGGGGTGCTGAGGCACACCACCCGCAGCTTCCGCGCGGACGCCGTGTGGCGGTCGACCGCGTCGCGAACCTTGAAGAGATCCTGTACGGCCCGGCCCCGGTCGCGGACGGCACCGCCAACCTGATCGGCGCGCTGCGCAAGTCGATGGCCACCACCGGCTACTCCGACCTGAAGGAGTTCCAGCGGGTCGAGGTCGTGCTGGCGCCGTACGAACTGGGATGACGACACGAGCCGGGATGAGCACGACGGAGCCCGACGCGACACCGCGATTCGCCCCCACGCTGCGCGAGGTCATGCTGCGTCCGCGCTGGATGGGCGTGCTCGGGCTGTGCCTGATCGTCGCCGGCGTGTTCGCCTGGCTCGGACAGTGGCAGCTGGCCAGTGCGATCGATACCGACCCGCCTCCGCCCGGTGCGACAGAGCAGGTGCTCCCGCTGACCGAGGTCATCGAACCGGGCACATACCTCGCTGAGGAACTGGGCGGGCAGAAGGTCACCACCACCGGCACATGGGTACCCGAGGACTTCATCGTCATCTCCTCGCGCGTGAACGACGGTGCCGAGGGCTACTGGGTTAGCGGTCAGCTGCGGGTCGCCGAGCGCACGTCGATCGCCGTGGCGCTCGGGTGGGCTCCGACGCGCGAGCAGGCGGATGCCGCCGTCGCGTCCCTCACACAGGCGGGCGCCGTACCGGCTGACCTGCAGGGGCGGCTCATCGACGACGAGGGTGTCCAGGTGCCGCCGAGTACCGAGCCGATGCGGCTGGATCGGATGTCTCCCGCAGCGCTGCTGAGCCGCTGGCACGACACCGAGCAACTCGATGTCTACCGGCCGTACCTGGCCTCGATCGAGGCTCCGCAGGGGCTGGTCGACATCAGCTCGCCGGCACCCGAGCTGAAGTCGCCGATCAACTGGCTCAACATCTTCTACGCCATCGAATGGGCGGTCTTCGCCGGCTTCGCGTTCTACCTCTGGTATCGCCTTGCGCGCGATGCGTGGGAGCGCGAGGTCGAGGAGTTCGAGGACGCCACGAGTAGCGCAGCCTGAGCGGGTTCTTCGCACCAGGCCGCGCCGCAGGCTGACGCGCGCGACTGCTGTTCCGCTGCCGTTCACCCCGGCGACGCTTTGGTGCTTGCCCGGTGTCGGCGCCGACCCCTATGGTCGCATTCATGCGCGTGTTCCCGTGGCACGCGTCGGTCGCGGGGTTCACAGCACCTCCTGACCGTTCACCGATGGAGGAGACTGCAACGATGATGCCCGATCTCCGGGACGCGAGCCGCACGGCTTCCGCACCCCGACACCGGATGCGAGCGCGCTGGGGCGCACTCGCACTGACGACCGCATGCGCGATGAGCCTCGGAACGCTCGTCGCCACCCCCGCCTTCGCCAACCCGGCAGGCACGGGCGTGGTCATCAACGAGGCGTACCTGTCCGGCGGAAGCGCCGGCGCTGCGTTCACGCACAAGTTCGTCGAGCTGTACAACCCGACCGACCAGGACATCGTCCTCGACGGCATGTCGCTGCAGTACCGCTCTTCGGGCGGCACGGGGGAGTTCACCGGGCTCGGTGTGCTGACCGGCACGATTCCTGCCGGTGGCTACTTCCTGGTGAAGGGTGGCCAGAACGGCGGCGCGAATGCGCAGGGTGATGCGCTTCCGGCGCCGGATGCCACCAGCGGCAATCTCAACTTCAGCGGTTCCGCCGGCACCATCGCGCTGGTGCAGGGCACCACGGCGATCACGCTGACGCCCGGTTCCTCCGTGGGTGCTGAGAACGTCATCGACCTGCTCGGCTACGGCACCTCCAACACGTTCGAGACCGCCGCGGCGACCGCGCCGTCGGGCAACACCGACGTCAAGTCGCTGAACCGCACCGACGCGGTGGATACCGACGACAACAGCGCCGACTTCTCGCTGTCCGCCGACATCACTCCGACCAACGCCGCCGGCGAGACCAGCGGCGAGACCGACGGTGGTGACGGTGGCGCCGTGATCGAGGCGACCATCGCTGAGGTGCAGGGCACCGCAGGCGCGTCTCCGCTGGTTGACGAGACCGTCAAGGTCGAGGGCGTCATCACCGCCGACCACCGCACCGGAGGATACAACGGCATCGTCATCCAGACCGCCGGTTCCGGTGGCAGCGACGCCGCGCGCGAAGCATCCGACGGCGTGTTCGTCTACCTCAACGGCAAGAGCGTTCCCGGTGAGATCGGCGATCTCGTCTCGGTGACGGGAGTGGTCGGAGAGTACTTCGGTCAGACCCAGATCACGCCGGCGTCGGCATCCGATGTCACCGTCGTGACCGCCGAGGCGGGCCTGCCCGCGCTCACCCCGCTGCCCGCCACGGTCGTCGGCGACGACCGCGAGGCCTACGAGAGCATGCTCGTCGCGCCGACCGGCGACTACGCAGTGGCCTCCAGCCACCAGCTGTACAACTACGGAACGCTGTGGCTGAACCCCGGCGAGCTGAACGTCAAGAGCACAGAGATGCACCGGCCCGGTGCCGACGCCGACGCCGTCGCGGCGGCCAACCGTGCTGAGCGCATCCTGCTCGACGACGGCTACAGCATCCAGGTCAGCAACAGTGGCCACCCCGGCGACCAGCCCTACTTCACGAAGGACGTCGTCGTGCGCAATGGCGACGTCGTCGACTTCGGAGACATCGGCTTCGTGCTGCAGTACGGCTTCAACGACTGGCGTCTGCAGCCCACGACTCCGCTGAACAGCGAGTCGCCCGCGGCGCAGAAGGTCACCTTCGATACGCAGAACCCGCGCCCCGAGGTTCCGACCGTCGGTGGCGACGTGCAGGTCGCGGCGTTCAACGTCTACAACTACTTCACGACGCTGCGCTCCGAGAACGCGGATGCCCGTGGCGCCGGCGACGCGGCGCAGTTCGCGATTCAGAAGTCGAAGATCGTCACGGCGATCAACGATCTGGACGCGGAGATCGTCGCGCTGATGGAGATCGAGAACTCGGTCAAGTTCGGCGACCCCGTCGACACGGCGCTCGCCGACCTCGTCGACGGGCTCAACGCCGCCGCCGGCAGTGAGGTCTGGGACTACGTGCCCACGCCCGAGGTGCTGGACAACGCCGCGATCACCGACTTCATCACGAACGCGATCATCTACAAGAAGGATGCGGTCTCGACCATCGGCGACAGCGCCTCGATCGTCGACGAGACGGTGTGGGACATCGCTCGTGAGCCGATCGCGCAGGCGTTCGACATCGACGGCCGCACCGTCACGGTGGTCGCGAACCACTTCAAGTCCAAGGGCGGTAGCGGTGCCGAGCCGGCCGACGGACAGGGGCGTTTCAACGCCGAGCGCGTCGAGCAGGCCGAGTCGCTGCTGGACTTCACCGAGCAGCTCGCCGATGACGCGGGCAGCGAGGACATCCTGCTGATCGGTGACTTCAACGCCTACAGCGAGGAAGACCCGATCGACGTGTTCGCTTCGGAGGGATGGAGCAGCCTCGTCGCTGACCGTACCGACGGTCAGTACACCTACACGTTCGACGGTGAGCTCGGCTCGCTCGACCACGTGATCGCCTCGCCGTCGCTGGTGCCGTCGATCACCGACGCGGCCGTATGGGCCATCAACTCGCCCGAGTGGAGCGACCGGGGCTACGCCTTCGGCGCCGCCGAGACCGGTACCCCCTACCGCTCGAGCGACCACGACCCGATCCTGGTCGGTGTCTCGGCGTCGGCCCCGCCGGTGAGCATCGACATCGCCACGATCAACGACTTCCACGGTCGGATCGAAGCCGATGGTGCTGCTGCTGGTGCCGCGGTCCTGGCCGGTGCTGTGCAGCACGTGCGCGACGAGAACCCGAACACGATCTTCGCCGCCGCCGGTGACCTGATCGGCGCATCGACGTTCACGTCGTTCATCAACAACGACGAGCCGACCATCGACGCGCTCAACGCCGCCGGGCTCGATGTGAGCGCCGCGGGCAACCACGAGTTCGACCAGGGCTGGGAAGACCTGCGCGACCGTGTGCAGGACCGGGCCGACTGGGAGTACGTCGCGGCGAACGTGTTCCTGACCGACACCGGTCAGCCTGCGCTCGCCCCGGCCTGGGTCAAGGAGATGGACGGCGTGCGCGTCGGCTTCGTTGGCGCCGTGACCGAGGATCTTGGTTCGCTGGTCCGCCCCGAGGGCATCGCCGACCTCGAGGTGCGCAGCATCGTCGACTCGGTCAACGCCGTGGCTGACGACCTGCGCGACGGCAACAGCGCCAACGGCGAAGCCGACGTGGTCATCCTGCTGGTGCACGAGGGCGCTTCCACCGTCGTGGTCGAGGACATCACCCCCGACACCCCGCTGGGCGAGATCGTCTACGGCGTCGACGGCGACGTGGATGCCATCGTCTCGGCCCACACCCACCTGGCCTACAACCACGTGATCGACGGACGCCCGGTGATCTCGGCCGGTGAGTACGGCAAGAACCTCGGTGTGATGAACCTGCAGGTCGACCGCGACACCAAGGAGCTGCTCTCTATCGAGAACGAGATCCGTCCGCTGGCCACCGAGGTCGCACCGCGCCAGTGGGAGGGCAACTACCCGGCCGTTCCCGAGGTGCAGCAGATCGTTGACGCCGCCGTGGCGGAGGCCGCCGTGCTCGGTGCCGTCAAGGTGGGCGACATCACCGCCGATTTCCTGCGGGCACGCCAGAGCGACGGCACCACCGAGAACCGCGGTGGCGAGTCGACGATCGGCAACTTCGTCGCCGATGTGCAGCAGTGGGCGACCGACGCTGACGTCGCACTGATGAACCCGGGTGGTCTGCGGGCCAACCTCAACTTCGCGTCCTCGGACGCCGAGGACCCGGATGGCAACGTGACCTACCGCGAGGCGGCGACGGTGCAGCCGTTTGCCAATACGCTGGTCACGCAGCAGCTCACCGGTGCGCAGCTCAAGAGCGTGCTCGAAGAGCAGTGGCAGCCCGAGGGCGCCAGCCGTCCGTTCCTCAAGCTCGGTGTCTCGGAGGGGCTGGTGTACACCTACGACCCGACCGCCGCTCAGGGCGAGCGCATCACCTCGATGATGCTCGACGGTGAGGCGATCGACATGTCCGCCAGCTACACCGTCGCGGCCAACTCGTTCCTCGCCGGTGGTGGCGACAACTTCGCCACGCTCGCCGAGGGCACCGACAAGCGCGACACCGGCCGCATCGACCTGCAGTCGATGGTCGACTGGTTCGACGCGAACGGCACCGCGACCCCCGACTACGCGCAGCGTGCGGTCGGCGTGGTGCTCGACCCGGCAGATGACGAGTTCAGCGCCGGCACCGAGGTGACCGTTTCGCTGTCGTCGCTGGCGTTCAGCGCCGGTGAGCCCGCTCCGGGCGACGTCACGCTGTCGCTGGGCGCGACTCAGCTGGCGTCGGGCGCGATCGACCCCGCTGTCGTCGACACCACCGACGAGGTCGGGCGTGCGAGCCTGACGTTCACGGTCCCGGACGACGTGACCGGTGCGCAGACGCTCACCGTCGCGGTCGCTTCGACCGGCACGGTCGTGCAGGTGCCGTTCCGCATCGCCGCCGAGGTTGCCGAGGGCACGATCTCGCTCGACCGCTCGACGGTCGCGGCGGGCGAGTCGGTGACGATCTCGGGTGAGGGCTTCCCCGCCGGCGAGAAGGTCATGCTCGAACTGCGCTCCACGCCGGTTCAGCTCGGCTCGGCGACCGTTCGTGAGGACGGCACGCTGTCGGCCACCGTCATGATCCCGAAGGGCACCGCGGCCGGTGAGCACAGCATCGTCGCGATCCTGACCGATGGATCAGAGGCGAGCGCGAAGATCACGGTCACCGCGGCCGGCGGTGACACGGGCTCCGGTGACGGCGATCTCGCCACCACGGGTGCAGACTCGACCGCCTTCATCGTGCTGGCCGTGCTTCTGCTGGTGGCCGGTGGGGCGCTCGTGCTGATCCGCCGCCGAATGCGGGCATGAGTGCATGCCGGCTGATGCTCGAGGGATGATTCCCCAGGGCTGAAAGCCACGGGCCCGCCGCAGACGACACGTCTGCGGCGGGCCTTCGCGTTGCCCCGCACAACGCGCCAATCGCCCGCGCGCTCGGCGGCTAGAATGGAGGGCATGCCCGAGCCCAGAGTCGCCAGCTTCCCGGCGATCCGCGGAGCGCTGAAGTTCTATCAGATCGCATCGATCATCACCGGCGTCATGCTGCTGCTGCTCGTCGCCGAGATGGTGCTGAAGTACACGCCGATCCGTCTCGAACTCTTCCTCGGAGGGTCCGGCGGATTCCTCTGGTTCGCCGATGTCATCGAAGGTCCCGAGGGCCTGGAATCGACCGGTGATGGGATCAACCTGTCGCTCGGCGTCCTCATCGTGCACGGCTGGTTCTACGTCGTGTACCTCTTCGCCTGCTTCCGCATGTGGAGCCTGATGCGCTGGAAGTTCCTGCGATTCATCTGGCTCGCCCTCGGCGGCGTCATCCCGTTCCTGTCGTTCATCATGGAGGCGCGGGTCGCGCGCGACGTGAAGACGTACCTCGCCGAGCGGGAGGCCGCCGACGCCGCGGCTGGAGCAGAACCTCAGAACTCTCAAACGGAAGGTGCCCGGTGACCGAGCAGACCGAGACCCAGCAGCGCCCCGCGCTCGTCGTCGATTTCGGCGCACAGTACGCCCAGCTGATCGCCCGCCGCGTCCGCGAGGCCGGCGTCTACAGCGAGATCGTGCCGCACACGGCGACGGCTGAAGAGATCGCTGCCAAGAACCCGGTGGCGCTGATCCTGTCGGGCGGTCCCTCGTCGGTGTACGAGGACGGCGCCCCCAAGCTCGACCCGGCCGTGTTCGATCTCGGTGTGCCGACGTTGGGCATTTGCTACGGGTTCCAGTACATGGCGCAGACGCTCGGCGGCGAGGTGGCACACACCGGCCTGCGCGAGTACGGCGCGACCGACGCCCACATCACGGCAGAGGGCAGCACGTTGCTGGGCGACCAGCCCGCCGAGCAGAACGTGTGGATGAGCCACGGCGACCAGGTCGCCCGCGCGCCCGAGGGTTTCGAGGTGCTCGCCTCGACCGATGCCACCAAGGTCGCGGCGTTCGCTGACGAGAACCGTCGTTTCTACGGTGTGCAGTGGCACCCCGAGGTGAAGCACTCCGATCATGGCCAGGCCATCATCGAGAACTTCCTGCACAAGGGTGCGGGCCTGCCCGCCGACTGGAACAGCGACAACGTCATCGCCGAGCAGATCGAGCGCATCCGCGAGCAGGTCGGCGACGCCCGCGTCATCTCGGCGCTCTCGGGAGGTGTCGACTCGGCCGTTTCGACCGCCCTGGTTCACCGTGCCATCGGCGACCAGCTGACGGCGGTCTTCGTGGACCACGGTCTGCTGCGCAAGGGCGAGCGCGAGCAGGTCGAGAAGGACTACGTCGAGTCGACGGGTGTGCGTCTGATCACCGTCGATGCCGTCGACACGTTCCTGGGGCACCTGGCCGGGGTCACCGACCCCGAGACCAAGCGCAAGATCATCGGCCGTGAGTTCATTCGTGCGTTCGAGCAGGTGCAGCGCGATCTGGTCGAAGAGGCCAAGGCCACGGGTGGCGCGCCCGTGAAGTTCCTCGTGCAGGGCACGCTGTACCCCGACGTCGTCGAGTCCGGCGGCGGATCGGGCACCGCCAACATCAAGTCGCACCACAACGTCGGCGGCCTGCCGGACGACCTCGACTTCGAGCTCGTCGAGCCGCTGCGCGCGCTGTTCAAGGACGAGGTACGTGCGATCGGTCGTGAGCTCGGCATTCCTGAGGCGATCGTCGGGCGTCAGCCCTTCCCGGGGCCCGGCCTCGGCATCCGCATCATCGGCGAGGTGACTCGCGAGCGCCTCGAGGTGCTGCGCGAGGCCGACGCCATCGCGCGCGAGGAGCTCACCAAGGCCGGCCTCGACCAGACGATCTGGCAGTGCCCGGTCGTGCTGCTCGCCGACGTCCGTTCGGTGGGCGTGCAGGGCGACGGACGCACCTACGGGCATCCGATCGTGCTGCGTCCGGTCTCGTCGGAAGACGCGATGACCGCTGACTGGACCCGCCTGCCCTACGACGTGCTCGCGAAGATCTCGAACCGCATCACCAACGAGGTGCGCGAGGTCAACCGGGTCGTGCTCGACGTCACTTCGAAGCCACCGGCAACCATCGAGTGGGAGTGAGAGAAGGGGTCGCGAGAGCGGCCCCTTCTTCGTTTCCGGCACCCGTCATCCGCTGAGAAACCACTTCCCGTCTGAGGAACCACGTGTGAGGTGGTTTCTCATGCCGGAAGTGGTTTTTCGGCGGGATGCGTGGTGACGACAACAATGCCCCGGGCACACGAAAAGGGCCGCCCTCCGAGGAGAGCGGCCCTTTCGAGAAGAACGTCCGTCAGTCGCTGCCGCGCAGGATCGCGATCATCCGCAGGATCTCGATGTACAGCCAGACGACGGTGACCATGATGCCGAAGCCTCCGAGCCAGCCGTACTTGCGGGGGGCGCCGTTGCGCACACCCTGCTGGATCTGGTCGAAGTCGAGCACCAGCGAGTACGCGGCCATGAAGACCACGAGCACGCCGATGATCAGGCCGAGCGGGATGCCCGCGACCTCGATGCTGCGCATACCGAAGGCGCCACCGGCCATCGGGACGCCGACCCACATCAGGATGAGGTTCAGCACCGAGAACGCCAGGTAGCCGAACATGGCGATCATGAAGATCTTGGTCATCTTCTTCGAGGCACGGATCTTGCCGCTGGCGAACAGGGCGAGGGTCACACCCACGACGGCGAGGGTAGCGAGGGTTGCCTGCATGACGATGCCGGGGAAGATGGTCTCGAACCAGGCCGAGATCGCACCGATGAACAGACCCTCGAAGGCGGCGTACGCCCAGATCAGGGCGGGGCGCACCTTCTTGCGCGAGGTGAACGTCACGACCAGGGCGAGCACGAACCCGCCGAGGGCGCCGACGATCCACGGCGTGAGGTCAGCGCCGATCTGCCCGGTGGTCGGGTCGACGTACAGCGTCGACATCGTCCACATCCAGCCCGCGACAGCGGTGACCAGCAGGATTCCGAACAGGCCGACGGTCTTCCAGATGGTGTCCTCGACGGTCATCCGGTCGGTCTCGATGGCGCCGGCGGGCGGAGCGGCGAACATGCCCTCCAGCTGCGCGTTCGCGGCGGCATCCGCAGCGGCGTGCTGAGCCGACGGCGGCGGCGGGGGCGCGTACTGCGTCGACGCGCCGTTGCCGCTGCGCGGCTCCTGGAACGCCGGGTTGTTGAATGCGAAGTTGCTCATTGGTGGCCTCTACTCCCGAGGGATCGGTCAACGCTTACCCCCACGATACCGGGACGAGGCTATGAGCACGCTCGTTTACGCTGAGAACGTGCCCAGGAGATCGCCACTTGTCATCGGGCACCGCGGTGCACCCGGATACCGCCCCGAACACAGCCGCTCGTCGTACGAACTCGCGTTCGCGATGGGAGTGGATGCTGTCGAACCCGACGTCGTCGCCAGCAAGGATGGCGTGCTCGTGCTGAGGCATGAGAACGAGATCTCGGGCACCACCGACGTCGCTGACCGGCCGGAGTTCGCCGACCGCCGAACGACCAAGAGGATCGACGGGGAGTCGCTGACCGGCTGGTTCACCGAGGACTTCACCTGGGCCGAGCTTGCCACGCTGCGCACGCGTGAGCGGCTGCCCAAGATCCGCCGGTCGAGCGCGAGCTTCGATGATGCCCAGCCCATCCTGCGGCTGACCGACCTGCTCGAGATGGTGCGCCGGGCCTCGGCCGAGCACGGTCGCGAGATCGGGGTCGTGCTCGAGGTGAAGCACGCCACCTATTTCGCGGGCGTCGGACTCGACCTGGTGCCGCTCATCGAGCGTGATCTGCGCGCGACCGGCTGGGCCGACGGCGCTCTGCCGCTGATCGTCGAGGCCTTCGAGTCGACGCTGCTGCACCGTCTCAGAAAGACCGGTATCGCGGCATCCTTCATCTATCTCATCGAGGCGAAGGGCAAGCCCTTCGACCTCGTCGCCGCGCACGGTCGTGCCGCTCCCAAGTACGCCGACGAGGTCACGCCGGTCGGGCTCGACGCGCTTGTGGGCACCGTGGATGGCATCAGTGTGAACAAGCGGATGCTACTGGCATCCGACTCCACGCTGGTGGCCGATGCGCACGCACGCGGCCTGCGCGTGTTCACGTGGACGTGCCGCCCCGAGAATGCGTTCCTGTCGGCGCCGTACCGCGCCGGTGGCGGCAAGGCCGCCTTCGGAGACTACGAGTCGGAGTGGAGCGTGATCGCCCGCACCGGCGTCGATGGCGTGTTCGTCGACCACCCCGACCTGGGCGTGGCGTTCTTCCGCGGCTGAGGGTTCGCGACCGTCGTCAGCGCGTCGCGCGCACGATCTCTTTGCCGAGTGGCATGAGTGAGATCGGCACCATCTTGAACGCGGCGATGCCCATGGGGATGCCGATGATCGTCAGGCACATCGCCACACCGGTCACGATGTGCCCGATGGCGAGCCACCATCCGGCCAGCACGACCCAGATGATGTTGCCGAGCAGCGAGCCGACGCCCGAGGTGGAGCGGTCGACGACGTCGCGCCCGAAGGGCCAGAACGCGTAGTTCGCGAGGCGGAACGACGCGATCGCCCACGGGATCGTGATGATCGGAACGCACAGCAGGATGCCCGCGAGCACGTAGCCGAGGAACATGGACCACCCGGCGAAGATGACCCAGATGATGTTGAGGATGGTGCGCATGCCCTGATTCTCGCATCACCTGTCCTAGGCTTCGGGGCATGTGTGGAATCAGTGCGGAGGGGGTGCGCCGCTCATTCGGATCGGTGCACGCAGTGTCGGATGCCACGTTCCGGGCGGAACCGGGGCGGGTCACAGGGCTGGTCGGCCCGAACGGAGCGGGAAAGACGACGCTGCTGCTGATGCTGGCATCGCTGCTGGCGCCGGATGCCGGCAGCATCCGCATCGGTGATGTCGATCCGGTCGCGGACCCGGCGGCGGCACGGCGGATGCTGGGATGGATGCCCGATGCGCTGGGAGCCTGGCCGTCGCTGACCGCCCGCGAGAGCATCGTGACCACCGCGCGCCTGCATGACATGTCGCCGGCCGACGCAGCCGCCCGCGCGGATGAACTGCTGCATGTGGTCGGTCTCGCCGAGCTTGCGGCATCACCGGCGCGGGTGCTCTCGCGCGGACAGAAGCAGAAGCTGGGGCTCGCCCGCGCGCTGGTGCACGACCCGCAGGTGCTGCTGCTCGATGAGCCGGCCTCCGGCCTCGATCCCGAGGCGCGCGTGCACCTGCGCGTGATGCTGCGCGATCTCGCCGCGCAGGGCAAGACCGTGCTGATCTCCAGCCACGTGCTCTCCGAGTTGGAGGAAGTCGTCGACGACGTCGTCTTCATGGTCGCCGGGGCAATGGTCGATGCCGCGGGCGCGCCCTCGGCGCGCGCGTATCGGGTGCGGGTGGCGGGTGCGGATGCCCGTGCCGGCGTCGCCGAGGCGCTGGGCCTGCCGGCGGAGAGCGTGGGGTCCGACCGGGGTGACGCGCTGGTGTCGTTCACCGATGACACCGCTGCCGTCGAGGGGCTGCGCCGCATGATCACGGCGGGACTACCGGTGCTGGAGTTCGCACCGGCGCAGAGCGCCCTGGAGGAGTCCTTCCTGGCGCTGCGGCAGCCGGGCGGTCAGCATCCGACGCCGCCGCAGACCCCGGACGCACCCCAGGAAGGAGCGGGCGCATGAGCTTCGCACGCATCACCACCCTCGCCCGACTCGAACTCACGCAGCGCCTGCGCAGCGTGGGCTGGTACGTGCTGCTGGGCGTCTTCGTACTGCTGCTGATCGGCATCACGCTGCTGTCGTTCATGGTGTTCTCGTTCCAGAGCGAACCGAACGCGGGCGTTTACTCGATCGTGGTCAACTTCGTGTTGCTGCTGGTGGTGCTCGTCTCACCGACGTTGAGCGGCAACGCGATCAACGGCGACCGTGAGGCCGCCACCCTCGCACCCGTGCAGGTCACCGCAGCGACGACCGGTGACATCATGCTGGGCAAGCTGCTCGCCGCTGTCGCGACCGGCTCGATCTTCCTGCTGATCGCCGTGCCGTTCCTGCTCATCAGCATGCTCGGTGGCGGGGTGACGGCGGGGATGCTGATCGTGTCGTTGCTGGTGCTGCTGGCCGAGATCATCGTCGTCGCCGCCATCGGCGTGGGACTGAGCGGTCTGATCGCACGACCGCTCTTCTCGATAGCGACCACCTATCTCGCCGTGGCCGCGCTCGTCGTCGGAACGCTGATCGCCTTCGGGCTCGGCGGCACGGCGATCCAGTCCGAGGCGCGTGGCTACGAGCGGCCGTGGGATGAGACGACCGGTGAGCCGGTGTGCGATGAGTGGGTGGAGGTCAATTACAACCAGCCCCGTTTCGACCTGGTGTGGGGATTCCTCGCGGCCAACCCGTTCGTGGTGCTCGCCGATGCGACCCCGACGACCTTCTCTCACGGGTATCCGAACGACCTCTTCGGACAGGTGAAGGTCGGCGTCCGTCTGGCCCAGCTGCCGCCCGAGATCGAGCGCTGGGACGCCTGCGAGAACGGGTGGATCGAGAGCCCGACGTCGCAGGAGCAGATCGAGGACACCGTACCGAGCTGGTTCGTGGGACTCGGGCTCCAGGCGCTGATCGCCGGCGGTCTGTTCGCGGGCGCCTGGGCGCGCACGCGAACGCCCGCGCGGCGCTTGCCGCCGGGTACCCGGATCGCCTGAGCGGTCGGCTGCGGCCGCGCCTCAGGCGCGGTCGCGGCGCACGTGGCGGCCCGAGATCGTCTCGGGCGTCAGCCGCAGCGCGCGCGAGCGGTCGCCGCCTGCCCACGGGTGCTTGTGTGCGGCGCCGGGAGCGGTCGCGACCTCCGCGGCGTCGATCTCGGATGCCCGAGTGCTGAGCAGTACGCTCCAGCCGCTGCCCGCAAGATCGTCGTGGTGGTCCACCTCGAAGGCGACGGGGGTGTCGGGGAGGGGGCTCAGGATGCCCTCGGGTGCCGTGCGGATGAGGACGTCGCGTCCGTCGAGCACGTAGTTGACGGGCAGGATGAGCACGCGATCGTCGGCGACGAATCCGACGCGACCGACCGTGGTCGTCGTGAGGAGTTCGAGGCACTCCTGCTCAGTGAGCTCCGCGATCATCATGGCCTCCCATCGTTCACGTGGCTCGAGCGTACCCGGCGTCGGAGGCCCGCTCTAGACTCGTATTGACATGACCGACGCACCTCTCATCGTTTCCGGAACGCCCGATTCGACCCCGAACGGCGACCCGCTGCTCGCCGGGCTCAACCCGCAGCAGCTCGAAGCCGTCACTCATCGCGGCAGCGCGCTTCTCATCGTGGCCGGTGCCGGATCCGGCAAGACGAGTGTGCTCACGCGCAGGATCGCCCTGCTGCTGCGCCAGCGTGAGGCATGGCCCAGTCAGATCCTGGCCATCACATTCACGAACAAGGCCGCCGGTGAGATGCGTGAACGCGTCGAAGGACTGGTGGGCGAGGCCGCGCGCGGCATGTGGATCTCGACCTTCCACTCGGCCTGCGTGCGGATCCTGCGCCGTGAGGCCGAGCAATTCGGGTTCACGAAGTCGTTCACGATCTACGACTCGGGCGACTCGCGCGCCCTGCTCAAGCGCCTGGTGAAAGAGCACGAGGCCGACGCGTACGGGCTGACCCCCGGAGCGGTGCAGTCGCGCATCTCGAAACTGAAGAACGAGCTCACCGATGCCGAGGGGCATGCCCGTCAGGCGAACCTGAGCGACCCCGCAGAGCGCAAGTTCACCGACATCTTCAGCGATTACCAGCGGGCGCTGCAGAAGGCCAACGCCTTCGATTTCGACGACCTGATCGCGCAGACGGTGTTCCTGTTCCGGGCGTTCCCGAAGGTGGCTGACACGTACCGGCGCCGGTTCCGGCACATTCTGGTCGACGAGTACCAGGACACCAACCACGCCCAGTACGCCCTCATCCATGAGCTCACCCGTCCGGTCGCCGCCGAGGCACCCGATCCGTATGCCTCGAACGGCATGATGATCTTCGAGCCCGAGGCGGCCGAAGCCCAGGCTGGTGCGTCGCTGACCGTCGTGGGTGACTCGGACCAGTCGATCTACGCGTTCCGCGGAGCCGACATCCGCAACATCACCGAGTTCGAGCGCGACTTCCCGGGGGCGAAGGTCGTGCTGCTCGAGCAGAACTACCGGTCGACCCAGACGATCCTGTCGGCGGCCAACGCGGTGATCGGCAACAACTTCGACCGCAAGGCGAAGAACCTGTGGAGTGACCGTGGCGCGGGCGACAAGATCGCCGGCTTCACCGGGTACTCGCAGCACGACGAGGCGCAGTTCGTCGCCGATGAGGTCGAGGCGCTGCGTCGCACCGGCATGCCGTACTCCGAGATGGCGGTGTTCTACCGCACCAACTCGCAGTCTCGCGCGCTGGAAGAGATCTTCATCCGCGCCGCTGTGCCATACAAGATCATGGGTGGCACCAAGTTCTACGAGCGCGCCGAGATCAAGGATGCGCTGGCCTACCTGATCGCGGTGGCGAACCCGGCCGACGAGATGGCCGTGCGTCGCATCCTCAACCGGCCGCGTCGCGGCATCGGAGGCGTCACCGAAGCGTCCATCGCGATGTTCGCCGAGCAGCAGGGCATCAGCTTCCGCGATGCGCTGCGCTCGCCGGCGTCACTCGGCGTCGGGCCGAAGATCCAGGCGGCGATCACCCGCCTCGATGCCGTGCTCGACGAGGCGACCGAGATTCTGCTGCCTGCCTCGGGTGAGGTGCCGCCGTCGACCGCGGTCGCCGAGGCGCTGACGGTGCTGCTCGACAAGAGCGGCTACTTCGAGGCGCTGCGTGCGAGCCGCGACCCGCAGGACGAGGCGCGTCTGGAGAACCTCGACGAGTTCGTCGCCGTTGCGCGCGACTTCGCACGCAACAACCCCGACGGCACGATCGCCGACTTCCTCACCGAGGTGGCGCTGGTCTCGGATGCCGATGACCTCGACGACGAGTCGGGCTCGGTCTCACTGATGACGATGCACACCGCCAAGGGACTCGAGTACGACGCGGTGTTCGTCACCGGTGTCGAAGAGGACCTCATTCCGCACCGCATCTCGGCGGGGGAGCCCGGTGGCCCTCAGGAGGAGCGGCGGCTGTTCTACGTCGGCATCACGCGGGCGCGCAAGCGCCTGCACCTGTCGTTGGCGATGACGCGCGCTCAGTTCGGCGAGGTGTCGGTCGCGATGCCGAGCCGGTTCCTGCAGGAGATCCCGGCCGACCTCGTCGACTGGCGGCAGTCGCCCGGAGACATCAACTCGCGCGGCGGCTCGCCCTCGCGGGCCGTCAATGCGCGCCGTCCCGGCGGAGGGTTCGGCGCGAGCGGCGGTCGCTCCGGTGACCGCTTCGCGCCGACGGCGCTGCCGAAGGGCGCCGGACTCAAGCCGCTTTCGACGGCGATGGATCGCTTTCCGAACAAAGTCACCGGCAAGGTGCGCGACAACGGCGATCTCGAACTGGCCGCCGGCGACCGGATCCGCCATGACGACTTCGGTGAGGGGCGCGTCGAGGCTGTCACGGGTGAGGGCGCCAAGCGCATCGCTCACGTGCGCTTCGATGGGGCCGGGCAGAAGAAGCTGCTCATCAAGATCGCGCCGATCACGAAGCTGTAGCCCGGGAGGCGGTGCTCGTCGTCCGGCGCTCACCGCGCGGCAAGGCGGATAGGCTGGCTGATATGGCCCTCTTCTCTCGCCGCAAGAAGTCCGTCGATCAGCCCGCCGTCGGTGAAGACGCCGCAGCAGCGGAAGACACCACCGGCGAGGTGAGCGCGCAGCCGAGCGCCGCAGCTCCGATGGATGCCGTGACGGCTGCCGCGGGCGAGCAAGACACCAAGAATGCCGAGTCTGCGGTCGACGACGCACCCGCGACCGAGGCCGTTCCCGCGGTCGGTATCTCGGTGCAGGCGTTCCGTGGGGTCGGGGCCGACGCTGGCCCGGAGGTCGCCTTGCCCGCCGACGAGGCCACGGCATCCGCGACGCCGCCGCGACCCGCGGCGCCCGTCGCAGCCGCGCGCCCGACCTCTCCCGGCGATGCGATGCCCACCGCACAGCAGACCGTGCCGCGCCTGCCGCTGGCCGCGGCTGTGCCGCCCGAGCAGACGCACACCGTCGATGGGCTCAACGACAACGTGCTGCTGCGTGAGGCGCTGGCCGAGCTCGCCGAGGGCGCCACGAACGAGCAGCTCATCGGCGTGATGCGGCAGTCGCTGCAGAGCCACCTGTACCTGCGGGTCAACGGCGATGCCCGCGAGCAGCTCAAGAACGGTCAGCCGCTCGCAGTCGGCGTCATCCGCGACGGCGAGCGCTCGTTCATGCTCGCCTACAGCTCGGGCAAGGCGCTACGCGACTCGGTCGAGGGGGCCGAAGACGCCGCGTCGACCTCGGCTATCGCACAGCCGGTCACCGCCGTCTACCAGCAGGTCGTCTCGGGCGGGTTCGCCGGGGTGATCATCGACAACTCCTCGGCCCCGCACCGTGCGGTCTTCCCGACCGAGTTGCTGCAGAAGGCGCTCGAGCAGGGCGATGAGAACATGGCGGTCAAGAGCCTGCTCGCCGCTCCCCGTGACGAGGGCACCCCGGTGCGCGTCGCCGAGGCACTGGCCAAGACCCGCAGCTGGGTCGCCGTGAACGACGGTTCCAACGGCAAGCCGGTGGGCATCGCCGAGGTGCACACCACCGACGGCAACCGGTACCTGCAGGTGTTCTCGCACCCGCTCGAGGTCGTCGCGCTCGGTCGCAACGACCGGCCGATGCCGTTCCAGCCCGAGCAGCTGGCGAAGGTGCTGAGCGATCACAGCGAGATCGCGGGCGTGATCGTCGACCTCGGTGGCCCGTCGCTCGCGATCGGCCGCGACGCACTGAGCGCACTGCTGGTGCTCGCGATCAACGTCGACGACTGATCACGCAGACGCGAAGGTCTGTCGCGGCGCGCACTCAGCGCCTAATGTCGGGGGCATGGCCTCCGAACGCGTGACCGTGACTGTGCACGACACCGACGGCGAGCGCGACGTGTCGCTGTCGAGCCCGAACAAAGTCATCTGGCCGGTCGACGGCGCCGACGGAATCACCAAGGCCGAGTACGCCGACTACGTGCAGCAGGTTTCGGTGCCGTTCCTGGCATCCAACGGACACCGGCCGGTGTCGCTGGAGCGGTTCCGTGATGGGGTGACAACGGCATCCGGCGGCAGGGCCGAAGGGTTCTTCTCGAAGAACCCGCCCAAGGGCACACCCGACTACGTCGATGCCGTCACCGTCACCTACAACAGCGGCCGGCGGCATCCGCAGATCGTGTTGAACCGCGCCAGCGCGATCGTATGGGCCGTGCAGATGAACACGATCGTGTTCCATCCGTGGGCGTCGCTGGCCGGCGACACCGACAACCCGGTTGAGCTGCGCATCGACCTGGACCCGCAGCCGGGCACGGGGATCACCGAGACCGTGGCCGCGGCGCACGAGCTGCGCGCGATGCTCGCCGAGGCGGGGCTGGAAGCCTTCATCAAGACCAGCGGCAACCGGGGACTGCACGTGTTCTGCCCCATCGAGCCCGCATGGGAGTTCCTCGTCGTCAGACATGCCGTGATCGCCGCCGGGCGTGAGCTGGAGCGGCGGATGCCCGATCGGGTGACGATGAACTGGTGGAAGGAGGAGCGCGGTCAGCGCGTCTTCGTGGACTTCAACCAGGCCAATCGCGACCGCACGATGGCCGGGGCATACAGTCCGCGGGCGATTCCGGGCGCACCGGTGTCGACGCCGCTGCGCTGGGACGAACTCGATGACGTCGATCCGACACGGCACACCGTGCGCAGCATCCCGCATCGGCTCGCCGAGGTGGGCGACCCGTGGGCCGACATGCATCGGGCGCCGGGGCGCATCGACACGCTGCTGGAATGGTGGGAGCGCGATCTCGCGAACGGACTGGGCGAACTGCCCTTCCCTCCCGAGTTCCCCAAGATGCCCGGCGAGCCGCCGCGCGTGCAACCGAGCCGCAAGGTCGCCGCGCACTGGCCTGACAGCGCCGAGTGAGGCGACTCAGGTCAGCACCCTCGCCAGGTCGTACCCGGTCACCGTCTCGAGTTGCTCGTACGTGCACGAGCGCGCGTCGCGATCGGGACGCCACCGTGCGAACTGCACCGTGTGCCGGAACCGATCGCCCTCGAGCTGGTCGTAGCGCACCTCCAGAACGCGCTCCGGGCGCAGCCGGACGAACGACACGTCCTTCGCGCCGCTGAATCGCGACCGTTCCCCCGCGCCGGTCACGGCCGCCCCCGAGTCGTCGCGTTCGACGAGGGGCTCCAGCTCGGTCACGAGCTGACGGCGCATGGCATCCGACCACGCCGCCACGCCGCCCACCTGACGCAGCGCACCGTCGGCGTCGTACAGGCCGACCAGCAGCGATCCGACGCCCGACCCGCTCTTGTGCACCCGATACCCGAGCGCGACAACGTCGGCGGTGCGGGCGTGCTTGATCTTGATCAGCGTCCGTTTGCCGGGGGCATACGCATCATCCAGGGGCTTCGCGACGACGCCATCCAATCCGGCGCCCTCGAACTCGGCCAGCCACCGCCGGGCGAGATCGGGATCGTCAGTGGTGCGGGTCAGGTGCAGGGGAGGGGTGGTGCGCGCCAGCATCCGCTCCAGCCGTGCCCGGCGCTCACGGAACGGCAGTGGCTGCAGATCGTCGGCACCCTCGGCGAGCAGATCGAAGGCGATGAACGACGCCGGCGTCTCGGCCGCGAGCCGCGCGACGCGCGAGGGGGCGGGATGGATGCGCTGGCTCAGCGCGATCCAGTCGAGTCGCTGCGCGCCCGCCTCGCCGGTGGCGACGACGATCTCACCGTCGAGCAGGCAGGGGCCGGGCAACAGCGCGGGCAGTTGCTCGACCAGCTCGGGAAAGTACCGCGTCAGCGGCTTCGCGCCGCGGGATCCGATCCGAAGCTCCGTACCGTCCCACGCGATCAACCCGCGGAAGCCGTCCCACTTCGGTTCGTAGAGCAGCGGACGCTGCGTGGGATCGGGAACGGATGCCGCGGCCTTGGCCAGCATCGGTGCCGGGATCTCATACATGGCATCCATTACCCCGCAGGCGGCCGGCGCCCGCAACCCCGACGTGCCACCGGCAGTTCGGGACGCCCACTGATCAGGGGAACAGCGTGTCGAGCGCGACGGGCGTGCCGGCGTCGCGCAGCGCGGTGCGGGCCGCGTGCCAACCGGCCATCCCGCTGACGCCGGGGCCGGGCGGGGTGGACGCCGACGCCAGGTACACCCCGCGCATCGGCGTGCGCCAGGGGGAGGGGGAGAGCACGGGGCGGCGGAACGCCTGACGGATCGTGAACGCGCCGCCGAAGATGTCACCGCCGATCTCGCTCGGGTTCAGCAGCGCGCGATCGGATGCGGCGACGGCGCGACTGGTCAGGATCCGGTCGCGAAAGCCGGGGGCGAAGCGCTCGATCTGGCGCGTGATCAGCTCGGTCGGGTCGAGCCGCGAACCAGCCGGTACGTGTATGTACGTCCACAGCACCGAGTGACCCGCCGGTGCCCTGCTGTCATCGAGCACCGACGGTTGCACCGCCAGCACGTACGGACGATCGGCGACCGTGCCGCGGGCCACAGCGTTCTCGCTCGCCCAGATCTCTTCGCGCGTGCCGCCGACATGCACGGTCGGAGCGTGCGCCACCTGCGCATTCGCCCACGGCACGGGGCCATCGAGCGCGAAGTCGACCTTGGCGGCGGCCGGGCCATAGCGGTAAGCGCGCAGCGCCCGCGCGTAGCCGGCGGGGATCCGCGGATGCGTCAGCGCCAGTCGCGGTGATGAATTCAACAGCAGCAGATCCCCCTGCGCGGGGTCACCCCAGTCGAGAGCCGCCACGTCGTCGACGTACCGACCCGTGCGCACCCGGCCGCCGTGCGCTGCGAGGTCTGCGACCAGGGCATCCGCGATGCGCTGCGCCCCACCGCGCGGGTACGGCCAGCCGGCCGCGTGGCCGTGAGCGGCCAGCAGCAGTCCCGCCGCCGCTCCGCTGAGGGAGGGCAAGGGCACATTCGCATGCGCGATCACGCCGGACAGCAGCGCGGCACCGGCCTCGGTGCGCAGGGACGTCCGCGCCAACGGGGTGCCCTGTTCGAGCATCCGAATGCCGAAGCGCGCCGCCGCGACCGGGTCTCGGGGCAGGCGCAGCAGGCTGTCGCCGGTGAAGTCGACGACCCCGTCGATGCGTCCCACCAGGGGGCGCAGCAGGGCCCGCCAGTGTCGGCCGTCGGGGCCGAGGGCATCCGCCGTGCGCTCCAGATCGCGCCACGCAATCGCGGCGCGACCGTCGTCCAACGGATGCGCGTATGAGATCTTGGGAGTGATCCACTCCAGGCGGGAGGCGAGGTCGAAAGCGCGGAAGAATGGCGACGCGACCGTCGCCGGATGCACCGCCGAGCAGACATCCCACACGTATCCCGGCAGGGGTGCGGACTCGGTGCGCACACCACCACCGACCGTCGGCGCGGCCTCGAGCACCTCGACCTCGTAGCCGGCGCGGGCCAGCGACACCGCCGCGACCAGCCCGTTCGGTCCGCTGCCGATGACTGTCGCCCGTGCCATGCCCTCAGTGTCGCACGGCGGTCGGCCAGGGGCGCGGGAACGGCTGTCGGCGCGGCTTACGGGGTGAGAGAATTGAAGCGATGAACGAAGTCCAGGGGCCGACCCCCGCAGGAACCTCCCGCCCGTACCGATCCCTCGCCGATGCGCTGCGCGCGCACCGGATCCCCGACGAGAACCACGAGTTCATCGTCGCCGTCACCGACGCCGTCGGTGTCACCTCCTACATCGACCGCGGTCGCTACATCGAGGCGCTGCGTCGCGACGGCGCCGCACTGCACATCGGCCGCACCTACACCAACGGGTTCACCGAAGACGAGCAGGTGCTCGTCGCCGGACGCGCGTTGCCGCTGCTTCCCAGCGAAGGACGCGCGCCGTACTTCTACGTCAACCACCCCAGCGTGCTCCCCGGGGCACCGTCCGCAGGTCGTACCGGTTCGCGTTCCGGCTCGTCGCGCGCGAGCTCGGCGGCCAAACCGAAGGCCGAGCCCCGTGCGGTCAAGCCCAAGCCGATCGAGCGCGACTACGGCGTGTGCGATACGTGCTTCATGGTCAAGACCGCGGCCGGCCGCTGCGGTTGCGACGAGTGAGCAGCGCTCACGACAGTTCGGCCTGAACCCGGCGTGAGATCTCGGCGATCGGCATCGATCGCGGGAAGACGGCCACCACGACATCATCGGATGCCGCTTCGGCGGCGCCCGGAAGCACGCCGTAGCGGCGGCGGACGTCGTCCAGGGCGGTGCGCAGCACCGTCACGGGCACGTCCGCCCCACGCAGCAGCTGCCGCAGTACGTGATTGTGCACCGCGGTGACCAGCGCCGAGAAACCGACCGCATCGATCGGCGCCAGGCCCGGCAGGGCGCTGCGCAGGTACTCGTCGAACAGTCGCTCGTACCGGAACACGGTGATGATCTCGCGCTCGCGCAGCACCGGCACCTCACGCACGACCTCGTAGCGGCGCCGCGCCAGAACGGGGTTCTGCACGAACGCGGTGAACACCTGCTCGGAGGCCTCGCATACGGCGGCCCACGGGTCTTCGTGCGGGCGGTCGAGGAACTCGCGCAGGTCATTCAGCATCTGCTCGTGATCGGTGAAGATCACATCCTCTTTGCCGCCGAACTGGCGGAAGAAGGTCGAGCGCGAGACTCCGGCGGCCTTGGCGATCTGCTCGACGGAGGTCGCCTCGAAGCCCTGCGTGGCGAACAGCTCGAGGGCGGCGGCGACGACGCCGGAGTGGAGCGGGGTCGGATGCTGCATATCGGAAGCCTAGACCCGGCGTGCTCGCGTTGTCGCGGGGCGGTAGTAGGCTTGAGGATCGGGTCGAATGATATCGACACCCGACACATTTGTCGCGTCCCACCCGCCGCAACCAGCGAAGGACTGCAGAGTGGATCTCTACGAGTACCAGGCACGAGACCTTTTCGAATCGTACGGAGTGCCGGTTCTTGCCGGCATCGTCGCGGATACGCCGGAGGAGGTGAAGGCGGCGGCCGAGAAGATCGGCGGTGTTGTCGTCGTGAAGGCGCAGGTCAAGACCGGTGGTCGCGGCAAGGCCGGCGGCGTCAAGGTCGCGAAGACTCCTGACGAGGCGTACGAGGCGGCCAAGGCCATCCTCGGCCTCGACATCAAGGGCCACATCGTCAAGCGCGTCATGGTCGCCCAGGGCGCCGCGATCGCCGACGAGTACTACTTCTCGGTGCTGCTCGACCGCGCCAACCGCTCGTACCTGTCGCTGTGCAGCGTCGAGGGCGGCATGGAGATCGAGCAGCTCGCCGTCGAAAAGCCCGAGGCGCTCGCGCGCATCGAGGTCGACCCGCTGGTCGGCATCAACAAGACCAAGGCGATCGAGATCGCCAAGGCAGCGAACTTCCCCGACGAGCTCGTCTCGAAGGTCGCCGACGTGTTCGTGAAGCTCTACGACGTCTACAAGGGCGAGGACGCCACGCTCGTCGAGGTCAACCCGCTGGTGCGCACCGAGTCCGGTGACATCATCGCCCTCGACGGCAAGGTCACCCTCGACGACAACGGCTCCGAGGTGCGCCACCCCGCACACGAGGCGCTCGAAGACAAGGACGCCGCCGACCCGCTCGAGGCCAAGGCCAAGGCCGCCGGCCTGAACTACGTCAAGCTCGACGGCCAGGTGGGCATCATCGGCAACGGCGCGGGCCTGGTCATGTCGACGCTCGACGTCGTCGCCTACGCCGGCGAGAACCACGGCGGCGTCAAGCCCGCCAACTTCCTCGACATCGGTGGCGGCGCCAACGCGCAGGTCATGGCCAGCGGCCTTGACGTCATCCTGGGCGACGAGCAGGTCAAGAGCGTGTTCGTCAACGTCTTCGGTGGCATCACCTCGTGCGTCGCTGTCGCAGAGGGCATCGTCAAGGCGCTCGAGATCCTCGGCGACGCGGCGACCAAGCCGCTCGTCGTGCGTCTCGACGGCAACCAGGTCGAAGAGGGTCGTGCGATCCTCGCCGAGGCCAACCACCCGCTGGTCACCCTTGCCGCAGGCATGGATGAGGGTGCCGACAAGGCCGCCGAGCTGGCGAACGCCTGAGCCCGACTGAGACTGCGAAGGACAGAAGATATGTCGATCTACCTCAACAAGGACTCCAAGGTCATCGTCCAGGGAATCACTGGCGGTGAAGGCACCAAGCACACCGCACTGATGCTCAAGGCCGGCACCAACATCGTCGGCGGTGTCAACGCCCGCAAGGCCGGCACCACCGTCACGCACGAGAAGCCGCACGAGGGCGAGATCGAGCTGCCCGTGTTCGGCTCGGTCGCCGAGGCCATGCAGAAGACCGGCGCCGACGTCTCGGTCGCCTTCGTGCCGCCGAAGTTCGCCAAGGACGCGATGATCGAGGCCATCGATGCCGAGATCCCGCTGCTCGTGGTGATCACCGAGGGCATCCCGGTCGGCGACAGCGCCGAGGCCTGGGCGTACGCCAAGTCCAAGGGCAACAAGACCCGCATCATCGGCCCGAACTGCCCCGGCATCATCACCCCCGGTGAGGCGCTCGCCGGCATCACCCCGGCGAACATCACCGGCAGCGGCCCCATCGGCCTGGTGTCGAAGTCGGGCACGCTGACGTACCAGATGATGTTCGAGCTGAAGGACATCGGCTTCTCGACCGCCATCGGCATCGGCGGCGACCCGGTCATCGGCACCACGCACATCGACGCGCTTGCCGCGTTCGAGGCCGACCCCGACACCAAGGCGATCGTCATGATCGGTGAGATCGGTGGCGACGCTGAAGAGCGTGCGGCCGAGTACATCAAGGCGAACGTCACCAAGCCGGTCGTCGGCTACGTGGCGGGCTTCACGGCTCCCGAGGGCAAGACCATGGGCCACGCCGGCGCCATCGTCTCGGGCTCGGCGGGCACCGCTCAGGCGAAGAAGGAGGCCCTGGAGGCCGCCGGTGTCAAGGTCGGCAAGACGCCGTCCGAGACCGCTGAACTGATGCGCGCGATCGTCGAGGCGCTGTAAGCACTCTGAAGCGAGTAGACTGATCCACGAAGGCCCCGAGCTCCACCTCGGGGCCTTCGTCATTCTCCGGGGCCTTCGTCATTTCCGGCGAGGGTGCGCGGCACGTGCACGGACGCTGCGCCCGGCCTGGCAGAATGGAGACATGCGCCCGTCGAGACTCCCGCACCTGCTGCGGGGTTCGGCGGCGGCGGCGGTGGCCACCTTCACCGCCTTGCTCTCGCACGTCGCGGCAGACGGTGAGATGCCCGGATGGCTGGGCGTACTCGTTCCGCTCCTGCTGTCGATGATGGTCAGCGTCGTGCTGGCCGGGCGTCGACTCTCGCTGCTGCGCCTATCGCTGTCGGTGACGGTCAGCCAGTTCCTGTTCCACACGCTCTTCGTGCTCGGGGCGATCACGCCGTCCGGCATGGCGCTGGGGCACCAGCACGGCGCACCGCTCCTGCTGCCCGCGGCGGTGGGAGACCTCGCCCTCGTGGCGCCGGATGCGGGGATGTGGCTGGGGCACGCCCTGGCGGCTGGCGCCACGACGCTGCTGCTCTACCGTGGCGAGCGGGCGATCCAGCAACTGCTGCACGCCGCACGCACCGTCGTCGGCTGGGTCGTCGCCGTGCTCGCGCGCGCCCTGGTACTGCCGGTCGAAGCGCGTCCGCGCGCCGCGCGGCCCGCGCCGGAGGGCAATGTCCGTTCGCACATCGCGCTGCGCGTGGTGCATCAGCTGCGACGTCGCGGTCCTCCGCTGTTCTCGATTCTCTGAGCGCCCCCACCCTCCGAGTGGTGCGGGGCGACGCCCGTCGATAACGGGTGACCTGCACGCACGGCTGAGCCGGCGTGCGCGGTCGCGCGCCCGCGCGCCCGCAGAAGAGTCTCGAAAGGCACCACTGACATGAACACCAACACCCGCCTGCGCACCACCCGCCGCGTCTCGATCGTCGCCGCAGCGCTGCTCGTCCTGACCGGCTGCTCACCCGTGGCCGAGGCCTCGTCAGCAGCGGGCGAGAGCGTCACGATGACCGACGGCTGGGTCAAGGCGGCCCCCGAGGGGATGACCGCAGCGTTCGGCACGCTCACCAACGCTTCGGATGAGGATGTCGTAGTCGTCTCGGCGACCACCGAGGTCGCCGGATCGACCGAGCTGCACGAGATCGTCGTGGACGACGCCGGCAAGTCGACCATGCGCGAGGTCGAGGACGGCTTCACGATTCCCGCCGACGGCTCGCTCACCCTCGAGCCCGGCGCAGACCACCTCATGCTGATGGGACTGACCGGACCCGTCGTCGCGGGGGAGGAGCTCTCGTTCACCCTCACGTTCGCGGATGACTCCACCATGACGTTCACCGCCCCGGTGAAGGACTACTCCGGCGCGCAGGAGGAGTACTCCGACCACGACATGGATCACGACGCTGATCACGAGATGGACGACGAGTCGGGCCACGAAGGGCACGGCGAGAACTGATGTCGGCGCACGAGGTCAACGGGCCTCGGCGCGGCGCCACCCGGCGGCAGCTCCTCCTCGGAGGGGCTGCCGCCGGTGCGGGCGCGGCCGTGGCACTCGGAATCGATCGCGGCATAGCCGCGCGCGCAGCCGCCACTCCGGCGCCGCTCAACGGTGAGGGGATCGTGCCCTTCCACGGGGCGCACCAGGCCGGGATCGGCACCGACGCGCAGGCGCACGCCACACTGGTCGCCCTGGATCTGCTCCCCGAGGCGGATCGCGAGGCGTTGCGCCGAATGATGCGCCTGCTGTCGGACGATGCCGCACGGTTGACCGCGGGCATCCCCGCCCTCGCGGACTCCGAGCCGGAACTGGCGGCATCCCCGGCGAACCTGACGGTGACGTTCGGATTCGGCCCGGCGTTCGTCGCGCGGGCCGGAGCCTCGGCGCCGACCTGGCTGGCGCCGCTGCCGCCGTTCTCGATCGACGCGCTGCTCGACGAGTTCAGCCACGGCGATCTGCTGCTGCAGATCGCCGCCGACGACCCGCTCACCGTGGCGCACGCGACGCGGATGCTCCTCAAAGACACCCGCAGTTTCGCAACCGTGCGGTGGCTGCAGCACGGCTTCCGTCGCGCCCACGGCACCGTGGCGCCCGGAACGACCATGCGCAACCTGTTCGGGCAGGTCGACGGCACCGAGAACGTTCGCCCCGGTACAGAGGCGTTCGACGACATCGTCTGGAGCCGTGACGGTTGGCTCGCGGGCGGCACCGGGATGGTCGTGCGGCGCATCCGCATGGACGTGGACAAATGGGACGAGGCCGACCGCATCGCCCGGGAGTTCTCCATCGGTCGAACGCTCGGAAACGGCGCACCCCTGACCGGTACGGATGAGCACGACGAACCGGACTTCGAGGCCAAGGGCCCGCGCGGGTTCCCCGTGATCGACGATCTGGCGCACATCCGCCGGGCGCGCTCATCCGACCCGCGTGAGCGCATCTTCCGACGCGCGTACAACTACGACGTGCCGCCGACCGGGGCATCCGTGTCGGAGTCGGGACTCGTCTTCATCTCGTTCCAGGCCGATGTCGCCCGGCAGTTCACGCCGATGCAGGAGCGTCTGGCGCAGGCCGACCTGTTGAACCTGTGGACGACGCCGATCGGCAGCGCCGTGTTCGCGATCCCGCCCGGATGCCGTGAGGGTGGGTACATCGGCGAGACCCTGCTGGAGGGCTGAGGTCCGCCGCTCAGGCGGTGGCGACCGCGTCGAGCAACGCCGGATAAACGGAAGGGGTCGGATGCCAGCATCCGACCCCTTCCGTGTGAAGCGCCTCAGATACTGGCGCCGAAGAGCATCTCGATCGGCCCGCGGGCGAAGAAGATCAGGAAGCCTGCGCCGACCACCCACAGCAACGGGCTGATCTGCTTGGCGCGGCCCGAGAACGCGTGGATGATCACCCAGCTGACGAAGCCCGCGCCGATGCCGTTGGCGATCGAGTACGTCAGCGGCATCACCGTGACGGTCAGGAACACGGGCAGCAGCACGCGGAAGTCGGCGAAGTCGATGTGACGGATCTGCGCCATCATCATCGCACCCACGATGATCAGGGCGGCCGCGGCGATCTCGGTCGGCACGATCGAGGTCAGCGGGGTCAAGAACATCGCGATCAGGAACATGCCGCCCGTGACGAGGTTCGCGAATCCGGTGCGCGCACCCTCACCGATGCCGGCGCCCGACTCGATGAACACCGTGCTCGACGACGACGAGGTCGCACCACCGGCGATCGCGCCGACACCCTCGACGACCAGCGCCGACTTGATGCGCGGGAAGTCGCCCTTCTTGTCGGCGATGTCGGCCTCCTTCGCCAGGCCCGTCATGGTGCCCATGGCGTCGAAGAAGTTCGTGAACAGCAGCGTGAAGACGATCATCACCAGGGCGACCGAGCTGACCTTGCCCAGGTCGAACGTGAAGTCGACGGCACCGATCAGGCTGAGGTCGGGCACGCTGATCGGCGAGCCGTTCAGTGCGGGAACCGTCAGGCCCCACCCGCCCGGGTTGACGATGTTGCCCTCGGCGTCGAAGGTGCGCGGGCCGATCTTCCAGATCGCCTCGACGATGACGGCCAGCACCGTACCGGTGACCAGACCGATCAGCATGCCGCCCTTGACGCGCAGGGCGACCAGCACGCCCGTGATCAGCAGGGTCACCACGAACAGCAGGGTCGGCACGGTGGCGACCGAGCCGTTCACGCCCAGGCCCACCGGGGGAGAGCTGGTGCCGGTCGCGGTGACGAAGCCCGAGTTGACGAAGCCGATGAAGGCGATGAACAGGCCGATGCCGACGGTGATCGCGATCTTCAGCTCGAACGGCACGGCGTCGAAGATCGCCTTGCGCAGACCGGTGGCCGCCAGCAGCACGATCAGCGCGCCGTTGATCATCACCAGCGCCATCGCCTCGGGCCAGGTGACCTGGCCGACGACGCTGAAGGCCACGAACGCGTTGATGCCGAGCCCTGCCGCGAAGCCGAACGGCAGGCGGCTGATGAGCCCGAACAGGATCGTCATGACACCCGCGGTCAGCGCGGTGGCCGCGCCGACGGCGTTGAAGTCGAGCATGTTACCGGCGACATCGGGTTTGCCGGCGAGGATGATCGGGTTGAGGATGACGATGTACGCCATCGTCACGAAGGTGACCAGACCACCGCGGATCTCAGCGCCGAAGCTGGACCCTCGCTTGGTGATCTCGAAGTAGCGGTCGAGTGAGCCGGTGGGTTTGGGCTCGGTGTCGGGGCGGGTAGGGGCAGTTGTCATCGAGAACCTCCGCTGTGAATCTATCGTGTCGGCGCCTGCGCGCGTGGCCGGGGCGGATGCCAACGATCCACGTCGTAGGCTCGAACAGTCATGCAACGCGTCACCGTCCTGCTTCTCGCCGCTCTCGACGCCGCTATCGCGGCGGCTGTGGGGCTGGCGGTCGTGCTCGCGCCGCTCACCCTGCTGTGGGTGCTCGCGTTCGGCGCGAGCGCGCAGTGGGGCGAACTGTGGCCCCTCACGGGTGCGCTGTGGCAGTTCGGTCATGGCGTGCCGCTCGAGGTCGTTCTGCCGGATGAGGTGCTGTCTGCACTGGCGATCCCGAAGAGCGCTGCCCAGTTCGCGCTGTCCGTGCCGCCGCTCGCATTGCTTGCCTTCGGAGCGCTCTTCTCGGCGCGCTCGGGCCGCCGCGCGGCCATCGCGGGATCCTGGGCGTACGGTGTCGCATCGGGCGCCCTCACCTTCACGCTGATCACCGTGATCGTCGCGCTGACCGCGCAGGCCTCGCTGCTGCGCGCGCCGTTGTGGGCGGCGATCGCCA
Source organism: Microbacterium esteraromaticum (assembly GCF_028747645.1). NCBI lineage: Bacteria > Bacillati > Actinomycetota > Actinomycetes > Micrococcales > Microbacteriaceae > Microbacterium > Microbacterium esteraromaticum. The sequence continues at coordinate 825,836 of NZ_CP118100.1, forward strand.
TCCCGGCATCCGTGTATCTCGCGGGACTGCTGATCGGCGCGCTGGTGCATGCCTGGACCGAGGGCGACGGCGGCCTCATCGACTGGTTGCACGACATCGTCGACGGATGGGGTGACTGGTCTCCGGTGCCCGGCGAGGCGATCCGCGGGGCGAGTATCGCCCTGCTCGCCCTGACCGGCGCCGCGGGGCTCGGGTTCGCCGTGATGACGCTGCTGCGCGGTGGCGAGGTCATCGCGCTGTTCGAGGCCGCGCACGTCGATGCGCTCGGGGCGACCATGCTCACGATCGTGCATCTGGCGTACGTGCCCACCCTGCTGGTGTGGGCGGCCGCCTGGATCGCCGGCCCCGGATTCGCGATCGGCACCGGCACCTCCGTGTCGCCGGTCGGCACCGAGCTCGGACCGCTCCCGGGGTTCCCCGCGCTCGGTCTGGTTCCCGAGAACTCGTCGATCTGGACGCTGGTGATCGTGCTCGTCCCCATCGGGTGCGGTGCGCTCGCCGGTTGGATGGTGCGCTCGCGACTGGTGTGGGAGGGCATGGGCGACGCGTTCGCGCCCCGCGCGGCGATCTCCGGTGGGATCGCGTTGCTGTCGGCGGGGGCTGCCGCTCTTGCTGCGGTACTCGCATCCGGATCCATCGGCCCCGGGCGCATGGCCGAGGCCGGACCCCACGTCGGCGCGTTCGCCCTCGCGGTCGGCGTCGAGGTGCTGATCGGCAGCGCCATCCTGCTGCTGACGCCGCGCCATCCGGACGAACTCGCCGAGGAGCGCACCGACCGCTGGAACGAAGAGATGGCCGCCCTCACCGCCCCGGTAGACTGACCGGGTGCTGACGCTCGCCGTTCTCATCTCTGGTACCGGCTCGAATCTTCGGGCCCTGCTCGAGGCCGCCAGCCACCCCGATTTCCCGGCGCGTGTGGTCGCCGTCGGAGCCGATCGGGATGCGGCCGGTCTCGCGCACGCCGAGGAGTTCGGCATCCCCTCGTTCACGGTGCCCTACACGGCGTACGCCACCCGCGAGGAATGGGGCGCCGAGCTCGCCGCGCAGCTCGATGTCTGGCAGCCCGACCTGATCGTGCTCAGCGGACTCATGCGCCTGCTGCCCGCCGCCGTGGTCGACCGGTACGCCCCGAACATCATCAACACGCACCCCGCGTATCTGCCCGAGTTCCCCGGCGCCCACGGCGTGCGCGACGCGCTCGCCGCCGGGGTGACGCAGACCGGCGCCAGCGTGATCGTGGTCGACGCCGGGGTCGACAGCGGTCCCATCGTTGCCCAGGAGCGCATCCCGGTACTGCCCGGAGACACCGAGGCCACTCTGCACGAGCGCATCAAACCCGTTGAGCGGCGCCTGCTCATCGACGTGGTGCAGCGCATCGCGACCGGCGACCTGCCGCTGGCATCCTGACCGCCCGAACGACACCCGCACGAACGAAGGAGCACCCTCATGGCCGGCCCCCGCCTTGACCCCTCGCTGTACCGCGACCGCGACCTGGTCCCGATCCGGCGCGCGCTGGTGTCGGTCAGCGACAAGTCCGGCCTGCTCGAACTGGCCGCCGCGCTGGCGGCATCCGGTGTCGAGATCGTCTCGACCGGCTCGACCGCGCAGACCATCCGCGACGCCGGGCACGAGGTGACCGACGTCGCCGCCGTCACCGGTGTCGCCGAGATGCTCGACGGCCGCGTGAAGACGCTGCACCCGAACGTGCACGGCGGCCTGCTCGCCGACCTGCGCCTGCAGGACCACGAGAGCCAGCTCGCCGACCTCGGCATCGAGCCCTTCGAACTCGTGGTGGTCAACCTGTACCCGTTCGTCGAGACGGTGGCATCCGGTGCCGAGCCCGACGCGATCGTCGAGCAGATCGACATCGGCGGCCCCGCGATGGTGCGCGCCGCGGCCAAGAACCACGCCAACGTCGCCATCGTCGTCTCGCCCGAGTCGTACCCGGCGATCATCGAGTCGGTGACAGAGGGCGGCACGACGCTCGTGCAGCGCCGCGAACTCGCCGCCCGCGCGTTCGCGCACACCGCCAACTACGACTCCGCGGTCGCGCAGTGGTTCGCCGAGGGCACCCTCGCCGAGGCCGGCGATCTGCCCGCGCACCTCACCGTCAAGGCCGAGCGCCTGGCAACGCTGCGCTACGGCGAGAACTCGCACCAGCGCGGCGCCATCTACACCCGCGCGGGTGGTCACGGCATCGCCCAGGCCACGCAGCTGCAGGGCAAGGAGATGTCGTACAACAACTACGTCGATGCGGATGCCGCGCTGCGCGCCGCCTACGACATGGTGCTCCCCGCGGTGGCGATCATCAAGCACGCCAACCCGTGCGGTATCGCCACGACCGCTCCCAACGCGCTCGACCCGATCGCCAGCGCGCACCTGCGCGCCCACGAGTGCGACCCGGTGTCGGCGTACGGCGGTGTGATCGCGGCGAACGGCACCGTGACGCTGAAGATGGCCGAGAACCTCAAGGACATCTTCACCGAGGTGATCGTAGCCCCCGCTTTCGAGCCGGCGGCACTGGAGGTCTTCAAGGCCAAGAAGAACCTGCGTCTGCTGCAGCTGCCCGACGACTGGCAGCAGGAGCGTATGGACGTGCGTCTCGTCTCGGGCGGTCTGCTGCTGCAGGACGCCGACCGGTTCCCCGACGACATCTTCTCGGTCGCCAAGGGCTGGGAGCTCGTCTCGGGCGAGCGCCCCGATGACGCCGAGATGGAGAACCTGATCTTCTCGTGGAAGGCGTGCCGCGCCGTCAAGTCGAACGCGATCGTGCTGGCCAAGGGCAACGCGACCGTCGGCGTCGGCATGGGGCAGGTCAACCGAGTCGACTCGTGCCGCCTCGCGGTCGAGCGCGCCGGCGACCGGGCAGCCGGCTCGGTGGCGGCATCCGATGCGTTCTTCCCGTTCGCCGACGGACCGCAGGTGCTCATCGACGCCGGGATCACGGCGATCGTGCAGCCGGGTGGATCGGTGCGCGACGCCGAGGTGATCGACGCGGCTCGCAAGGCGGGCGTGACGATGTTCTTCACCGGAGAGCGTCACTTCTTCCACTGACTCACGCGGGGCTCGGGGCCCGACGCTCCCCGGGTCAGCCCGCCGACACCCCTGTCTATCGCCGAGACCCCCTGCTGCAGTCGCCTGCAGCAGGGGGTCTCGGCGTGTACTGGGGGTGTCGGCGATAGGGGCAGGCCGGGGTGGAAGCAGGCGCGGTGAGGCGGCGAGGTCAGATCGTCGCGGAGCTCAGCAGGATGCTCGTCTCGCTGTCGCGGATGCCGTCGATGCCGCGGATGACGCTCAGCGTCTCGTCGAATGAGGCCAGGCTGTCGCAGCTGATGTCGGCCACCAGGTCCCACCGCCCGTTCGTGGTGTGCAGCGACGCGATCTGCGGCACGCCCCGCAGGCTGCGGATCACCTCTCGGGTGTTGCGACCCTCGACGGCGATCAGCATGATGGCCCGCACGATCGAGGTCTCGGCGGGGTCGTGTACGCGCACCGAGAACCCGACGATCACTCCGCTCTCGACGAGCCGCTTCAAGCGGCTGTCGACGGTGGCACGGGTGACGCCCAGGCGGCGGGCGAGGTTGACGACCGACTCGCGACTGTTCGCGCGCAACAGAGACAGCAGGCGGCGATCGAGGTCATCGAGGGAACTCATTCTTCAGAACTTACATCCTGAGTAATCAGAATGCATGATCTGCGATGCAAATGATCCATGTTGCTGATTGAAAGTGCCATCGCGGGCCTCGTAGATTGGGATCTCCACGAGAGAGAGGATGGGCGATGGTCCGTTTCGTCGATGTTCCGAACATGCGCCGCTGGCTGATCAGCACCGGTATCGAGCGTGCCATCGAGGGGATCGCCGACACGCTCGTGGAGGACTTCCGTCGCTGGGAGCAGTTCGACCGCACCGCACGCGTCGCCAGCCACTCCGACATCGGCGTGATCGAGCTGATGCCGACCAGCGATGGCGAGCAGTACGGCTTCAAGTACGTCAACGGCCACCCGAGCAACCCCGGGCGGGGCTTGCAGACCGTCACCGCCTTCGGTGTGCTGGCCGACGTCGACAGCGGCTACCCCACGCTGTGGACCGAGATGACCATCCTCACGGCACTGCGCACCGCCGCGACGTCTGCGATGGTCGCCCGCGTGCTCGCTCCGGCGGATGCCACGACGATGGCCATGATCGGCACCGGCAGCCAGGCCGAGTTCCAGGCTCTGGCCTTCCGCGCTCTGCTGGGCATCACGCACCTGCGTGTGTGGGACACCGACCCGAACGCGCTCGACGTGTTCGAGCGCAACATGCGCCCGCTGGGCTTCGAGATCGTGCGTGCGTCGAGTGCCGCCGAGGCGGTCGCGGGCGCGCAGATCATCACGACCTGCACGGCCGACAAGGCCAACGCCACCGTTCTCACCGACGACATGGTGGGCCCCGGCGTGCACATCAACGCGATCGGTGGGGACTGCCCGGGCAAGACCGAGCTCGACGCCCGCATTCTGCACCGCGCCGAGATCTTCGTCGAGTACCCGCCGCAGACCCGTATCGAGGGCGAGATCCAGCAGCTCGACCCCGAGCACCCCGTCACCGAGCTGTGGCGCGTGCTGCGCGGCGAGGCCACGGGCCGGGCATCCGCCGACCAGATCACGGTGTTCGACTCGGTCGGCTTCGCCGTCGAGGACTTCTCGGCCCTGCGCTACCTCGCCGCCGCAATCGAGGGTACCGACTTCTACACCGAGGTCGACATCATCGCCGAGCCCGAGGACCCCAAGAACCTCTTCGCGCTCGTCGCCGAGGGCGCCGCCGCGCCCGCACTGGCGTGAGAGCAGCTTCGGCGCAGGCGCCGGGCGCGGTGGTGATGATCCGTCCCCACCGATTCCGTCCGAACCCGCAGACGGCCGCCGACAACACTTTCCAGCGCCCCGCCGACCACGACGTCTCGCGCGAGGCGTACGACGTGTGCACGCAGGTCGCCGAGCGTCTCACCGAGGCGGGTGTGCGCGTGCACGTGTTCGAGGACGAGGGCGACGCCCACCCCGACAGTGTCTTCCCGAACAACTGGTTCTCGACACACGCCGGCGGCCGGGTCGCGGTGTACCCCATGTACGCGCCGAACCGGCGAGGTGAGCGTCGTGCCGACATCATCGAGATGCTCAAGGCGCAGTACCGGGTGCAGGAGGTCATCGACTACTCGGGGCTCGAACCCGACGACCTGTTCCTTGAGGGCACCGGAGCGATGGTGCTCGACCACGTTTCACGGATCGCCTATGCGGTGCGTTCGAACCGCTGCGACCCGGTGCTCGTGGAGCGCTTCTGCACGGTGTTCGGGTATGAACCGGTCGTCTTCGATGCGGTCGACCCCGACGGGGTGCCGATCTATCACACCAACGTCATGATGTGCATCGGCACCGACATCGCCCTCATCGGGCTGGACGCGATCGTCGGCGACGCGCGCCGCGACGAGATCGCGCGGCGCATCCGCGAGACCGGGCGCACGCTGATCCCGCTGACGGCTCAGCAGGTCGCCGCGTTCGCGGGCAACGCGCTGGAACTGCGTGGGCACGGCGGCGAGCGGATGCTGGTGATCTCCGAGACCGGCTATCGCAGCCTGACCGAAGAGCAGGTGCAGACACTGTCGGCGTCGTGCCGGATCGTACCCGTCGATGTCGCGCCCATCGAGCTCGCCGGCGGTTCCGTACGCTGCATGCTCGCGGGCATCCACCTCGACGCGCGCTGAACACTCGTCCGAGAGCAGCCCGAACAGACCGCACTGCCGTGTCCGATTTCCGCCAGCCCGGCGGTGGTGAGCGTGTCACGATGGACGTATGAGCCTCACAACCGAGCACGCCGAGCGGTACCGGGCGATCAGTGCGCGCGACACGCGGTTCGACGGGCAGTTCGTCACAGCGGTGCGCTCGACCGGCATCTACTGCCGGCCGAGTTGCCCCGCGCGCACCCCGAAGCCCGAGAACGTGACGTTCTACCCGACCAGTGCCGCCGCGCACGAAGCGGGGTACCGGGCCTGCAAGCGCTGCCTGCCCGAGGCTGCTCCGGGCTCGCCGGCATGGAACCTGCGCGGAGACGTGGCCGCGCGGGCGATGCGGCTGATCGCCGCCGGAACGGTGGAGCACGAGGGCGTGCCGGGGCTCGCGCAGCGTCTGGGATACTCGCCCCGGCATCTCACCCGCCTACTGAACGCCGAACTCGGCGCCGGCCCTCTCGCCCTGGCTCGTGCGCACCGAGCGCATACCGCTCGCATGCTGCTGGTCGGCACCGATCTGCCGGTCGCCGAGGTCGCCTTCTCGGCCGGCTTCTCCAGCATCCGCCAGTGCAACGACACGATCCGCGAGGTCTTTGCGATGACTCCGGGCGAGCTGCGGGCCCGGCGTCGCGGCGCCATCGGCGCCGAGAGCGGAGTCATCGACCTGCTGCTGCCGCATCGCGCGCCGATGGATGCCGGTGGCGTGTTCGCCTGGATGGCCGACCGTGCGCTGCCCGGGATGGAGGTCGCCACGGCGACGTCCTTCGCGCGGAACCTGCGGATGCCCGGCGGACCCGCATATCTCGAGGTGCGGCAGACCCCAGAAGGGCAGTTGCGTCTGCGTGCTCGTGTCACCCGTCTGGGAGACCTCGCCCCGCTCGTCTCGACCGCGCGGCGGCTGTTCGATCTCGACGCCGATCCGCAGGCCGTTGACGAGGCGCTCAGTGCGCATCCGCAGCTCGCGCCCCGCGTCGCGGCGCTCGCGGGCATCCGCGTGCCCGGCGCCGCCGACCCGCACGAGATGCTCATCCGTGCCATGGTCGGCCAGCAGATCACCGTCGCGGCCGCGCGCACGGCGCTGACGGCGCTGGTCGAGCACCTGGGGGAGCGCACCGCTGACGGTGGAATGTTGTTCCCGACCATGGCTGCGATCGCCGAGCACGGTACCGACGTGCTGCGCGGCCCCGCCGCGCGCATCCGCGCGATCACCGGGGCAGCGGCGGCGCTCGCCGACGGGTCGCTGACGCTCACGGTCGGCGACGACGCGGCCGAGCAGCGGGAGCGGCTGCTCGCGATGCCGGGTATCGGACCGTGGACGGCGGACTATGTGCGGATGCGGGTGATCGGCGACCCCGATGTGTTCCTGCCCGGCGATGTCGCCATGCGCGCCGGAGCTGCCGCCTGCGGTCTACCGGGCGAGGCGAAGCCCCTCGCCGAGTGGGCCACGCGCGTGGCGCCCTGGCGCAGTTACCTCACCGCGCACCTCTGGCGCGCGGCGCCCGTGCGGGTGCCGCGCCAGACGAAGACAACCCTGAAGGAGTCCTCATGACCGCTCTCATCCAGACCATCGACACCCCTGACGGCGCCCTGACGATCCTTGCCGACGCCCAGCAGCGCGTGCTCGCCTCTGGCTGGAGCGCCGATCACGCCGAGATCGTCGCGCGGGTGCATCCGTCGTTGCGCCCTGACGGAATCGCGGAGGGGGCGACGGATGCTGCCGGCGCGGCCCGCGCGTACTACACGGGCGACCTGTCGGCGATCGACGGCGTCGTCGTGCGCCAGCACGGCACCGAACTGCAGCGGGCCGGCTGGGAGGCGCTGCGCCGGATCACGCCGGGCAGCCCGCTGACCTACAGCGAGTTCGCGGTCGAGCTCGGCAGCCCCCAGGCGGTGCGCGCGGCGGCATCCATCTGTGCCCGCAACGCACCCGCCCTGTTCGTACCGTGCCATCGCGTGCTGCGCGCCGACGGCACGCTCGGCGGCTTCGCCTGGGGGCTGGAGGTCAAGCAGCGCCTGCTCGCGCGCGAAGCGGTGGGCGTCGGCTGATGTCACTCGCTCGGCACGTTCCAGAACTCGGTGAAGTCGCGGCAGCCGTCGGGGACAGTCATCTCGTCGGTAGGACCACCGGGGAGCGCGCTGCCGGCGAACATGATGTGCTCTCCCTCCGTCGCGGATACGACATCGATCGCCGCGCCGGTGAACACCAGGTTGTCATCGAGCCATGACGCGTCGCCCTCTTGGAACACCAGCACCACGCGCTCACCCGTGTCGCGCTCGATATAGGTGCATCCGCTGTCCCGGCGAAGTACGCCGTCCAGCAGAGCGGAATCTGCACCCTCTCCTCCGCTCGGGGGCTGTATCGCCAACTCCGAGACATCGCCCTGCGGTGCGCACGAAGTAAGGACCATGGCTAGAACTAGGCAGGCGACACCGGCCCCCAGCTGTCTCCGTGCCATACGCGAGGTGCACGGAGCGTTCATAGAAGAGACAAGCCCATGTTTGAAAGATAAGCACTCTTGGAAAAAACGCCGTAGCCGGATGTTCCACTCGCAGGCCCGCCCTTAAGCAGTCCGTACGCTGTACCGCCAGAGAACCACGGGCCGCCGCTGTCACCGCCAGCCACCTTGAGTGACGGGCCTGAGACGTAGACGAACGTGAAGGCGCAGGATCCACCAGGGCAGGCGCCCGTCCATGTCGGCAACGATAGTCTCCTGGGCATGTCGCTTCCCTCCCAGCTCCCGCGCGGGGCCGATGATCTGCGTGGATCCATCGGTGCATGCGAAGGTACTATCAGGCGGCGATCCGGTGCAAGCGTCAGAATGGAAACGACTCGGGCTTTCGTGCCATGTGCATCTCACCGGATCGTGGACGGTGAAGCCGAAGCGAGCAGCTTGGTGTACTCAGACCGCGGCAGCCTCGGCGTCGATGTCAGTGATGAACGCGACAGCGGCGTAGACGAGCTTGGAGAAGTCGATGACCTCGTCGCGGATGGCGGTGTTGTCGACGACGTAGGCCAGCGACACCGGGAGCTCCTTCATCCCGGCGTGCGGCATCTCGCCGGCGCTGCGGGCCGCGAAGACGATCCCGAACACGCGCAGGTCGACCGTGTCGTCATCGGCGATCCGGATCAGCTGCGGATCCGCGGCCTGCGGGTCGACCCCCAGTTCCTTCAGGGCCGTCAGTGTCGTGCGGTAGGCGATAGCCTCATCGAGCACGGCGAAGAAGTAGTCCGGTCGATCCGGTCCCGGCGCCTGCCGCAGCAGTCGCGCTTCGGCGGGAAGCTGGGCGGGCAGATCGGCGGGTCCGGTGTCGATTCCGGTGATGCGCAGGCGGGAGCTCATCCGCCGATCCTTCGACCCGGAAATTTCTCTTGCGGTAGATGCGTTTGCGGGAATATGCTCAAAGGCTGTCGCGCCGACCGGCCGACGAAGCCGAGCCTGAGGAGGACACCATGGCCACGACGATTGTCACGTTCATCGCCCTCGGCTCGCGCGCAGCCCGCCTGCGTGATTGATCGCGGTCCGCGCCACTGACACGGCGCGTCGCACTGCCTCACACCGGATGCCACGGGCATCCGCCATCGTCTTCGTCTTCCGCTCGCAACGCAACTGAGAGTCATGTCTGTCACCGCTTCTTCGTCGTCTCTGTCCACCGTCGCCGCGCTGCTGCGCCTGAAGCCCTTCGTCCGCTTCGCCTGGGGGCTGGAGGTCAAGCAGCGCCTGCTCGCGCGCGAAGCGGTGGGCGTCGGCTGATCTGCCGGGCGGTCAGCCGACGCGGGTCACATCCGCCAGGTGGACGTAGGCGCTCTCGGTGGCGTGCACGAGCGTGACGACCATGTCGTTGATCGGCGTCGGCACTCCGGCGCGGCGCCCTTCGCGGGCGACCGCGCCGTTGATCGCATCGATCTCGCTGCGCCGTCGCAGCACGCCGTCCAGCCGCACCGACGGGTAGGCGTCGCCGATTCTGGTGCCGAGGTGCCGGATGTGCTCGATCGGGTCGCCGACATCGAGGGTGACCCCCAGCGCTGACGCGACGTCGATCGCCTCCTGTGCGCACCCGCCGCCGATCTCCCACGCGGCGGGCGTATCGATGATGCGACCGATGGGCAGGCCCGTCAGGAACGAGGTTCCCGAGAACGCCGCGTTCATGATCAGCTTCTCCCACACCATCTGGTCGAGGTCGTCGAACAGTGCCACGCCGAAGCCTGCGCTGGTCCACACCTCTCCGCCTCGCTCGAGCGCTTCACGGGAGAGTCCGCGGTACGAGCCGAACCGCGTGATCTCGCGACCGTTGTGGTGAGCCTCTCCGGGCGTCGGCACCGATGCCCCGAATCCGCCGACGACACCGACGGCGATGCGGTCGGGATCGATGTGCTCCGCAGCGATCTGCGGGGAACCGAGCCCGTTCTGCACGGTCTGAACGATCGTGTGCTCGGCGAGCAGTGGTGCCACCGACTGCGCTGCGGCGGCGATGTCGTACGCCTTGGTCGCGATGATCACCAGATCGCAGGTGCCGATGCCCTCGGTCGTCGTTGACATCGACGCGAGGCGTACCGTGCGGTCGCCGCTGTCGCCGTACACGCGCAGCCCGCGTTCGTTCACCGCGGCGACGTGGTCGGTCCACAGCGTGACTCCGTGCACCTCGTGACCGGCTTCTTGCATCAAGCCGGCATAGACAGAGCCCATGGCTCCGCATCCGACGACAGCGACCTTTGCCATGCGTATGTCCTCTCGGGTCAGTGGATGCCAGTGGTCTTACCTCTGGGTGATCCCCATCATGACCGACGCGGCGCTGAGTTTCAATCAAAGTCCGGAGATTCCTCGCGAAATCGGGTCATCCGGCGGGGTTGGCACGGAATGCTGGCAAATTGTATCCACAAGTTCTAGCATGAGGATTTCCAGCCTTCCCACGTGAGGAGATACCCATGACAGGCACGACGCCCACGAGCGCACTCGCAGGCCTGCGCGTGATCGACGCGGCCTCGCTCGCCGCCGCACCCCTGGTGGCCACCTATCTGGCCGAGTTCGGTGCCGAGGTGATCAAGGTCGAAGACCCGAACGCCGGCGACGCGTTGCGCGCCTGGGGCGTGCGCAAGGACGGCGTCGGCCTGATGTGGAAGAGCGTCGCGCGCAACAAGAAGCCCGTCACCGCGAATCTGCGCACCTCCGCGGGGCAGGAGCTGCTCAAGCAGCTCGCCGGTGAGGCCGACGTCATCATCTTCAACACTCGGCCGAGCACGCTCGAGAAGTGGGGGCTCGACTACGAGTCGCTTCGCGAGACGCATCCGCACCTGATCTACCTGCACATCACCGCATTCGGCGAGGGTGGCCCCGACACCGACCGTCCGGGGTTCGGAACGCTGGGCGAGGCGATGAGCGGGTTCGCCCACACCACGGGTGAGGCCGACGGCCCGCCCACGCTGCCGTCCTTCATGCTGGCGGATGGTGTCGCATCATTGAACGCGGTGTACGCCGTGCTGATCGCGCTCTACCACCGCGACGTGCGCGGAGGTGGCGGGCAGAAGATCGATGTGAATCTGGTCGAGCCGTTGGCGCGGCTGCTCGAGCAGTCGGTGCTGACCTTCGACCAGCTCGGCGAGAACCCGGCGCGCACGGGCAACCGCTGGGCGATCACCGTGCCGCGCAACACGTACAAGACCCAGGACGGGCGGTGGATCGTGATGTCGGGCAGTGCCCCGTCGATCGCGTTGCGCGTCTACAAGGCCATCGGTCGACCGGAGCTGGTCGACGACCCCGCCTACGCCGATCCGCAGCAGCGGTTGCAGCGCGCCGACGAGATCGATGCCATGGTCGCCGACTGGATCGGCGCGCACCCGTTCGATGACGTCATGCGCATCTTCGCCGACGAGCAGGTCGCCGTCGCCCCGGTCTACGACGCCGAGCAGCTTCTCGCCGACCCGCACCACCAGGCGCGTGGGACCTTTGTGCGGATGCCGGATGCCGACCTCGGCAGTATGCGTGTGCAGGCGCCCGTGCCCCGGTTGTCGGTCACGCCGGGACGAGTCGAGCATCTCGGGCGCGAGCTCGGCGCCGACAGCTCCGAGATCTACGCGTCGTGGCTCGGACTGGACGAGGCCCGAATCGGCGAGCTGCGCGCCGCCGGCGCCGTCTGACCGGTAGCTGCCCGTAGACGCCGAAAGCCCCTTTCGCCTGAACGCAGGCGAAAGGGGCTTCGTGGTGGTGGTGAGCACTCGCTCGATCAGACCCCGAGGATCTTCTCGGCGCGCTCCACGATCGCGTAGTCGACCAGTCGGCCATCGTGCACGATGGCCCCCGAGCCGGCTGCCTCTGCGGCGGCGAACAGTTCGAGGATCATACGGGCGTTCGCCTTCTCGGCGTCAGACGCCTCGAACCCACGGTTGCTCAGGGGGACCTGGTTCGGGTGGATGAGCATCTTGCCGCGGAACCCGAACTGCCGTGCCTGGCGGCACATCGCGAGAATACGCTCGTCCTCCTGGAACGCGATGAAGGGGCCGTCGAGGGGTTTGGAGACGCCCGCCGCGCGCGCCGCCAACACCAGTGCGGAGCGCGCGTAGAGCAGTTCCTCCGCGCTGTCGGAGTGGTCGAGTCCATCGATGTCGAGGTCGCGCATGAAGTCGTGCGCGCCGAAGATCGCCGTCTCGATTCGGGGGCTCGCCGCGAGGATCTGTCGTGCGTCGGCGATGCCCAGCGCCGACTCGATGAGGATCAGCATCCGCGTCGCCCCCGGGGTCACACCGTGCAAGCGCTCCGCCTCGCCGATCCACTCGTCTGCGGCGCGCACCGTCTCGACGTCCTCGACCTTCGGTAGCACGATGCCGTTCAGGTCCGGCTGGATGACGGCCTCGATGTCGGCCTGCGTGCGCCCGGTCGACGGGTGGTTGACCCGGACGTAGCTGCGCACGTCGGGGATGCTCGTGATGCCCGCTCTGGCCAGTGCTCGTGCCGCGGTCTTGTTGGCGTCGGCGACGGCATCCTCGAGGTCGAGGGCCGCGGCGTCGGGGCGGATCTCGTTCATCTTCTGCACCCGGCGTTCGTTGTCGGCCGGGCAGAAGAGCAGTGAGCGCAGCGGCGCCGGCGCTTCGGGGGCGGGTGCTTCAGTCATCAGACGACCTTGTCTCTCGTTCTGCGGCGATGGCATCGCCGATGCAATCTGGATACAATCGAAGATAGGGCGAGGGTGCGTGGTGGTCAAGTCTCGGACCTCGGGTGGATATCCGGCGCAGAAGCCTGAAAAATCAGCGAATCACAACGAAAGTGAGCATGCCATGTCTGAGATTGTTCGTCCTCGCCGCTCTGCTCTGTACGTGCCCGGTGCGAACTCCCGTGCCCTGGAGAAGTCCACTGGTCTAGCCGCTGACATGATCATTCTCGATCTGGAGGACGCCGTGGCGCCGGCAGAGAAAGAAGCGTCGCGCACGCGCGTCTGCGCCGCGATCGAATCCCGGGCCTTCGGCCCTCGCGAAGTTCTGGTGCGCGTGAACGCTCGCGGTACGTCCTGGCATTGGGACGACCTGCGCGCCGTCGCAGCGACGCCTGCGCACGGGGTTCTGGTTCCGAAGGTGGACTCACCGTACGAGGCCGCGCGACTCGCGGATGCCCTTGACGAGCTCGATGCGCCGCAGTCGCTGAGGCTGTGGGTCATGATCGAGACCCCGCGCGCGGTGCTGGCCGCCGCCGAGATCGCCGCATCGAGCGACCGGATCGAGGGACTCGTGATCGGCACGAACGACCTCGTGAACGATCTGGGTGCGCTGCATGTGCCGGGGCGGATGCCCGTGCTCTCGTCGCTGTCGCACACGATCCTTGCGGCCAGGGCGTCGGGCAAGGCGGTTCTGGACGGGGTCTACAACGCCGTGCGCGACACCGAGGGCTTCGTCGCCGAGGCCGCCCAGGGGCGTGCGCTGGGTTTCGACGGCAAGACACTGGTGCACCCCGCGCAGATCGGGCCGGCCAACGCGGCCTTCGGCCCTTCCGCGGCTGATGTGCAGCGGGCGCATGAGGTCATCGATGCCTTCTCGCAGGCCGAGGCCGCGGGCGAGGGCGTCACGGTGGTCGACGGTCAGATGATCGAGCACCTCCACGTCGTGCACGCCCGACGCGTGATCGCGCTGCAGGCACAGATCGAGGCGTTGACGACCGCCGCGTGACGTGCGCGAGGGGCTCCGCGTGAGCATCCACGACACGCGATAGCGTGAACGTGAAGGAGTCCCGATGAACAAGCGCCAACCGTTACCCGTCGACCCGATCGCCGAAGCGAAGCGGCAGTGGGTGCTTCACGGGTGGGCCGATGCCGCCTCGGGGATGTCGGCCGTGACCTCCATCATCCGCGCACAGCAGCTCATGCTCACCAGAGTGGAGCGCACCCTCAAGCCGTTCGACCTGTCGTTCGCGCGATTCGAGATGCTGCGCCTGCTCGCGTTCACCCGGGAGGGGCGTATGCCGATGGCGAGCGTCATCGCCCGCCTGCAGGTGCATCCGACGAGCGTCACGAACGCGGTGAACCGGCTGGTGAGCGACGGCCTGGTCGAGCGCGCTCCGCACCCCGAGGACGGCCGGGCCGCGATGGTCGTGCTCACGCCCTCGGGGCGCGAACTGATCGAAGAAGCCACCGTCGCCCTCAACGCCGTCTTCACCGAGCCGGGAATGCCCGACGACGACACGCTCGAGCTCGTGCGGATCCTGGCACGGTTCCGCAAGAGCGAGGGGGACTTCAGCGACCCCGTCGCACCGCCGGATCCGCTGTGATCGAACGGGCGGCCGTCAGCCGTCGACCGATGAGCTCTGCTCGCGGATCATCTCGATGATGCCGGAGAAGTCCCGGTGCGCACCATCGCCTTCGGCATACGCACGGAACATGTCGCGCGCGTGGATGCCAAGCTGGGCGTCGACACCGGTGAGTGCGATCGCGGCCTCGGCCAGGCCCAGATCCTTCGACATCAAGGCGCCGGCGAACCCCGGCCGGTAGTCGTCGTTCGCCGGACTCGTGGTGACCGGGCCGGGCACGGGACAGTTCGTGGTCAGCGCCCAGCACTGGCCCGAGGCGTTGGACGCCACATCGAACAGCGCTTGATGGCCCAGCCCGAGCCGCTCCCCGAGGACGAAGGCCTCAGCGACCGCGATCTGAGTGATGCCGAGGATCATGTTGTTGCACACCTTCGCCGCCTGTCCCAGGCCGGATCCGCCGCAGTGCACGATCCGTTCACCCATGATCTGCAGCACCGCGAGCGCGGCGGCGAAGTCCTCGTCACTGCCGCCGACCATGAACGCCAGTGTTCCGCGCTGCGCGCCGATCACACCACCCGACACTGGGGCATCCGCCGCACGGTGCCCGGCCGCCAGCGCGAGGTCGTGCGCGCGGCGTGCTTCATCGACGGCGATCGTCGAGCAGTCCAGGAAGAGCGTGCCCGGGGATGCCGAGGCGAGCAGGCCCGGAGTGTGCTCGTCGCCCTGGTAGGCCGCGATCACATGAGCGCCCGTCGGGAGCATGGTGATGACGATCTCGGCGCCGGCCACGGCGGCATTCGGATCGGCGGCGACCCCGATCCCGTTCGCGCGTGCGGCATCGCGCGCGGCCGAGACGGGATCGAAACCGAGAACACGGTGCCCGGCCGCCACGAGATTGGCGGCCATCGGGCCGCCCATGTGGCCCAGACCGAGAAAAGCGATGTCAGACATGAGGGGTCCCCTTCAGGAGGTGAGTGCGGTGGTGAGTAGCAGGTCGTGATCGCCGTGCGGCGCGAAGTACGCGTCGACCAGCGCGCGGTCCTGTTCGTTGCAGGGCTGCCAGCGCGGCCGGCGGTCCTTGTCGATGACCTGTGCGCGCACACCCTCGACGAAGTCGGGTGCCGCGTGCGCGTGACGGGAGACGCGGTACTCCTGCCCGAGCGCCTGCTCCAGAGTGTCGAGCGTCGCGGCGCGACGCAGCGACTCCAGGGTCACGGCCAGCGCCATCGGCGACTGCCGAGCCATCGCAGCGGCTGCGCGGTCGGCATCCGCCCCGCCGGTCATCCGCAGCCGGTGAGCGATGCCGCTGATCGAGTCGGCGGCGAACGCGGCGTCGATCCACTCGCGCGCCGAAGCCAACGGGGGAGCACCTGCGTCCGTGCTGAGCAGCAGCACGGCCTCACCCGCTTCCATGCTCTCCAGGGCGGTGAGCAGTCGCGGAATCCGCTCGGAGGGCACGTACGCATCGCTCAGGCCCAGGAACATCGCATCCGCGGCATTCAGCGTTGCGGCGGTGAGCGCCGCGAACGTGCCCAGGTGTCCTGGCGCATTCGCGAGCAGCCAGGTCGCACCGACATCGGGGACGAAACCGATGCTCACCTCGGGCAGCCCGAGTGAGCTGCGCTCGGTGACCACGCGGTGCGAGGCGTGCGCCGAGATGCCGATCCCGCCGCCCAGCACGATGCCGTCCTGGACCGCCACGATCGGCTTGCCGTACCGGGCGATCTGCGCGTTGAGTCGGTACTCGTCATACCAGAACGCGGCCGAGGCGGCGCCGTCACCCGAGAGGGCGTCGTGATACAGGCTGACGATATCGCCGCCCGCGCAGAGGCCGCGCTCGCCCGCACCCGTGATCGCGACCGTCCGAACCGAGTCGTCCTGCGCCCAGTCATCCAGGGCCGCGCGCATCGCAAGCACCATCGGGTGGGTGAGGGCGTTGATCGCGCGCGGGCGGTTCAGGGTGATCACCCCGACCCGCCCGCGCCGTTCGATCAGCACGTCCGGTGTGGCATCCGCCGTCATCGTGCGCCCGCCAGCAGCCCGCGGCCCACGATCAGCCGCATGATCTCGTTCGTGCCCTCGAGGATCTGGTGCACGCGCAGATCGCGGACCACGCGTTCGATGCCGTACTCGTGCAGGTAGCCGTAACCGCCGTGCAGCTGCAGCGCCTCATTGGCGACCCGGAACCCTGCGTCGGTGGCGAACCTCTTGGCCAGTGCGCAGGCGGAAGCGGCATCCGACGACTTCTCGTCCATCTGGGCCGCCGCGCGTGAGAGCAGCGCACGGGCCGCCTGCAGATCGGTCTCCATGTCGGCCAACGCGAACATGATCGACTGGTTCGCCGCGAGCGGGGCGCCGAACGCCTCGCGGTCCTTCACATAGGCGATGGCCCGGTCGAGCGTCCACTGCGCCCCACCCAGTGAGCAGGCGCCCATGTTCACCCGCCCGCCGTTGAGGCCCTTCATGGCGATGGCGAAGCCCTCGCCCTCTTCACTCAGGCGATTGGTCACCGGGACGCGGACGCCGTCGAAGACCACCTGTCGCGTGGGCTGGGCGTTCCACCCCATCTTCCGCTCGTTCGGGCCGAACGAGAGGCCCGCCGCATCCGCGGGCACGAGGATCGCGCTGATGCCGCGCGCGCCGGAATCGGATGCCCCGGTGCGCGCCATCACGAGATATACCGCCGAGGTGCCCGCGCCGGAGATGAACTGCTTGGTGCCGTTGAGCACGTACTCGTCGCCGTCACGGGTCGCCGTCGTGGTGATCGCCGCGGCATCCGATCCGGCGCCGGGCTCGGTGAGGCAGTAGCTGCCGAGGTCGGTCATCGCGACCAGTCCGGGAAGCCACTGCTCGCGCTGCTGCTGATCACCGAACTCATCGATCATCCACGCCACCATGTTGTGGATCGAGATGTAGGCGGCGATCGTCGTGTCGCCCTTTGCGAGCTCCTCGAAGATCGCCACCGCGTCGAGACGCGATAGGCCGGAGCCGCCGACGTCCTCACGCACGTAGATGCCGCCGAGGCCGAGCTCTCCGGCATCCTGCAGGGCGTCGACCGGGAAGTGCTTGTCGGCATCCCAGTTCGCGGCGTGCGGTGCGAGCCGCGCGGTCGCGAAGTCGCGCACGGCGTCGACGAGCGCGGTGCGCTCTTCTGTCGTCAGTGTCGCGTACATGATCAGTGCATCGTCGGGATGACGAAGCTCGCGCCTTCCTTGAGATCGTGCGAGAGCCAGCGGCTGGTCACTGTCTTGGTCTTCGTGTAGAAGCGGAAGGCATCGGGGCCGTGCTGGTTCAGATCCCCGAAGCCGGACTTCTTCCAGCCGCCGAACGTGTGGTAGGCGATCGGTACCGGGATCGGCACGTTCACGCCCACCATGCCGACGTTCACGCGCGCAGCGAAGTCGCGAGCCGCGTCGCCGTCGCGGGTGAAGATCGACACGCCGTTGCCGTACTCATGATCGGTGGCCATTGCGAGTGCCTGCTCGAAGTCGTCGGCGCGGGCGATGAACAGCACCGGGCCGAACACCTCTTCCTTGTACACCGTCATGTCGGGGGTGACGTGGTCGAACAGGGTCGGGCCGAGATAGAAGCCCGATTCGTAGCCCTCGACGGTGTAGCCGCGGCCGTCGGCGAGCAGCTGAGCCCCTTCGTCGATGCCCTTCTGGATGTATCCCTCGACGCGAGCGAGCGCGTCGGCCGAGACCAGCGGGCCGTAGTCCACTCCTTCGGCGAGTGCGGGGCCGACGCGTAGCGCTGCGACGCGCTCGGCGAGCTTGACGGCAAGGGCATCCGCGGTCTGACGGCCCACCGGGACGGCGACCGAGATCGCCATGCAGCGCTCACCGGCCGAGCCGTAGCCGGCGCCGATCAGGGCGTCGGCGGCCTGGTCGAGATCGGCATCCGGCATGATGATCATGTGGTTCTTCGCACCGCCGAAGCACTGCGCCCGCTTGCCGTTCTGTGCGGCCGTCTCGTAGATGTACTGCGCGATGGGGGTCGAGCCGACGAACCCCACCGCGTGCACGCGATCGTCGTGCAGGATCGCGTCGACGGATTCCTTGTCGCCGTTGACGACGTTCAGCACACCGGCGGGCAGGCCCGCCTCGAGGAACAGCTCCGCGATGCGCAGCGGGACCGAGGGGTCGCGCTCGCTGGGCTTGAGGATGAATGCGTTGCCCGCGGCGATCGCCGGGCCGATCTTCCACAGCGGGATCATGGCGGGGAAGTTGAACGGGGTGATGCCCGCCACGACGCCGAGCGGCTGACGCATCGAGTAGACATCGATGCCGGTGCCCGCGCCCGTGGAGTATTCGCCCTTGAGCAGGTGGGGTGCGCCTGCGGCGAACTCGATGACCTCGACCCCGCGCTGGATGTCGCCCAGCGAGTCCTCGTAGGTCTTGCCGTGCTCGCGGGACAGCGTCTTGGCCAGCTCCGGGGCCGCCTCTGCGATCAGCTCGAGGAACTTCAGCAGCACCCGTGCCCGCTTCTGCGGGTTCGTCGCACCCCACGCGATCTGCGCTTCTTCGGCGTTCGCGATGGCTGCCTGCACCTCGGCCGCGGTGGCGAGCGGCACGCGCGCCTGCACCTCGCCGGTGGACGGGTCGTACACGTCGCTGAAACGACCGGAGGTGCCGGCGACGTGCTCGCCGCCGATGAAGTGGGTGAGTTCACGGGTCATTGTGAAGCGTCCTTCCGTGATGCGGCATCGCATCGATTGCCTAGCGCCATTTGCGCGCCATTTGCCTAGTGCCCCCAACTATATAGTAGGAAGTCAAAGTAAAAGAACCCCTTGGAGTCGCGCCGCGGCGGCACCGCTCACAGGCGCGGGCACGCCGAACAGCCCCCCCCTCGTGAGGGGGTGTTCGGCGTGCCGGTCAGTCGGTGGTGCGCCGGTCGGCTTCTGCGCGCAGCTCGGTGATGGTTCGATCGATGTGCGTGCGCGCCATCTGCTCGGCCCGCTCGGCGTCACCCGCCTCGATGGCGTCGACGATCTCGACGTGCTCCTGGATGGCCTGCACCGCGTTGCGCGGGCCGGTGTGCGCGATCGGGGCGAAGACCTGCCCGGTCATGCGCAGGATCGGACTCTGGGCGATGACGAACTGGTTGCCGGTCATCACCATGATCATCTCGTGGAAGTCGACGTTCAGCTTCGTGTACGCACGTGCGTCCCACGGCGTGACCGTGGCGCGCTGGGCATCGATGAGTCGGCGCAGACTCCGCACATCCGAGGCGGTGGCCTCGGTCGCGGTCAGACGTGCGGCGAGGGCATCCACCGCACCGCGCAGTTCGTAGGCGTCGATGAGGGTGGCCGCATCGCCGCTGACGATGCGCATGCCCCGACCCGATTCGTGCGTGACGAGCCCCTCCTGTTCGAGACGCCGTAGCGCTTCGCGCAGCGGGGTGCGGCTGACGTTCAACTCGGCTGCCAGATGTTCCTGGCGGAGCCAGGCCCCGGTCGGATAGTGATGCGAGTAGATGCGCTCGCGGATCACCGCCGCGATCTCGTCGACCAGCGGAACGGCTCGCGCCACCGTCGTCGGCACCTCGCCCATGCTGCGTCCTTTCGCCGTCGTCGTGGTCACGTGTGTGAGAACGGCCCCGTCACGGCCATCCGCTTGATGATAGTGCGTCGAGCCCGGACCGCCCCCGAGGCGGCATCAGTCGATCAGCGACCAATCCGGGGTTGCGTCTGCGCGAACGCTCTCGTACCAAGCGCAGGCAGCCAGCACGAGATCGTCCGATCCGATGCGCCCGGCGACCTGGAGCCCGATGGTGCGGCCGTCGGCGGTGAACCCGCAGTTGATGCTGGCCGCAGGCTGGCCCGACATGTTGTACGGCATCGTGAACGAGATGTGCGCCATCGGACGGTCGGGATCGTTCACCGGCATGGGGTCTTCGGCCGGGAACGCCGCCATGGGAGCGACGGGGGAGAGCACGAGGTCGAAGGGCGCGGTCGCCGCGCGGGTGGCCTGCTGGATCTGGCCGAATCTGCCGTAGTTCACCAGAGTCTGCGCGCCGTCGTACGCGGCACCCGCCCCGCACCAGCGAGCGATGTAGGGCAGCACGAGCGATCTGCCTTCATCATCGAGCGCGCTGTAGTCCACCCACGAGCGCGTGCGCCAGAAGGCGTCGACACCCGCCAGCTGCTCGGGCGTCATGAACGGCGCCAAGGGAACGACCGTGGCGCCGGCCGCCGCGAACAGATCCGCGGCCGCCTGCACCGCCGACAGCACCTCCGCGTCGACGTCGGCGCCCGACCCGGCATCCAACTGGAGGGCGATGCGCAGTCCGGCGACGTCGGGAAGGGTCTTGGACCAGTCCATCTGCGGGTACGGTCGAGCGGTGTAATCGCGTTCGTCCGGCTGGGCGATCACGCTCATGAGCGCCTGCGCGTCCGCGATAGTGCGCGTGAGCGGGCCGGCGGCCCGCCCGAGGTACGGTGCGTGCAACGGCACGAGGCCGTCGCTGGGCTTGAGAGTGGCCAGTCCAGACCATGTACCGGGAAGTCGAATCGACCCGCCGATGTCGGTGCCGACGTGCAACGGCCCATAGCCGGCCGCGGCTGCGGCGCTGCTGCCCGCACTCGACCCACCGGTGGTCAGCGCCGGGTTCCAGGCGTTGCGGGAGATGCCGTGCAAAGACGAGACGCCCGACGAGAGCATGCCCCAGTCAGGCATAGTCGTCGACCCCAGGATCACGAGCCCGGACTCAAGCAGCCGGTCGGTGATGGGGGCGTTCTGGGGTGCTGCCGGAGGATTCGGAATGGCCGTACCGGACGGCAACGGCTTTCCGGCGCGGGGGATGTTCTCCTTCACCGTGGCGGGCACGCCATCGAATGCGGAGAGCTGCGTGCCCGTTGCCCAGCGCTGGGCGGACGCCTCGGCATCGGCGCGCACCTGGCTCGGGTCGTGCAGATAGAAGGCGTTGAGCACCGGCTCCCGGTCGGCGATTCTGGCCAGCATCGCCTCGGCCACCTCCCGGGGATCCAGCCCGTCGGCGTAGCCGGCCGCCAGTTCATGGGCGGACATCTCGTGCAGGTTGCGCGACATGGTGACTCCTCCTTCTGCGTTGCGCGACATCATGCCGTGACCTCGGCGGCCAGGTGCTTGGTGCGGATCTCGGAGCGCAGGTTCATCGAGCTCGCGATGAGCTTCGCGGTGTACGGGTGCTGCGGATCGGTGTAGACGCTCTCGGTCTCGCCCGCTTCGACGATCACGCCCGACTGCATCACCACGACCTTGTCGCACAGATGGCGTACGACGGCCAGATCGTGCGAGACGAACACCAGCGTGAGCTGGTAGGCGTCGACCAGATCGGCGAGCAGGTTCAGCACCTGTGCGCGCACCGACACGTCGAGGGCCGATACCGGTTCGTCGGCGACGAGGACGCGGGGCCTGCAGATCAATGCCCGTGCGATCGAGATGCGCTGTCGCTGCCCTCCCGAGAACTGATGCGGATAGCGATCCAGCGCGTCGGCGCTCAGACCGACCGCCTGCAGCATCTCGGCGGCCATCTCCCGACGCCGTGCCGGCGTCTCGTCGCGTCCGGGAACCAGCAGTGGCTCCGTGATGATGTCGACGACCCGCATCCGCGGATTCAACGATCCCATCGGATCCTGGAAGACGATCTGCAACTGCTGTCGCAGCTGCACCAGGTCGGATTCCCGTGCGCCGGCGACCTCGTTGCCGCTGACGACGACCGAGCCTGACGTCGGCTGGTCGAGCCCAGCGAGGATCCGCAGCAGGGTGGACTTGCCGGATCCGGATTCACCGACCACGCCGAGGCGCTCGCCCGGCATCACCCGGAAGTTGGCGTCTTGGAGCGCCTTGACCGTCACCGGCTTGCCGCGAAGGGACGAGCGTCCGCGCGTGTAGTGACGTGTGAGGTCCTTCACCTCGATGACGGGGGCATCGTCGGTCTCCGCCTCCGACTCGGTGGCCCGAGGGTCGGGCTCATCCGCCGGGGCGGGCGCGCTGGCGGTCGGAGCCTCGGGTGCGTCATCAAGCGTGGGCGGGACGTACGACGCGGCGGATGCGACCGTGAACAGGCGCCCGTCGCTGTCGGTGGCCTCCAGATCGCTCGCGGCCAGCAGTCCCCGGGTGTAGGGATGCTGGGGGCGGGTGAAGATGTCTTCGGTGCGCCCCTGCTCGACGACGCGACCGTTGTTCATGACGAGCACGCGGGTGCACATGTTGGCGACCACGGCCAGATCGTGGGTGATGAACAGCAGCCCGGTGCCACGTTCCACGACCGACTCGAGGACGAGGTCGAGCACCTGACGCTGGACGGTGACGTCCAGCGCGGTGGTGGGCTCGTCGGCCAGCAGCAGCCCCGGATCATTGGCCAGTGCCATCGCCAGCATCACGCGCTGACGTTGGCCACCCGACAGCTGATGAGGGTAAGCGCGCGCGGCTTCGGCGGGATCGGGCAGCTTGACCGACGCCAGCATCTCGATCGCCTTCGCGTTCGCCGCCCGCCGCGACGGGACGGTCTTGTGCTGGAGCATGACCTCGGCGACCTGCGCACCGGCGCGCATCAGGGGGTTCAGCGCCGTGAGCGGCTCCTGGAACACCATGCCGATGTCGCGTCCGCGGATGCGGCGCATGACAGCATCCGATGCGGTGACGAAATTGGCGTCGTGCCCTGCCATGCGCACGTTCCCGGTGGCGTGCAGGCCATCCGGAAGCAGACCCATCAGGCTCGCCGTCGTCAGGGACTTGCCCGACCCGGATTCGCCGATCAGACCGATCCGCTCGCCGCGCGCGAGCGAGAAGTTCACGTCGGTCACCAGCGGCGCATCGCCGGTGAACACCGACAGCCCTTCGACCGAGAGGAGGTTTTCGTTGGCGGTCATGAACGCTCTCCGTTCAGCTTCGGGTCGAAGCGGTCCCGCAGGCCGTCTCCAAGCATGTTGAACCCCATCACGGCGATGGCGATGGCGATGCCGGGCCAGACAGCCAGCATCGGGTTGATCCAGAGGTACTGCTGTGACTCCTGCAGCATCCGCCCCCACGACGCCGTCGGCGGCTGCGTGCCCAGGCCCAGGAACGACAGGGCTGCTTCGGCGAGAACGGCCAGGGCGAAGGTCACCGAGCACTGCACGACGACCATGCCGGCGATGTTCGGCAGGACGTGCCGGATCGCGACGCGGATGCCCGGCTGCGAGGACGCCCGGGCGGCGAGCACGTACTCCGTGCTCATGACCTGCAGAGTGCCCGAGCGGGCGACGCGGGCGAAGCCCGGGATCGAGGCGATGCCGATCGCGACCATCGCCGACCCCGTGCCGGGGCCGTAGACCGCGGCGAACATGATCGCCAGCAGCAGCGCGGGGAACGCCAGCAGGATGTCGGCGAAGCGCATCGTGACCTCTTCGGTCGCGCCACGGCGCATGCCGGCGAGGATGCCGAGCGGCGTGCCGATGAGCAGGGCGATTCCCACAGCCACCAGGCCGACGAGCAGGGTGATGCGAGCGCCGTAGAGAATGTTCGAGAACACGTCGCGGCCCAGGCGATCGGTGCCCATCGGGTGGGTCAGGCTCGACCCCTGGTGGGCGTTGTCGAGGAACTGCTGGTACGGGTCGAACGGTGTCCAGAAGAAGGAGATCACCGCGGCGGCCACGACGAGTGCCACCAGGATCGAGCCGACGAGCATGCTCGTGTTGCGGCGTCGGGAAGGCTTCACGGACACGCCCGCGATCGACGTGGTGGTCATGCTCTGCTCCCTCGTGCGGAGTTGCGGATGCGCGGATCGACGACCGTGTAGAGCACATCGACCATCAGATTGACGAACAGGGTGATGCCGACGAGCACCATCACCACGGACTGCACGGTCAGCATGTCGCGGTTGCCGACCGCATCCAGCAGCATCGACCCGAGGCCCGGGATGACGAAGACACGCTCGATGACGACGGCGCCGATAATCAGCGCCGCGAGCTGGATGGAGGTGACCGTGATCACCGGGATCGCGGCGTTGCGCAACCCGTGCTTGAGCAATGCGCCCAGGGGCGAGAGGCCCTTCGCCCGGGCCGTGCGCAGGTAGTCCTCGCTCATCACCTCGAGAACCGCCGAGCGCACGTAACGCGTCAGGATGGCCGCCTGCACCGACGCCAGCGCGACAACGGGAAGCGTCACTCGCGAGAGGAAGTCGGCGAAGTCCATGCCCGGCGGCGTCCAGCCGCTGGCCGGGAACCAGCCGAGCTGCAACGAGAACACGACCACCAGCAGCAGACCCGCGAGGAAGCCGGGGATGGCGATGCCGAGCTGGCTGATCGCGCTGATCATCGCGCCGGAGACCCGGTTGTGACGCATGGCGGCGAACGTGCCGAACGGGATCGCGATGATCACGGCCAGCAGCATCGCCAGCAGCACCAGGATCAGCGACACCTGGAGCTTGTCGAGCACCATCGGGCTGATGTCCTGCTGGGTGAGATGCGACGTGCCGAAGTCACCGAACGGCAGGCCGGATGCCCAGTCCCAGTACTGCACGATGAGCGGTCGATCCGTGCCGAGCTCAGCGCGCTTGGCTTCGAGCAGCTCCGGGCTCGCGTCGATGCCGAGTACGACCTGTGCGGGATCGCCGGGGATGAGCCGGAGCACCACGAACACCATGACGCTCGCGGCGATGATGCTGATGATGAACCGGGCGAGGTTGGTCAGAATGCGCATGACCATGCCGTGGCCTCCTTCGTATGGTTCGTGCGTGCCGGGGGAGTGCCGGCCCCGTTGCGGGGCCGGCACTCGCAGCCGTGGGGGCGACTAGTTCCAGCCGATGTCTCCGAGGAACAGGCCCTCGGAGACCGCGTTGGCGGGGATGCCGGTGACCTCGGCCTTGGCGACGACCGTGTTCGGGAAGAGGAAGAGCGTGTTGGACGCGGCGTCGTCGACGATGGTGCGCACGACCTCCTTCATGCCCGAGATGTAGCCGGCCTCGTCTGCCTGGTCCGCGGCCGCCGCGGCGTCGGCGATCTTCGAGTTGTCGTAGCCGATGTAGTAGTCGGGGTTGTTGAACATGGTCAGCACGTCGCGCTGCTCGACGGCGAGGATGATCGACATCTGGTAGTCGTGCTTGGTGAAGACCTCGTCGAGCCAGACCGCGGGGAACTCCGCCGAAGCGATCTTGGCGTCGATGCCGACGTCCTTGAGCTGCGCGACGACGATCTCCGAGATCGCGGTCGCATACGGACGGGTCGGGACGGTGAAGGTGATCGAGACGCCCTCCGCGCCGGCTTCCTTGAGCAGTTCCTTGGCCTTCGCCGGGTCGAACGGATACACGCCGTTGAGGTCCTCGTAGTACGGGTCGCTCGGCGGCACCGGCGCGCCGACCAGGGTGCCGTTGCCGTTCCACGCCGCATCCATCACCGCCTGGCGGTCGATCGCGTGCATCACCGCCTGGCGGACCCGGACGTCGTCGAAGGGAGCGACGCGGTTGTTCATCGACAGCACGATCTCGCCGGTCGACTCGCCGTTGAGCACCTGGAACTCGGGCTTGCCCTCGAACGCCGACAGCAGTGCGGGTGCCTGCATGTTGTAGATGACGTCGACATCGCCCGACTGCAGTGCGTTCGTCGTCGCCGTCGCCTCGGCGAAGTACTTCAGCGTCGCGGTGCTCACCTTCGGTGCATCGCCCCAGTAGTCGGAACGGGCGGCCATGTCGATCGCCTCGTTCGGCTTCCACGACTCGACCGTGAACGGCCCCGTGCCGATTGCCTGATTGGCAAGATCTGCGACGCCGCTCTCATCGAACATCGCACCCACACGTGTGGCCATGTCGTACAGCCAGACATTGCTGGGGCGCGAGAGCACCACCTCGACCTCGGTGTCGCTGAGCACGTTCACCGACTCGACGATGTCCATCTTCGTCTTGAGCCCGGACGTCCAGGCATCCGACTTCACGCGATCGATGCTGAACTTGACGTCTTCGGCGGTGAAGTCCGCGCCGTTCGAGAACGTCACGCCCGAGCGCAGTGTGAAGGTCACCACCGTGCGGTCATCGCTCAGCGACCAGGATTCCGCCAGCAGCGGCTCGAGCTCGCCGTCCTGGTTCACCTGGACGAGCCCCTCGTACACGTTGCCGAGGAGCGCCTGGGGGATGGCGGCGCCCGCGGTGGTGGTGAAGTCGAGGTTCGCGGGCGGGCCGGTGAGTGCGACGGTGATCGAGTCAGTGCCGGCCGGATCGGCGGTGGCACCGCCGGAGCTGCCGGCCGTGCACGACGTCAGTGCGAGTGTGGCGACGGCGAGCGTCGACACCGTGAGGGTCAGGGTACGAGCACGGGACATGTGGTGTTCTCCATCTGTATGCGACATTGCAGTGAACGGGTAAAGGTGAAGCGGGCAGTGACGTCAGGGGTGGGTCGTCACTGCGGTTTGACCTCGTCGGCCAGAGCGCGCAGGGCCTCCTGCTGCTCGGGCTCGACGAAGTCGACATAGTGCCAGTAGGTGTCGTCGCGGGTGAGCCAGGCGGCGCGCTTGCCGTCGCGTCGCCGGATCGCGTCGAGCATCTCCTCGTGGTGATGGATCAGCGACTGCATCAGCACACGGCTGTCGGATGCCGAGGAGATCTTCTGCTCCATGAGCGATAGGACGGCGCCGCGCACGGCCTCGTTGACCAGCTCGAGCAGTGTGTTCCGACTGGCCTTGGCGAGCACCTTGTGGAACTCCAGGTCGGCTTCTCCGAAGGCGACCGGGTTCGTTCCGACGCTGGCGCGCATGCGTGCGTTGGCGCGTTCGAGTGCCGCGAGCTCTTCGTCATCGCGGTGGTGCGCGGCCAAGACGGCGGCGGCGCTGCTGATCACCATTCGGAACTGCAACAGCGACGAGAGATCGGCGCCGCTGAGCGCTGTCGCCTGCTTCAACGCCCGCTCCAGCGGGGCAGAGCTCAGCGGCAGAACCACGGGGCCACGCCGATCGCCGAGACGCGATTCCACGACGTGGTTGCTCTGCAGCACCCGCAGTGCCTCTCGCACGGTCGGCCGGCTCACGCCGTACTGCTCGACGAGTTCGCGCTCACTGGGCAGGTGGTCACCCGGCCGGAGCTCACCGGACAGCACGGCCTGCTCGATGCGCTCGGCGATGACGCGGTACGCGGGTGGTGGCGAAGGGGCATTCATCGGGATCGTCTCCTGCTCGGGTTCGGGGTCGGCGGCGGGGTCTAGCTCATCGGGGGCGTGAACCGTCCGTCGACAGCCGTCCACCCGCCGTCCACGTACAGCACGCTGCCGGTGACGAACGTCGATGCGTCCGACGCGAGGTACACGACGGCGCCGGCGAGCTCGCTCGGCTTCGACCAACGTCCCAGCGCGCTCTTCGAGGCATACGCGTCGTACCACTCGGGAGTTGCCTTGATGGCGTCGGTGAGAGGCGTGTCGACGCACCCGGGAGCGATCGCGTTCGCGCGCACGCCGGCGTGTCCGAACTCGGCCGCAGCGGTGCGGAGCAACTGGACAGTGGCCGCCTTGCTGGCCGCGTACACGCCCTGGCCAGGCTCGACGACGACGTGGCGGATCGAGGAGAACCCGATGATGCTGCCGCCCTGGCGCCCGACCATGTTCGCGCCGAACGCGCGGATGAGGTCGAAGCTCGAACGCTGGTTGAGCGCCACGACGCGGTCGTACTCGTCTGACGAGTAGTCGAGCAGCGGCTTGCGCACGTTCGTCGCGGCGGTGAACAGCAGCGTGTCGGCATCGTTGTGCTCAGCCGCCGCGTCGAAGACCTGCGCCGAGTCGAGCACGTCGAGCTGAAGAGCCTCGGCGGTGCCACCCTGCTCGCGGATGAGCCGGCTCGTCTCCTCGGCACCGTCGAGGTTGCGGTCGGCGCAGACGACGTGCGCGCCGTGAGCGGCCAGGGCCAGCGCGCTCTCGCGGCCGATGCCGCTGGCGCTGCCGACGGCGACCGCCTTGCGGCCGTCGAGACGGAACAGATTGGTGTAGTCCATGGGATCCTTCTTCGTTCTACGGCCGGATGACGGCCATGCGGGTGACGGTCAGCTCTTCGGCGGCGAATCGGGGACCTTCGCGACCGATGCCCGAGTCCTTGACACCGCCGTAGGGCATGACGTCGTTGCGGTAGCCGGGCACGTGGTTGACGATGACGCCACCGACCTCGAACTCCTCGACGGCGCGGAACGCCGTCTTGAGCGAGGTGGTGAACACGGCCGCCTGCAGCCCGTACCGGGAGTGGTTCACGGCAGCGACGGCAGCGTCGAAGTCCGGGACCGATTGGATGCAGATCACCGGACCGAAGATCTCCTCGTCCCAGACCCGTGCTCCCTGCGGAACGTCGGTGAGAACGGTCGGCTCCAGGGCTGTGCCTCGACGGCCGCCGCCGGAGACCACCCGCGCTCCGCCGTCGACGGCCTCGGCGATCCACTCCAGGACGCGCTCGGTGGAGCGCTCATCGATCAGCGCGGCGACCTGCGTATCCTCGTCGCGGGGGTCTCCGACGGAGACATCCGCCATCCGCTGTGCGACGAGATCCGAGAACTCATCGACCACCGCGGCCTCGACGATGACGCGCTGCACCGAGATGCATGCCTGCCCGTTGGCGTAGAAGCCGCCCTGCACCGCAGCGTTCGCCGCCGCCGCGAGGTCGGCGTCGTGAGCCACGACCAGTGCCGCATTGGATCCAAGCTCCAGAAGTGCCTTGCGTGGAGCGCAGTCGCGAGCGATCTGATGGCCCACTGCGGCGGAGCCGGTGAAGCTGACCGCCCCGATGCGGGGGTCTGTCGTCAGCGTGCGTCCGACGTCGGGGCCGCCGGTCACGAGCTGCACCGCAGCGAGGGGAGCGCCGTGTCGTCGGAGCACTTCGCGCACGAGGTGGACGAGCCACAGCGTGGCCAGTGGCGTCTGCGGTGCCGGCTTGCAGATCACGGCGCACCCCGCGGCGATGCTGGGTGCGATCTTGTGGCTCGACAGCAGCAGGGGGTAGTTGAATCCGGCGATGCCGATGACGACGCCGATCGGCTTGCGGGTCCAGTACCCGATCAGTCCTTCGCCGCCGGACTGGATGTCCAGCGGCACCGTCTCGCCCCGCAGCTGAGCCACGGCCTCTGCGGCCGCATGCCAGGTAAACAGCGTGCGATCCACCTCGGTGCGGCAATCACGGAGCGGCTTGCCCGTCTCGAGCACGAGAAGGTCTTCGAGTTCGGCGCGGTGCTGTTCGAGCTCGGCCGCCACATCGAGCAGGATCGAACGGCGCACTCCCGCGCTCAGGGCGGCCACCTCGGGCTGCACCGCGAGCGCCGCTTCGAGCGCCCGCTCGGCGTGGGCCACTTCTCCTACCGGCGCCTCGGCGACAACCGTGCCGTCATACGGGAAGACGATAGATTCGTTGCTGACGCCATCCGTTGTCCATTCGTCCGCGAGGGGCAGGCCCGAGGGGAAAAGGGTAGGGAGAATGCCCATTACGGCTCCGCTCTGAAACGTAAGAATGATGCACGGCCACTGGTAAGACCGCTGGAGTCCCAAGCTAGGGTAAAGCGCTCCAGCGCGTCAACTTGTTCGCCGAAATGCGCAGAACTTGGACTGGATACAAACTGTCGGCGACGGAGCGTAGAGCGTCTTCGGGCGCAACGCGCATCACGAGGTCACCGCCGAGCGCGGTGCCGGGTCGGAAATTTCTCTTGCGGTAGATGCGTTTACGGGAATATGCTCAAAGGCTGTCGCGCCGACCGGCCGACGAAGCCGAGCCTGAGGAGGACACCATGGCCACGACGATTGTCACGTTCATCGCCCTCGGCTCGCGCGCAGCCCGCCTGCGTGATTGATCGCGGTCCGCGCCACTGACACGGCGCGTCGCACTGCCTCACACCGGATGCCACGGGCATCCGCCATCGTCTTCGTCTTCCGCTCGCAACGCAACTGAGAGTCATGTCTGTCACCGCTTCTTCGTCGTCTCTGTCCACCGTCGCCGCGCTCCTGCGCCTGAAGCCCTTCGTCCGCCCGATCATCGGCCGGCTCATCGGCGGTGCGATCAGTGCGCTCGCCGCCGCCGTCATCGCCCTGATGATCCCAATCGTCCTCGAGCAGATCGTGAAGGGCCCGATCACCTCGGGCGTCACCGGTCTGATCGCCGTCGGCGCTTTCGGAGTGCTCGCACTCGCGCTCGGTGAAGCGGCTATGGTGTGGCTGCGCCGCTGGTTCGTGCTGACCCCGGCCACCGAGGTCGAGTTCCAGATGCGCTCCGAGTTGTACTCGCGGTTGCAGAACCTGCCCGTCGCGTTCCACGACCGCTGGCAGTCCGGGCAGCTGCTGAGCCGCATGATGCAGGACATCGGCCTGATCCGGCGCTGGATCGCGTTCGGTCTCATCCTGCTGGTGGTCAACATCCTCACGATCGGCATCGGCGCCGTGCTGCTGTTCCGCTGGCACTGGCTGCTGGGCACGATCTTCCTGGTCACCGGCATCCCGATGTGGATCCAGGGGTACCTTTTCGAGAAGCGGTACGGCGTGCTCGCGCGCCGTAGCCAGGACCAGGCCGGCGACCTCGCGACCAGCGTCGAGGAGAGCGTGCACGGCATCCGGGTGCTCAAGGCGTTCGGCCGTGGCAAGCACGCGCTGACCCGCTTCAGCCGTCAAGCCGAGACCCTGCGCCAGACTGAGCTGAGCAAGGCTCGCGCCGTCGGAGAGATCTGGTTCTGGCTCGACCTGATGCCCCAGATCGCGTTCGGGCTGAGCCTGATCACCGGCATCTGGCTGATCGCCGATGGTGCGATCGACGTGCCGCAGCTGTTCGCGTTCTTCGCGATGGCGACCGTGCTGCGCTGGCCGATCGAATCGATCGGCTTCCTGTTCTCGTTCATGCTCGATGCCCGCACGGCGACCGATCGCGTGTTCGACATCTTCCAGGAGACCAACACGATCACCGACCCCGAGAGCCCGAAGCACATCGCCGAGCCCCGCGGACGCCTGGCCTTCGAGGGCGCACACTTCCGCTATCAGGACGCCGGCGCCGCCGAGCGCGACCTGCTCGACGGCATCGATCTCGTGCTCGAGCCCGGCGAGACCCTGGCCCTGGTCGGACTCACCGGCAGCGGCAAGACCACGCTGACGACCTTGCCTGCCCGGCTCTACGACGTCACCGGCGGACGCGTGACGCTCGACGGCGTCGACGTTCGCGACCTGCAGCTGTCGGAACTGCGCCGCCACATCGCGATGGCCTTCGAGGACGCGACGTTGTTCTCGGCATCCGTCCGTGAGAACGTGCTGCTCGGCCGTGCGGAGCTCGACCTGCACGGCGAGGAGGCCGAGCGCGTGCTGCGCGAGGCGCTTGACGTCGCCCAGGCGGGCTTCGTCGATCAGCTCCCGGACGGCGTCGAGACGATCATCGGTGAAGAGGGTCTGAGCCTGTCGGGCGGACAGCGCCAGCGCCTGGCACTCGCCCGCGCCGTGGCCGCCGCACCCAAGGTGCTGGTGCTCGACGACCCCCTGTCGGCACTCGACGTCGACACCGAGGCCCTGGTCGAGGAAGCACTGCGCCACGTGCTCGCCGACACGACCGCACTGATCGTCGCGCACCGTCCCTCGACGGTCGCGCTCGCCGACCGGGTCGCTCTGCTCGAACGCGGGCGCATCAGCGCGGTCGGCACGCACTCCAAACTGCTGCGCACCAGCGCGCACTACCGGCACGTGATCTCCAGTCTCGAAGCCGAGGAGGCCGCCCGCACCGACGCGATCCCGATCATCACCGACGCCGTCGCCGAGGCACACGCGCGTCAGCAAGACGAGAAAGCGGGCAGCGCCCCGCACGACCAGACCCACGACGAGGAGGTGCAGGCATGAGCATCACCGGAACCCAGAACGAGGATCGTTCCGACTACACGCGGGAAGAGAGCCGCGCCATCCGCCAGCGCTCACTGCGTCTGCTCGGGTCGCTCGTGACGCCGCTGCGCCTGCGCATCGTCGTCGCCGCGCTCGTGCTCGTCGTGTCGACTGCGCTGCAGGTCGCCGGCCCCATCCTGATCGGCATCGCGCTCGACCGCGCACTCCCGCAACTGCTCCAGAACGCCGATTGGATGCCGGCGATCACCGTCACCATCGTGTACTTGGTGGCAGGCATCCTGGGGTCGGCGCTGATCGGCCTGTACGTCGTGCTCGCCGCCAAGATCACCCAGGCCGTGCTGCTCGACCTGCGCAAGCGCATCTTCGTGCACACCCAGCGGCTCAGCCTCGAGTTCCACGAGTCGTACACGTCGGGGCGCATCATCTCGCGCCAGACCAGCGACCTCGACTCGATCCGTGAGCTACTCGATGGCGGTCTGAACAACCTCGTCTCGGGCGTGCTGTTCGGCGTGTTCACCTTCATCGCCCTGGTGATCGCCGACTGGCAGTCCGGGCTCATTCTCGCGCTCGCCGGCATTCCGCTGGCACTGCTGATGCGCTGGTTCTACAAGCGCTCCCAGCTGGTGTACCGCGAGTCGCGCGTGATCAGTGCGAAGGTGATCGTGCAGTTCGTCGAGACGATGACCGGCATCCGCGCCGTGAAGTCGTTCCGCAAGGAACCCCGCAACGATGAGACATTCCGCAAGGTCGCCGGCGACTACCGCGACGTGAACCGCCGCTCGATGGTGCTGTTCGGCACGTTCGAACCGGGGCTCATAGCCGTGTCGGCGCTGACCATCGCTCTTGTGGTGCTGTGGGGCGGCATCCGCGTGTCGGACGGCGCTCTCGGCGTCGGCGTGCTGCTGGCCACGGTGCTGTACGTGCGCAACTTCTTCGCGCCCATGCAAGAGATCGCGATGTTCCTGAACTCCTACCAGTCCGCCACGGCGGCACTGGAGAAGGTCTCGGGAGTACTCGACGAGGTGCCCACCGTTCCCGACCCCGACAAGCCGGTCGACCTGTGGGAGTCGCGTGGGGCGATCCGCTTCGACGAGGTCACCTTCGGGTACAACGGCGAGAAGACGATCCTCCCGAACTTCACGCTCGACATCCCCTCGGGGCAGACCATCGCCCTGGTCGGCACGACGGGAGCGGGCAAGTCGACGTTGGCCAAGCTCATCTCGCGGTTCTACGACCCGTCGATCGGTACGGTCACCCTCGACGGTGTCGACCTGCGCATGCTGCACCCCAAGGATCTGCGCCGCGCGATCGTCATGGTCACACAGGAGGCATATCTGTTCAGCGGCACGGTCGCCGACAACATCGCGCTCGGCAAGCCGGACGCCACGCTCGATGAGATCCGTGCGGCTGCCCGTGCGGTCGGCGCGGACGGATTCATCGAGAGCCTTCCCGACGGATACAACACCGACGTCAACAAGCGTGGCGGGCGCGTGTCCGCGGGGCAGCGTCAGCTGATCTCGTTCGCGCGGGCCTTCCTCGCCGACCCGGCGGTGCTGATCCTCGACGAGGCGACCGCGTCGCTCGACATCCCGTCCGAGCGCCTGATCCAGGACGCACTGCAGACGCTCCTCGCCGACCGTACCGCGATCATCATCGCGCACCGGCTGTCGACGGTTGCGATCGCCGACCGGGTGCTGGTGATGGAGCACGGCCGCATCATCGAGGACGACACCCCGCAGGCGCTGATCGGTGGCTCGGGCAAGTTCGCGCAGCTTCACGCGGCCTGGCAGCAGACTCTGGTGTGATTCTGTTCCGAGCGGCGCAGCACGTGGTTAGGTTGAAGGTGTGGATCCGTTCTGGGCGGTGGCAGCAGAGCTGTGGTGGGTCGCACCCGTCGTCATCGGCGGGGCGACCACCGCTGTCGTGGTGTCACGGAGGGCCAGCGTGAGCAACAAGAGACTCGGTTACGACGCGGCGCGGCTCGAGTTGCGCCAGGCGCAGCAGGACGCCCGCGTCGCCGCCGACAACGCACGTGTGGCTCGCGCCGAGGCGACGAGGGTCACGGCCGACCGTGCCGCGTCGCGGACGGATTCCGGCGCCGTGGCGGCCGCACGGCGCGCGCTGCGCGAGGCGCAGCTGGCGTCGAAGGCCGCGACGGCTCGGGTCAAGGCCGCCCGTGCACGGGTAGTCGCCGAGCGTACGGCGTTGAGCCATGGTGGGGGCGCCCCGCTGGAGCGTATGCGCCACCGCCACGACGCCGTTCTCACTCGGTGGATGGAGTACGAGACCGACCCCGACAAACTGCTCGCGTTCCCCGCGATGTCGGATGCCCGTGCCCCCGCCACCGCGGCCTTCCTCGCCGCGGTGCAGGAGGCGCGGGAGCTCCGGCCGAACGAGGAGCAGCGGGTGACGGCATCCGATTACGGCGCGTACCGCGACGCTGTGGAGCGCCTCGAGCGCGCCTTCGATCTCGCCGAACGCAGCGTGCGCGGTGAGAAGCTGCAACCCGACGGGGCCGATGCGCTGCGCGATGCCGCGCGCACTCTCATGGAACGCACCACCGACGTGATCAACCGCACCTCGGACGTGCTCGGGATGTGGACGCGCCCGCATCGTGACGATCCGCCGCGGGACAGCCGCTGACGGGTGCTCACTTCTTCAGCACGAATGCACTTCTGCAGGATGCTGGTGGCTGATTCGTCCTGAGAACTTGCGATCGTCCTGAGAAAAGGCGAGCGGCGACGGGGCCTCGATGGGGGAGGGGATTCGAGACCCCGCCGCCGGTTCAGGGCGTGACGCGGATCTCGGCGATGACCTCGGAGTACTCGGTCTCGCCGACCGGTTCGAAGCCGACGCGTCGGAAGAACGCTTCGGGGCCCCCATCACCGGCTTCATAGATCACGTTCACGTGATCGACGCCGCGGGCGCGGGCCTCGTCGATCAGAGCCTGCACAGCGAAGCGACCGACACCGCGGCCCTGATCATCGGCATCCACGTTGATGCGCCACAGCACGCTGCGGAAGGTCTCTTCCAACGCCTCGGGGTCGAAGCTTGCGCTGACGAAGCCCACGACCTGGTCGCCGTCGAGCACGACGCGCTGCCACGTGGTCTGGGGGTTCACGACCGTGGCGGCGATGCCATAGGAGACCGGAGCGAGGAACTGCTCCTGTCCGGGCTTGAGCGACAGCTTGTTGACAGCGACGATCGTCGTCGCGGAGAGTTCGACCATACGCAGTTCCGACATGTCCCCAGGCTAGCCCCTACAGCGCGACGTTGGAGAGAATGCTGTCGTACGAATGCACTCGGGTATCTTGGTATCGAGATAAAAAGCCCTCGCGAACGGAGATCCGGTGACCGACGACGCCATCATCTACACCTACACAGACGAGGCGCCGGCCCTGGCGACCGCGTCCTTCCTGCCGATCATCAAGGCATACACGAGCCAGGCAGGCATCGAGGTGGAGACGCGTGACATCTCGCTGGCAGGACGCATCCTCGCCGCCTTCCCCCAGAAGCTCTCCCCCGAGCAGCAGATCGGCGATGCCCTCGCCGAGCTCGGCGGCCTGGCCACGCTGCCCGAGGCCAACATCATCAAGCTGCCGAACATCTCGGCATCGATCCCGCAGCTGAAGGCGGCAATCGCCGAACTGCAGCAGCAGGGCTTCGACGTCCCGGACTACCCGGACGAGCCGAAGGACCTCGATGAGCGCGACGTGCGGGCCCGTTACGACCGCATCAAGGGCTCGGCCGTGAACCCCGTGCTGCGCGAGGGCAACAGCGACCGCCGTGCCCCGTTGGCCGTGAAGAACTACGCCAAGAAGCACCCGCACCGCAACAAGCCGTTCGCCGAGGGCTCGAAGACGCGTGTCGCCACGATGGGGCACGACGACTTCAAGTCGAACGAGCGCTCGTGGGTCGCCGCGCACGACGACGTCCTGAGCATCCGTCACATCGCCGCCGACGGAACCACCACCGTGCTGAAGGAGGGACTGAAGGTCCTGCCGCGCGAGATCATCGACGCCACTTTCCTGTCGGCGAAGCACCTCGATGCCTTCCTCGCCGAAACGCTTGAAGCGGCCAGGAACGATGACGTGCTCTACTCGGTGCACCTCAAGGCCACCATGATGAAGGTCAGCGACCCGATCATCTTCGGCCACGTCGTCAAGGCATTCTTCGCCGACGTCTTCAGCCGCTACGGCCAGCAGCTCGCCGACGCAGGCCTGAGCGCCAACGACGGTCTCGGCTCGATCCTCGCAGGTCTGTCGAACATCGCCGGGGGCGACGAGATCGCCGCCGCGTTCGAGGCAGCGATCGCCGATGGCCCGCGCCTGTCGTACGTGAACTCCGACAAGGGCATCACCAACCTGCACGTGCCCAGCGACGTGATCGTCGACGCCTCGATGCCTGCTCTCGTGCGCAACGGCGGCAAGATGTGGGGCATTGACGGCGCCGAGGGCGACACCCTTGCTGTGATCCCCGATTCGTCCTACGCCGGCGTCTACCAGACCGTGATCGATGATGTCATCGCCAACGGCCCGCTCGACCCCGCCACGATCGGCACCGTGCCGAACGTGGGCCTGATGGCGCAGGCCGCAGAGGAGTACGGCAGCCACGACAAGACCTTCGAGATCGCTGCGGACGGCGTGGTGCAGATCGTCGACAGCGAAGGCACCGTGCTCATCGAGCACACCGTCGGCGCCGGCGACATCTGGCGTGCCACGCAGACCAAGCACATCGCGGTCATGGACTGGGTCAAGCTCGCGGTCACGCGGGCACGCGCCACGGGTGTACCCGCCGTGTTCTGGCTGGACGCCAACCGTTCGCACGACGCGCAGATCATCGCCAAGGTGCACCAGGGCCTCGCGCTGCTCGACACCGCCGGCATCACGATCACGATCCTCGCGCCCGAAGAGGCGACTCGCTACACGCTGGCGCGCATGCGCCACGGCCTGGACACCATCTCGGTGACCGGCAACGTGCTGCGCGACTACCTGACCGACCTGTTCCCGATCCTCGAGGTCGGTACCAGCGCCAAGATGCTCTCGATCGTGCCGCTGCTCGCGGGCGGTGGGCTGTTCGAGACGGGCGCCGGTGGTTCCGCGCCGAAGCACGTGCAGCAGCTCGTCGAGCAGAACTACCTGCGCTGGGACTCGCTGGGTGAGTTCTTCGCCCTGGCCGCATCGCTGGAGCACCTGGCCGACCGCGTCGGCAACGAGCGCGCACGCATCCTCGCCGAGACGCTGGACGCTGCGACCGGCACGTTCCTTGAAGAGGACCGTTCGCCCGGCCGTGCTCTTGGCACGATCGACAACCGCGGCAGCCACTTCTACCTGGCGATGTACTGGGCACAGGAGTTGGCGAAGCAGACGAAGGACGCCGCGCTCGCCGCTGCATTCGCACCGGTCGCCGAGACCCTGGCTGCGAACGAGCAGACGATCGTCGACGAGCTGAACGCTGTGCAGGGTGCGCCCGTCGAGATCGGCGGCTACTACCGGCCCGATGCGGCGAAGGTCGCGGCGGCCATGCGCCCGTCGCAGACCCTGAACGGCGTCATCGACGCACTGGCCTGATCGGGTCGCGTCCGAGACGCGGAAGAGGGCGGATGCTGTCAGCATCCGCCCTCTTCCGTCTTCGTGCCGAGGTTACTCGCGCACCCACACCTCGAGTCCGAGGGGGGAAGCGTCGTACACCTGCTTGGCGGCGTCGAAGGTCATGTTGACGCAGCCGTGGCTCATGCGGTTGCCGAAGTTGGAGTGCCACCACGTGCCGTGGAAGGCTTCGTCGCCGTTGAAGTAGAGCACCCAGGGCACGTCCTTGGTGACGTACTTCGAGCCGTCCGCATTCGTGCCGCGCATGTCCTGGATGGGGACATGCGCGCGCACGCGGAAGTGCCCGAGATCCGTCGGGGTGCCGGGCAGTCCGGTCGAGACCAGCCACGACTTGACGACCTTGCCGTTCTCGATCAGATAGGTGCGCTGGTCGCTGATGTCGACCGTGAGGCTACGGGTGACATCGGTGGTCTCGAAGGGCGTCTCGGTGACGGTGAGCGGGTAGGCCGCCTCGCCCTTCTCGAGCGCGGCGGCGAACTCGGTGGCCATACCGGTCGTGTCGGCCAGCTCTCGGCCGGTGGCACCCTCAGTCTCGGTGCGTAGCACGTTTCCGCCCGAGTCGACGATGTTCTTGGCCGGCACGGCCTCTCTGTTGACGGATTCTGCGAGCGTATCGACGGTGCTCTGGATCTGGGTGGAATCGGCGATGATCTGCAGTTCGCCGTCGACGGCCTCGACGCTCAGCCAGCTCGCGGCCACGTTCGGGGCGACCGGTACCGTCCGCTCGTCGCCGACGTAGAATCCGATCGTGCCGAGCATGGTGTTGAGTTGCTCGACGCCGGCCGTCGCCTTCTCATCGGTGATCGGAGGCTCCACGGTCGTGGGAGCGCCCGAGAACTCGAGCGTCGTCTCACCCTTGTTCACGGCCTCGGTGAACGCGACCGTCAGGTCGTCGACCGAGATGCCCGTGCCGGTAGCGGCGGGAGTCGCGATGTATTTCGCCGCGTCGGCGTCGAAGATGACCTCGGCGTCGGTGGCGGCAGTGAAGCTGGTGGGGGCTGCGGCGCGCAGCGCGCTGGTGGCGGTGTCGGCGTCGAGGGTGATCGCCGCCGTGACGGAGTCGCCCATCCAAGCGCCGAGGTTCCACATCGGCCGCTCGGCGAACGCCTGCTCGGCAAGCAGAGCTGCATCGATGCTCGCTCCGAGGGCGGCGCCGCTGACCTGTGCCTCCTGGTCGACATCCGTGAGGGTGACGTCGGTGGTCGCGATGCGATTGTTGATGGCATCCGCGGCCATGCCAGGGGTCATGCCGCCTACGGCCACGCCGGCCACGGTCGTCCCCGGAGCGATCAGCACGAGTGACGCGCCGATGGCAACCAGCAGCAGAGCACCGCCGCCGAGGCCGACCCACAGGCCGAGGCGGCGCTTCTTCGGAGCGGGTTCAGCGGGCGCCCACTCCATGGGGCGGTCGATATCGCCGGGGGGTCGCGTGTCGACCGATTCGGAGCCCTCGGAAGAGGCACCCGTATCGGGTCCGGAGATCACATCAGTCACGGAACAGCCCCCCAACGGATTGCGCGACGTATTGAACTCATGGTAAATGACGCGGGCGCTGAGCGGGGTGTGCGGAGCGGCGAAGGCGCAGGCTGCGCCGTAACGTTTGGGTAACCCGAGGGCTCCGCGGCGCGCCATGTTGCGCGAAAGGCGGTTCGTAAGGTGTACTAACAAATATGACGATCGTGAACCGATATCCAGGCGTGCGCATCGGCCTCGACATCGGCGGCACGAAGATCGCCGGAATCGCGCGTGCCGATGACGGCGCGATCCTCGCCGACGTCCGCCAGCCGACCGGCATCGGCGGCGACGCCGTCATCGCGGGCATCCTCGACGCTACTCGTGCCCTCCGCGACCAGCTGCCCGGTTCTGACATCCGCTCGATCGGCATCGGCATTCCCGGGCTCGTCGACGCGAGCGCGGGGAGAGTGCTGCACGCAGTCAACCTGGGGGTGGAGTCGCTCGACATCGCGGCGCAGGTGCAGCGCGCGCTCGACCTGCCCTGCTTCGTCGAGAACGACGTCAAGGCCGCTGCCCTGGGTGCTGCGTCGTTGCGCGACGACAACACCCCGATCGCCTACCTCAACCTCGGCACGGGGGTCGCGGCCGGCATCGTCATCGACGGACGGATCTGGCGCGGGTCTCGCGGCATCGCCGGCGAGATCGGCCACCTTTCGGTCGATCCGCAGGGCCGCGTGTGCGGCTGCGGACAGCGCGGCTGCATCGAGACCATGTGCGGCGGGGGAGCACTGGCTCGCGCCTGGGCACGCGAGGTCGATCTGCCGGTGAAAGACATCCTCGACGCCGCGGATGCCGGTGACCCGACTGCGACCGTGCTGCGCGACGACCTGTTCCGCGGCGTGGCGGCGGCGGTGCGGGCGCTCGTGCTGTCGGTGGATGTCGAGAGCGTCGTGATCGGCGGTGGACTGACCGCTCTCGCCGAACGGCTCGAGCCCGGCATCCGCACCGCGTTGCGAGCAGATGCGGCAACGTCACCGTTCCTGGGGTCGCTGCACCTCGATGAGAGGATAGAGATGCTTCCGGCGGACTCGCCGGTGGCGGCCATCGGGGCCGCCTTGCTGGGCAGCGCACCTGCAGATACCACCGCACTCGACAAGGAGATCGTCCCCCATGGCTGAAGTCGTCATCCTCCCCAGCAAGGCCGAAGCAGGCGCGCTCATCGCCGACGAGATCGTTCGACTGATCGACACGGTCGCCGAGCCCGTGCTGGGGCTTGCCACGGGGTCGACTCCCTTGCCGGTCTATGAGGCATTGCGTGATCGCCTGGCCGGCCACGACGTATCGCACCTGCGTGGATTCGCGCTCGACGAGTACGTCGGCATCGATCCGGCCCACCCCGAGAGCTACCGTTCGGTCATCACCCGCGAGGTCATCGAACCTCTGGGGCTGGACCCCGATCGGATCCGCGTGCCCAACGGAGCCATCGAGAGCGTCGAGCACGCCGGCGCCGATTACGAGGCGGCGATCGCGGCCGCGGGCGGCGTCGACCTGCAGATCCTCGGGATCGGCACAGACGGCCACATCGGGTTCAACGAGCCCGGTTCGTCGTTCGCCTCCAGCACACGCGTCAAGACGCTCACCGAGCGCACCCGTGAGGACAACGCCCGGTTCTTCGACTCGATCGACGACGTGCCCCGGCACTGCGTCACCCAGGGGCTGGGAACGATCCTGCGCGCCAAGCACCTCGTGCTGCTCGCGTTCGGTGAGGGCAAAGCGCGCGCCGTGGCCGGGGCCGTTGAAGGGCCCGTCAGCGCGATCCTGCCGGCCTCGGCCATCCAGCTGCATCCGCATGTGACGGTCGTGCTCGACGAAGCCGCCGCCAGCGAACTGAAGCTTGCCGACTACTACCGCTACAGCTACGAGAACAAGCCCGCCTGGCAGGGCATCTGAGCCAGCACCGGCCCTCGGGCCGGCATCTGCTTCCGCTCAGCGCCACGCGAGCGGAAGCAGATGCTCCACGCTGAGCGGGGCGAGCGGAACGCTGTGCATATCGCCCGGGGCGAGCCAACGCAGCTCGGCCAGTTCGGCCTGCACGACGACGTCCGAAGATTCCGCCCGCAGCGCGAATGCCTCGGCGACCACGCGGTGATCGGGCTCGTTGGCCGCTGCCGAAACGAACCTTCCCAGCGGCTGCAGCGCCGTCTCGTCGACCCGCAGAGCGAGCTCCTCCTCCAGTTCCCGAATGAGCGTCTGCGCGGCGGTCTCGCCGGGTTCGGGCTTGCCACCGGGCTGCATGAACCGGGTGGTGCCGTGCTTGCGCACCACGAGTGCGTGGCCGGCGCGGTCGACGATCACCGCGGCGCTGACGTGGATATCAGGCATCGAACACCTTTCCCGGGTTGAGGATTCCTTGTGGATCGAACACGCGCACGATATCGCGTTGCAGCTGCCATTGGTCAGCACCCAGTTCCTCGGCCAACCAGCGGCTCTTCAGCATGCCGATGCCGTGTTCACCGGTGAGGGTGCCGCCCAGCCGCACCGCCGTGCGGAAGAGATCGTCGGCGGCGGCCCAGACGTGATCGGGTACGTCCTCGCCGTCGAAGATGAAGTTCGGATGCAGGTTGCCATCGCCCGCATGCGCGACGGTCGGGATGCTGACGCCGTGCTGTTGCTCGATCCGCTCGATCTCGTCGAACATCGCCGCCATCGCGCTGCGCGGAACAGCGACGTCCTCGATCAGCGTCGTGCCAAGCGCGGCCATCGCCGGGTGCATGGAGCGGCGCACGCGCAGGAGTTCCTCGCCGGCATCCGGATCATCCGTGACCGCGACAGTGCCGCCGGACGCTTCGAGCACGTGTGCGATCGCGGCAGCCTCGTCGCGTGCGGCCGAGCCATCGGTCTGGATGGTCAGCTGCGCGGATCGCGCGGCTGGTAGCGGCATCCCCAGCAGATCGTGGACGGCGGCTAGCGCCGTGGCGTCCATGAGCTCCATGATCGACGGCTGCACGCCGGCGGCCGTCACTGCGGCCGCGCCCGCTGCCGCAGCGCTCACTGTCGGGAACGAAGCCGTGAGCGTGCAGACGACGCCCGCAGGGCGCCGGCGTAACTTGAGCGTCGCACCCACGATGACGCCCAGTCGGCCTTCGGAACCGATCGCCAGCGAGGTCAGATCCAGGCCTGTGACGCCCTTCACCGTGCGGTGGCCGAGGCGCAGCATCCGTCCGTCGGCGAGCACCAGATCCACCCCGAGCACCGCATCGCGCACGACGCCGTACTTTGCACACAGCAGGCCGCCGGCACCGGTGGCGATGTTGCCGCCGACCGTGCTGATCTCGCGGCTGGCAGGGTCGGGCGCCCACCACAGGTCGTGGTGTGCCAGATGCGCGTTCAGGTCGGCGTTGAGGATGCCCGGCTCGACGACCGCGATGAGATCATCGGGCCGTACTTCGAGGATGCCGGTCATCGCCGCTGTCGACAGCACGATCTCGCCGGGGCCGGCGTTCGCGCCGCCCGCGAGGCCCGTACCCGCACCGCGGGCCACGACCGGGGTATCGGTCTGCGAGGCGATGCGCATCGTGCGCTGCACATGGTCGACGGTTCTGGCATGCACCACGGCCAGAGGGCGCCCGGCAGAACGATGTCCGCTACGGTCGGCCCTGGCGGCCTCGAGCGCGCCGGACGTCGTATCGACGATATCGCCGAGTTCGGTCCGCAGCAGCGCGACGACGTCGGTCATGGCGACGCGGGGATCAGCGGAAGGCGCGGCGCCCGGAGATGACCCCCGTTGCGACAGCCACCACGGCGAAAGCGATGCCGATCCACGTGGAGCCCATCGA
Source organism: Microbacterium esteraromaticum (assembly GCF_028747645.1). Classification (NCBI taxonomy): domain Bacteria; kingdom Bacillati; phylum Actinomycetota; class Actinomycetes; order Micrococcales; family Microbacteriaceae; genus Microbacterium; species Microbacterium esteraromaticum. Next base: position 868,991 of record NZ_CP118100.1, read on the forward strand.
CCACCATGCCAGCGTGACACCCACGTAGATCAGCAGTTCGACCAGGGCGCGCAGGAACGGGTGCAGACGCAGCACGGGCTTCGATGAGAGCACGAGCGCCCACAGCACCAGCACGATCAGCGGCGCACCGATGCCGACGACGATGCTCCACGGCATCGCCCACGTGGCGAAGCCCCACAGGGCGAGGCTGGCAAGGGCTGCCAGCAGCACGAGCACGCGGATGATGTCGAGCGGGGTGACGTTCGGGCGGGTCACACCGGCTTCGGTGGCGGGATCCTGGGACATGAGTCCAGTCTATTCGGCGGGCGCGCTGGCCCACGCCGATGCCGGGTGAGCGGTCGCTACCGGCGGAGGGCGCTCTCGATCGTGAAGTACGTCCACTCGCCAGGCTCGCCGTCGATGACGTAGCGCAACCCGAGTTCGGTGCCGAACGCGAGCTGCAGGCCGTTCGGACGCAGATCGATCAGGCCCTCGCCGTGGCCGTCGAGGACGATCTCATCGCCTCCGCCGGCGCGGCCACCCATCCACGCCTGCACGACGGCGTTCGGGGTGCCGCTGATGGACAGGACGTAGTGGGTCCTCAATGCGTCGTCGACCCAGACCTCGCGCTGACCGTCCCACACGATCGGTGCGAGATCCTGCTCTGGCTCGGGTACGGGGGTTGGCGTTGGGGTTGGCGTTGGCGTTGGCGTTGGCGTCGGTGGGGCCGTCGGTGTGACGGTCGGCTTCGGCGTGACTGTCGGTGTCGGCTTCGGCGTGACCGTGAGGGTGGGTGTCGGCTTCGGCGTGACTGTCGGCTTCGGCGTCACGGTGGGAGTGGGCTCGGGCGTGACCGTCGGAGTCGGCTCGGGTGTGACCGTCGGAGTCGGGCTCGGCTCGGGTGTGACCGTCGGCTCCGGGCTCGGGTCGGGCGCGGGGGCCGTCTCGGGCGCGGCGGGTTCGCTGGTGGTGGTCTCGTCGGCCGGAGGCGCAGCCTCGACGCCCGGCAGGGGCGACGGCGCCGCCGGCGGCTCGTCGTCGACCTCGATCACCAGCGGGTTCTCAAGTGGCCTCGATGTGTCGGGGTTCACCTCGGAAGTGATCGCCGACGAGTCCGACAGCGAGGCGCTCGGTGAAGAGGTGGCGCTGCCCGCCGACGTCAATGCGGGCACTACCGCGACAGCGGCGACGACGCCGGCGACGACCAGCGCGGCCGAACCCGCACCGACCAGTGCGCCGATTCCGGCGACGGAACCCGCACCCGCGCCAGTGCTGCCGGAGCCCGCGGCTCCCGCAGCTTCGGCGCCGCCCATGCTCGGCGGTACCGCGCCCGCCCCGGAGATCGTCGGTGCACCGACACTTGATGTCGTCCCGCCGATTGTGGCGACATCCACCACACCCGCGGGCATCGCGGCCAATGCGACGATCGGCGCACCGCCACCCTGCAAAGTGGCGAGGTAGCTGGAGGCGGCGCCAGCGCCCAGTACGAGCGGAAGGATGACGATCGCCAGGCGCCCGGAGACGTCCTTCGCCTCGGCGGCGACGATGATGCACCGCGTGCACGAGGCGAGGTGCGCGTCGATACGCTGCTGCGCACGCGGTCCGAGATTGCCGCGTGAATGAGCGCCGAGGTGTTCGATCGTCCACTGGCACTCGGAGCCCTCAGCGACGCTGCGCAGATGCGCTTGGATCCACGCTTCGCGCAGGCCCTCCCGCGCGCGGAAGGTCAACTGGGAGACCGCGCCGGCGGTCATCCCGAGCAGAGGTGCGATCTCGGCCGGCTTCATCTGCTCGATCTCGGAGTACCAGAGCACTTCCTGCCAGCGCGAGGGAAGCGACCGGAACGCTTGAGCAGTCAGCCCGCGATCCAACGCTTCATCGGCGGCCGAGTCGGTACTGTGCGGATCGACGACCGCGTCCATCTCATCGATGGGAACCTCGCGGCGGGAGCGCCCCCATGCCGCCGCGGTGTTGCGGATGCTGGTGAACAGGTACGCGCGGAACGACCCATTCGGGCCGCCGCCCTTGAGGATCGCCTGGTAGATGCGGGCGTAGGCCTCTTGCACCAGATCGTCCGGGTCGATCGATGACGTCACCGACCGTGCCACGGTCAGGCCGGACATGTGGTGTCGTCGCCAGAGTTCCGCGAATGCCTCGGTGTCGCCCGATCGCGCACGCAACACCAGGTCTGCATCGGCGGATGCCGAATGATCGGCTTTCTGGTCTCCCACTTGATGTCCTCACCACGCGCCTATCGGAACGCGCTCACACGAAGAGACGCGTGAAGTGTCGTTTCATCACGCGTCCTCCCAATTCTGGCCACAAACGATCAGCGAAACCAACCCTGTGGAGAACTCCCCAACCGGGCAGCGGAACTTTCTCGAGAAATTTGTTGGGACCCGCGTAATGAACCCGATACAGCGGCGTCTCATTACTCGGAGCGAACTGCAGCACCACCGGGGGGCGGCGTTGCAGCATCGATGCACGGGGTATCGCATCGATGACCCGGTCCGGGCCGAAGACCTCGGGGGAGGAGCCTTCGGTCCGACCGGCTCCTGGGGACGCGAGGCCGCCGTGCTGGGGAGTACGGCGGCCCGAACCCCGTTCTCTCAGCAAGAGCGCGTCGGCGCCGCTCCGACCCAGACGCCCTGCACGTCGAACCCGTCGCTCATCAACACCGCATCGGCGACGAAGCCCGGCTGCAACGTTCCCAGCGAAGCGCCGTATCCGATCGCGCCGGCAGGCGTCGATGTGAGGGCGCGGACGGCCTCGGCCAACGGCACACCCGCGGCGACGGCGTTGCGCAGCGCCACGTCCTGCGTCAGCGTCGAACCCGCGATCGAACCGGTGTCGTCGGTGCGGGCGACGCCGTCCTTCACCGTGACCTTCACCGCGCCGAGGTCGTAGTGACCGTCGGCGCTACCGGCCGCCGCCATCGCATCGGTGATCAGCGCCACGCGACCTGGCGCGACGTCGAACAGCAGCTTGATGATGTTCGGGTGCAGGTGGATGTTGTCGGCGATGCCCTCGAGCACCACGCGGTGATCGGCCGCGGCAGTGATGACCGGCCCCGGCGTGCGGTGGTGAATGCCGTTCATAGCGTTGAACGCGTGGGTCAGGATCGATGCGCCCGCCTCGAAGGCCGCGCGTGCGGCATCCGCATCCGCGTCGGTGTGACCGATCGCGGCGACCGCGCCCGACGCGACGATCTGACGGACCGCGTCGAGGCCACCGGGCAGCTCCGGCGCGATCGTGACCTGACGCACCGTCCCGCGGCCGGCCTCCAGCAGGCGCGCCACGTCGGCCGTCTGCGGGTGGCGCAGCAGTGACGGCTCGTGCGCGCCCTGATGGCCGGGATCGAGGAAGGGGCCCTCCAGGTGGCTACCGAGGATCTCGGCATCCGACTCGGCGAGATCGGCGATCACGGCGGCCTGCTGCGCGAGCGCGTCGACGCTCGCGGTCACCAACGAGATCACGGCACGCGTCGTGCCGTGCGCGCGGTGCATCTTCCGGCCGGTGCGGATCGCCTCGGCGCCGTCGTCATAGGCGGCGCCGGCGCCACCATGACCGTGGATGTCGATGAATCCAGGGCACAGCAGCGCACCCGGACCGGCGACCGACACAGCATCGACCACGTCGTCCGCATCGGTCCAGTCCGTTCCCGTGCCGCGGGCGGCGACGTGGCCATCCTCGAAGCGCACCCACGCGTTCTCGGTGATCGAACCATCTCCGTCGACCAGGCGTGCGGAATGGACGACCCGCGATCCGCGGAAGTCGGTGGTCGGGGTCATCAGGAGCTCCAGTCGATCTCAGCTGCGCGGTGGAAGTGGATGCCGTCAGCCTGCCACAGCGGAGCCATTGCTCCCAGTCGGGTACGGAACGAGTCCCAGGTCAGCTGCGGCGATCCCGCGGGCGTCCATGCGCGCTCGGCGACGGCCGCGATGCGCGGGTAGATCAGCTGATCTGCGTCTTCGAAGGTGCGCACCGTCTCGGTCCACAGCGGTCCCTCGATGCCGAGGATCGCCTCGTCGGGCACATCGAGCATGTCGGTCGGTTCCCACTCGTACGAGCGGCGCACGTCGATCAGGCCCGCCCAGGCCAGGCCCAGCGGGTAGTCGGCGTCGTACTTCATATCGAGGTAGATCGTGTCGGACGGCGACAGGATCAGCCCACCGCCGCGCGCGACGAAATGCGCCGCCTCGGACGCGTGCAGCTCGGACGGCTTGAGGGCACCCCAGAAGTGGCCGACCGTGCCCGTGGCGATCTCGGCGGCAGCGCCGGCCTCGTGCCACGCGACCGGAGTCTTTCCGATCTGCTGCACAATCGCCGTCGCGCGCTCGACGAAGTACGCGAAGTCCTCGGCCGAGGTGCCCAGCGACTCGTCGCCACCGATGTGCAGGTACGGGCCGGGGGTGATCTCGGCGAGCTCGGTGAGCACGTCGCGCACGAAGTCGTACGTGCGCTCGTCGCGGATGCGCACGCTGGAGTGGCCCACGCCCCAGCCGGTGAACGGCTCGCCGCGCACGGGCAGCTGCTGCCCCCACGCCTCGGTGGCGCGCACGAGCTCGTCGTTGAGCACAGGCTCTTCGACGAGATCCGGGTAGGCGACGCCGATCGCGTGTGTGTGGCCGGGCAGGTCGATCTCGGGAACGATCGTGACATGCCGCGATGCCGCGTGGGCGACGATCTCGCGGTAGTCGTCCTTCGTGTAGAAGCCGCCGGCGTCGCCGTTGGCAGACGTCGTCGAGGCCTTCTCTGCCAGCAGCGGCCAGGCATCGATCTCGATGCGCCAGCCCTGGTCGTCGGTGAGGTGCAGGTGCAGGTGGTTGAACTTCAGCGCGGCAGCGCGGTCGATGACGGTCTTGACCTCGTCGACGGGGAAGAAGTGGCGGGTGACATCGAGCATCACACCGCGGTAGGCGAAGCGGGGGGCATCCGACACCTCGGCGCGCTGCCATCCCCAGCCGTCCTCGCCCTCGCGCAGCAGCTGCAACAGGGTCTGGACGCCGTAGAACAGACCGGCCGCATCGGCGCCGACCACCTCGATGGTCTCGGCGACGCGCAGCGTGTAACCCTCGGCGGCGGCCACTGCCGGGTCGACCCGCAGAGCGATCGTGGTCGCGGCGTCATCGGTGGCATCCGACGTGGTGAGGCGGGTGCCGGTACGGCGCTCGACGGCGTCGATCAGGGCGGCGGATGCTGCCTCGCACCCGTGCGCGATGGTGCCCGGCGTCAGTGCGAGGCGCCCCTCTCCGGCCGTGGCCGAGATCGGGGAGGGGATCAGGGGGAGGGAATCTGGAAGGGCCATGAACAAAACCTATCGGTTCACGGGAAACGCGCAACGGTCTAAGTCCGGCCGATCCGCTAGACTCATGTGCGTCGCGACTGGCGTCTGGGTGGGTCACCACCGGGGAGCGACCTCATGGGATTCGACCGCGCGCCTGGGCCGATGAGGAACATTCCCTATTTCCCCTGTGAACAGGAGACTGCCATGACCGACCGCTACTTCGACGCCCCGCTCGCCGAGGTCGACCCCGAGATCGCCGAGGTTCTCGAGCGCGAGCTGAACCGCCAGCGCACGTACCTCGAGATGATCGCCTCTGAGAACTTCGTGCCCGTCTCGGTTCTGCAGTCGCAGGGCTCGGTGCTCACCAACAAGTACGCCGAGGGCTACCCCGGCCGCCGCTACTACGGCGGTTGCGAAGAGGTCGACGTCGCCGAGTCGCTGGCCATCTCGCGTGCCAAGGAGCTCTTCGGCGCCGAGTTCGCCAACGTCCAGCCCCACTCGGGCGCGACGGCCAACGCGGCCGTGCTGCACGCCATCGCCCGTCCCGGCGACACGCTGCTGGGCCTGTCGCTCGACCACGGCGGCCACCTCACCCACGGCATGAAGATCAACTTCTCGGGTCGGCTGTACGACATCGTCGCGTACGGCGTCGACCCCGAGGCCTCGAAGATCGACATGGACGAGGTGCGTGCGCTCGCCATCGAGCACAAGCCCAAGGTGATCATCGCCGGCTGGTCGGCGTACCCGCGCACGCTCGACTTCGCCGCGTTCCGTGAGATCGCCGATGAGGTCGGCGCACTGCTCTGGGTTGACATGGCCCACTTCGCCGGTCTCGTCGCCGCGGGCCTGCACCCCAACCCGGTGCCGCACGCGCACGTGGTCTCGTCGACCGTGCACAAGACGATCGGTGGCCCTCGCTCGGGCTTCATCCTGACGAACGACGCCGACATCGCGAAGAAGATCAACTCGGCTGTCTTCCCCGGTCAGCAGGGCGGTCCGCTCATGCACGTCATCGCCGCCAAGGCGACGGCGTTCAAGATCGCCGGTTCGCCGGAGTTCAAGGAGCGTCAGGAGCGCGTGCTGCGCGGTGCGTCGATCATCGCCGACCGGCTGTCGCAGCAGGACGTCAAGGACGCCGGTGTCGCGGTGCGCTCGGGCGGCACCGACGTGCACCTCGTGCTGGTCGACCTGCGTGACGCCGAGATCGACGGCAAGCAGGCCGAAGACCTGCTGCACGAGATCCACATCACCGTCAACCGCAACGCGGTGCCCAACGACCCGCGCCCGCCGATGGTCACCTCGGGGCTGCGCATCGGCACGCCGGCGCTCGCCACGCGCGGCTTCGGCGACGCCGAGTTCACCGAGGTCGCCGACGTGATCGCCCTGGCGCTGCAGCCGGGTGCCGACATCGACGCGCTGCGCGCCCGCGTGGACGCTCTCGCGGTGGCCTTCCCGCTGTACCCCGACCTCCAGCAGTAACCCCCTCTCGTTCCCTCCCCGCGAGGGCCCGTCCCGCCCCACGAGGGGTCAAGAAACGTCGCCTGGGCATGCCCGGACCAGACGTTTTCTGACCCCTCGTGGGAGGGGACCCCTCGTGGGAGGGGAGGGAACGGCCGTGAAAGGAACCGTGACATGACGGCGAAGACCCTCGACGGCAAGGCCGCTGCGGCCGAGATCAAGAGTGAGCTGACCGAGCGCGTCGCGGCGCTGCGTGCCCGCGGCATCGTGCCCGGCATCGCCACCGTGCTGGTGGGGGCCGACCCGGCCTCGCAGCTCTACGTCGGCATGAAACACCGCCAGTCTGAGGCGATCGGCATGAACTCCATCCAGCGCGAGCTGCCGGCGGATGCCACCCAGCAGCAGGTCGAAGCGCTGATCGATGAGCTCAACGCCGACCCGGCGTGCCACGGCTACATCGTGCAGCTGCCGCTGCCGAAGCACCTCGACACCGATGCCATCCTCGAGCGCATCGACCCGGCCAAGGACGCCGACGGTCTGCATCCGACCAACCTCGGCCGGCTGGTGCTCAACGTCAACGCGCCGATCCACACACCGCTGCCGTGCACGCCCCGCGGCGTGATCGAGCTTCTCGTGCGCAACGGCTACGACTTCTCGGGCAAGCACGTCGTCGTCGTCGGTCGCGGCGTCACGATCGGCCGGCCGATGGGGCTGCTGCTCACGCGGCGCGACGTCAATGCCACGGTCACCCAGGTGCACACCGGCACGCCGGATATGGCGCCGTACCTGCGGATGGCCGATGTGATCGTCGCCGGCGCGGGGGTCAAGCACCTCATCCGCGCAGCCGACGTCAAGCCCGGCGCCGCCGTGCTTGACGTGGGAGTGACCCGTGAGGATGACCCCGAGACGGGCAAGTCGAAGGTGTACGGCGACGTGCATCCCGACGTCGCCGAGGTCGCCGGATTCCTCTCGCCCAACCCGGGCGGTGTCGGCCCGATGACCGTCGCGCTGCTGATGACGAACGTCGTCGAGGCCGCCGAGCGGGCGTAGCGAGACGCCGTACGCGCCGCCGCGGCGCGGCGTGCGTCACCCCAGGTCGTCGAGCATCCGACGCTGTTCGGGTGTCAGCCCGTCGGCGAGCTCCTCGCGCCCCGCGCGGGTCGCGGGGGAGTCGGGAGCGGGAGCGTCGGATGCCGGAGACGGGCGGCGCCCGGTGATCTTCGCCGAGGTCGCGTCGTAGATCTGGCCCGCCTTCGCGCGGAACCGGTCGTCGAGGCGGTCGTAGACGACCCAGCCGATCAGCAGCAGCACGGGCGGGAGCACCCAGCCCCAGAAGAATCCGCTGACGCGCACACCGCTCAGCAGCACGGTCACGATCCACACGATCAGCTCGACGGCGAACACGCTGGCGTACTGCACTGCCTTCTCGCCGAGCTTCGTGCGCTCATGCGCTGACTTCGCGACGCCCTTGCGGAACGCCGCGCGCAGCGCGGGTTTGATCAGCAGTGCGGCGGCGGTGAGCACGACGGCGGCCCACAGGGCGTGCCAGCCCACGCTCACGCTCGGCAGCAGCAGACCGAGCAGCAGCAGCGCCGCCGCGTTGAAGACGTAGAGTGCACCGAACCGGATGATCGCGTTGCGCATGCCTCCAGGGTCGCACATCCGCCGGTTCAGGCGCCGGTGAGTGTGCTCTCGATGCCGGAGATGCGGGCGTGCTCGTCGAACCGGAATGTGGCGGTGCCGGTGGCATCCGATACGACGGCCGCCGAGAACGACTCATCGGCCCACTCGAGTCGCCACCCGGCCAGACGCGAGAGATCCCAGACGGAGGCCCGCGGATCGCGCATCGTCAGGCCGGCGAGCACACGGGGGAGCGCCTGCACCGCGGTGCTGACGCTCAACGTCGGTACCGCAGCGTCGAGCAGGATCACCGCGCGCGTGTCTCCGACGTTGGCGATGTAGTACGGCGACAGTCCGGTGATCTCGACGGCCGCGCCGCCGACCAGGTGCGCGACCGATGACAGCACGGAGTCTCCGTCATCGCCGTCGGGCAGAGCGACCTCGCCTGCCGTGAGCTCGGCGATGCCGTGCTGCTCGCCGTACGTCCGTAGGCGGTCGGCCACGGTGGTGTCGTAGCTTTCGGGGAGTGCCCACGACCACATCAGCGAGCGGGGGCCCGGTGCGATGGAAGCGATCAGGTGCGGCGTCGCCTGCAGAGTGCGCGACGGGTCGGCATCGGCGGCGAAGGTGAACACTCCTGCCGAGAGGTCGACGCTCCAGCGGTGCTCGCCCAGGTCGTCGACGGCGGCGACCAGCTGGTCCTGCCGGAGGGCCGTGAACAGGGCGGCGCGGTCGGCGAGGGCGCGCAGGGTGTCGAAGTTCATGTCTCCAGTGTGCGTGTCGAGGCTGTGCGATGCCAAAGCCGCAGCCGTGAATTCGCTATGGTCTTTGAGGCACGGACACGTGTGCCCAGAGACAAAGGAGTAGCTGTCATGCACACGACGCAGACACGCCCCGGCAAGCGCAGCTTCATGCGCCCCATCAACAGGTTCCTCGAACAGTGGATTCCCTCGGCGCTGACCTTCGCGATCGTCCTGACGTTCATCGTCGCCATCCTCGCGATGACACTGACACAGACGAGCCCTGTCGACGTCGTCGTCAGCTGGGGCGACGGTCTGGCGGGCCTGCTGGCCTTCATGACCCAGATGTGCCTGATCCTGCTGTTGGGGTACATGCTCGCCAACACCGGCCCCGTGCGCAAGCTGCTCGGCTGGCTCGCCCGAGTGCCCAGCAACGCGGCGTTCGCGTACGTCTTCGTCTTCATCGTCGCGGCCCTGGCCTGCCTGATCACCTGGGGGCTGGGCCTCATCGTCGGCACCCTGCTGGCCCGTGAGGTCGCCGTACAGGCACGCAAGCGCGGCATGAAGGTGCACTTCCCGCTGCTGGTGGCCGCCGGCTACTCGGGCTTCGTCGTCTGGCACATGGGCTACTCGGGTTCGGGCCCACTGACCGCAGCGACGCCGGGATCCTTCCTTGCACCGGCTCTGAACGACGAGGTCATCCCCGTCACCGAGACGCTGTTCTCGACGTGGAACCTGCTGGCCGCCGTCAGCGTGATCGTCGTCTGCTCGCTGCTGTTCTTCCTGATCCGTCCGCGCAAGGACGACCCGATCTTCGAGCTGCCGGTGCACGTCGGCTCTGAGGAGCATGATGAGGCCGACGACCAGGTCGTCACCCCCGCCGACCGCGTCGACGCGTCGCGCATCCTCACCCTCGCGCTCGGTGCGGCGCTCGCCGTCTACCTCGTCGTGCACTTCGTTCAGGGCGGCACGCTGACCCTCGACATCGTCAACTGGTCGTTCCTGGCGCTGATCCTGCTGCTGGTGCGCAACCCCTTCGAACTGATTCACCTGACCAAGAAGGCCGCATCGAACGTCGGCGAGATCCTCGTGCAGTTCCCGCTGTACGCGGGCATCCTGGGCATCATGGCCGGCTCGGGGCTGATCGAACTGTTCTCGAACTCGTTCGTCGCGATCGCCACTCCGGTCACGTTCGGCGTGCTGGCGTTCCTGGCCGCCGGTGTCGTGAACTTCTTCGTGCCCTCGGGTGGCGGGCAGTTCGCCGTACAGGGGCCGATCATGCTCGATGCCGCCGACCAACTGGGTGTCGACCCCGCGGTGGCCGTCATGGCGGTCGCCTACGGCGACCAGTGGACGAACATGATCCAGCCGTTCTGGGCGCTGCCCGTGCTGGCGATCGCCGGTCTGAAGATGCGCGACATCCTCGGGTACACCTTCGTGACGCTGCTCGGCTCGGGCGTGGTGCTGATGACCGTACTGGTGCTCGTCAGCCTCTGATCGCCGCGGCGCACATGCGCCGTATACGTCACATGCTCGGCACCGTCACGGTGCCGAGCATGTGACATACAGGGAGAAGGTCAGTACGCGTCGGACTCGGCATCGGATGCCGGGATGAACCGCGCCGCCAGAGCCTCAGAGCCGCGTGCGAGCAGGGTCACGTCGGCGCCGACCGTGACGAAACGGGCGCCGGCGTCGAGGTAGGCGTCGGCCGCGGCGGGGTCGAAGGCGTTCACGCCCACGTACTTGCCCGCGGCGCGCACCGCCGCGAAGACCCGGTGCACGGCGGCGACCACATCGGGATGCCCCTGCTGACCGGGGACGCCCATCGACGCGGCCAGATCGGCCGGGCCCACCAGCACGCCGTCCACGCCGTCGACGCCGGCGATCTCGGCGGCGGCGTCGACGGCATCCGCCGATTCGATCTGCACGAACAGCGACACCGTCTCGGAGGCGTTGGGCACGTAGCCGACGACGCGGCCCCAGCGGCCGCTGCGGGCGAGCGCAGAACCCACCCCGCGCACGCCCTCGGGCGGATAGCGCACCGCCGCGACGGCGGCGCGTGCCTCGTCGGCCGACGCGACCATCGGCACCAGCAGATTCTGTGCGCCGGTGTCGAGAACCTGCTTGATGATCACCGCATCGTTCACCGGTACGCGCACCACACAGGTGGTCGGGTAGGCGGCGATGGCCTGCAGCTGCTGCTGCACGGTCGTGAGCGTGTTCGGCCCGTGCTCCATGTCGATCATCAGCCAGTCCAGACCCGAACCAGCGCAGATCTCGGCGTTCAACGTCGAGCCGGCGCTCAGCCACATACCGATCAGCGGCCGGTTGGCCTGCGCGAGCGCCTCGCGGAAGGTCGGTTCTAGACGAAGCGGCATTCGATCGTTCCCATCTCGCGGTAGTCGCAGAGCACGGTGTCGCCGCGCTCGACCCACATCGGGCGTGTGAACGATCCTGCCAGGATGATCTCGCCCGGCTCCAGGCGCGCGCCGTGCTGATGGAACTTGTTCGCCAGCCACGCCACACCGGTGGCCGGATGCCCGAGCACACCCGCCGCAACGCCCGTCTCTTCGATCTGGCCGTTGCGCGAGAGCACGCCGGGCACCCAGCGCAGGTCGATCTCGTCGGGGCGCAGACGCACATCACCCAGCACCATCGCCCCGTACGCGGCGTTGTCGCTGATCGTGTCGACGATCGTGCGACCCTCCAGCTCGATGTGCGAGTTGAGCACTTCCAACGCGGGCACCGCGTAATCGATCGCCGCGAGGGCGTCATCGAGCGTGCAGTCGGGGCCTTCGAGCGGCTGCTTCAGCACGAACGCCAGCTCGACCTCTATACGCACGTTCGAGAAGTCGTCGAACGGGATCTCGGATCCCGTTGCGTAGACGGTGTCATCGAACATCACGCCATAGTCGGGCTCGGTGATGCCCGTCGCCTGCTGCATGGCCTTCGAGGTGAGCCCGATCTTGCGCCCCACCAGACGGCGTCCGGCAGCGACCTGCGAGTCGCGCCAGACGCCCTGGATGGCATAGGAGTCCTCGATGGTGGCATCCGGATACCGTGCCGTGATCCGCGGGATCACCCCGCGGGTGCGTTCGGCCTCGGCGAGCTCCGCCGCCAGTGCTGCGATGGTCTCGGCGGGCAGCGTCACAGCTGGTGTCCGAGCTTGTACTCGCCCTGCTTCCACTCGGGCATCGACTTCTCGCCCTCATCGGGGCGGGTGTACGAGAACCCGTCGGCGCCGATCGTGACGGCCATCTCGCTGCTGTCGGTACGCGCGATCACCGGCTGCGGGTTGCCGTCGAGGTCGAGCACGAGCGAGGCGTCGGTGTACCAGCTGGGAACCACCGGGGTGCCCCACCAGTCGCGGCGCTGGTTGTCGTGAACGTCCCACGTGATCACCGGATTGTCGGGGTCGCCCGTGTAGTAGTCCTGGGTGTAGATCTCGACACGGTGCCCGTCGGGGTCGCGCAGGTACAGGTAGAACGCGTTGCTGACGCCGTGGCGGCCGGGGCCGCGCTCGATGGCATCCGATCTGCGCAGCGCGCCGAGCTTGTCGCAGATCGCGAGGATGTTGTGCTTCTCGTGCGTCGCGAAGGCGACGTGGTGCATGCGGGGGCCGTCGCCGCCGGTCGCGGCTGTGTCGTGCACCGTGGGCTTGCGGCGCATCCACGCCGCGTACACGGTGCCGGACTCGTCCTGGATGTCTTCGGTGACGCGGAAACCGAGGTCCTGGTAGTGGCGCACCGCGCGCGGCACGTCGGGGGTGACCTGGTTGAAGTGGTCCAGACGTACCAGCTCACCCGGGGTGTGCAGGTCGTAGCGCCACGACAACCGCTCGACATGCGTGGTCTCGAAGAAGAACTCGTACGGGAAGCCCAGCGGGTCTACGACGCGCACCGAGTCGCCGATACCGAGCACGAACCCCTCGGGGTTGCGGCGCACATCGCAGCCGAGCTCGGTGTAGAACGCCACTGCCCGGTCGAGGTCCTCGGCGCTGCGCACCCGGTACGAGAACGCGGCCACCGCGGCAATGGGCCCCTTGCGCAGCACCAGGTTGTGGTGGATGAACTCCTCGGTCGAGCGCAGGTAGATCGCCTCATCGTCCTCGGCGGTGACGTACAGGCCGAGCACGTCGACGTAGAACTCGCGCGACGCGGCGAGGTCGGTCACGACGAGTTCCATGTACGCGCAGCGCAGGATGTCGGGCGGGGTCGACGCGGGCGTCGCCACCGGGTTATCGCTGTTGATGGGTGCCTCCTGGCTGACGGAGAAGCCAGAGGAGGTGAGGGTCTTCGCGGTCTTGTCGGTCATGACGGCTTCCTTGCTCAGTTCTTGCCGAAGGTGGGGTTGTGGGGTTCGCCGAGCGTGATGTGCACGCTCTGCTGGTCGGTGTAGAAATCGATCGAGCGGTAGCCGCCCTCGTGGCCGAGGCCGGACGCCTTCACACCGCCGAAGGGGGTGCGCAGATCGCGCACGTTGTTCGAGTTCAGCCACACCATGCCGGCCTCGACGGACTGCGCGAAGTTGTGCCCGCGCTTGAGGTCGTTCGTCCAGACGTACGCCGCCAGACCGTACTTGGTGTTGTTGGCCAGAGCCAGTGCCTCAGCATCCGATTCGAACGGCGTGATCGCCACGACGGGACCGAAGATCTCCTCCTGGAAGATACGGGCGTCGGGCATGACATCGGCGAACACCGTCGGGGCGACGTAGTTGCCCGTCGGGAAGCCCTCGGGACGGCCACCGCCGGCGACCAGACGCCCCTCGGTCTTGCCGATCTCGACGTAGCTCATCACCTTGTCGTAGTGCTCGGGATGCACGAGCGCCCCGACCTCGGTGGCCGGGTCATGCGGGTGCCCGACCTTCACACGACGCGCCTGGGCGGCGTAGCGCTCGACGAACTCGTCGTAGATCGCCCGCTCGACGAGAATGCGCGAACCCGCCGTGCAGCGCTCGCCGTTGAGCGAGAAGACACCGAAGATGCACGCGTCGATGGCGACATCGAGATCGGCGTCGGCGAACACGATCGCCGGGCTCTTGCCGCCCAGCTCCATCGACAGGCCCTTCAGATACGGTGCGGCGTTGCCGAAGATCAGCTGACCGGTGCTGCTCTCGCCGGTGAACGAGATCAGCGGCACGTCGGGGTGCTTCACCAGCGCATCGCCGGCATCCTCCCCCAAGCCGTTGACGAGGTTGAACACACCCTTGGGCAGGCCGGCCTCTTCGAAGATGCCCGCCCACAGCGACGCCGACAGCGGCGTGAACTCGGCCGGCTTCAGCACGACCGTGTTGCCGGTGGCCAGCGCCGGGCCCAGCTTCCACGATTCGAGCATGAAGGGCGTGTTCCACGGCGTGATCAGGCCCGCAACCCCGATGGGCTTGCGGTTGACGTAGTTCATCTGGCGGCCCGGCACCTTGTAGGCGTCGTCGGCCTGCGCCACGATCAGGTCGGCGAAGAAACGGAAGTTCTCGGCGGCGCGTCGCGCCTGGCCCAGCGCCTGTGTGATCGGAAGGCCCGAGTCGAACGACTCCAGTTCGGCGAGGCGGGCATCGCGCGACTCGACGATGTCGGCGATGCGGTGCAGCACCCGCGAGCGCTCGCGCGGCAGCATCCGCGGCCACGGGCCGTCTTCGAACGCGGCCTTGGCTGCCGCGACGGCACGGTCGATATCGGCCTTCTTGCCGGCCGCGGCGTGCACGTAGGTCTCGTTGGTGACGGGGTTGAGCACCGCGAAGGTGTCGCCGTCGACCGAGTCGACGAACTCGCCGTCGATGTAGTGCTGGATCTTCTGCGGCAGATCAGCCGGGGTGTACACGTCGGTCATCATCGTCCTTCTTCTTCGCGGTGGGTGTGGAGGGAATCCAGGAACGCGTCCATGGTGCGCCAGCGGTGGTCGCGTGCGGCGAGCTCGATGGTCAGCGCGTCGGCGCCGGAACGGATGAGCTCAAGGATGTGGGTGTGCTCTTCGACCGAGTGGCGGGCGCGGCCCGGCACGAAGGCGAACGTCGTGTCGCGGATGCCCGACAGTCGTCCCCATCCGCGGTGGACGAGGTCGAGGATGTGCGGGTTGGGGCACGGCTCGTAGAGCACGGAGTGGAAGTCGCGGTTGAGTTCGGTGAAACGGTGCGCATCGAAGTGATCGAGCAGCCGCAGCATGCGGTCGTTGATCTCTTCGGCGCGCCGGAGCGCGCTCTCGTCGAGCAAAGGGGCAGACAGTGCCGTCGCGGCGCCCTCGACCAGACCCAGGGTCTGCATGGTGTGGGCGTACTCGCCTTCGTCGACGAGAGACACGTGGGCGCCGACGTTGCGTTCGTAGGTGACGAGCCCCTCCGCCTCGAGGCGGCGGATCGCCTCGCGCACCGGGACGACGCTCATATCGAGGTCTTCGGCGATGGCGCCCAGTACGAGGCGGTAGCCCGGGCCGTACCGGTGCGAGCTGATGCGCTCACGCAACCAGGTGTACGCCTGCTCCGACTTACTGCCCTCGCCTGCGGTGGGCATCAGCCCTGACCCGTCTGCGGTTCGGAGCGTGCATCGAATGCAGCGCGCCACTGCGCGTTCATCGGGAACAGGCCGTCGACGGGGTGGCCCGCTGCGACCTGCTCGGCGATCCAGGCATCCTCGTGCTCCTGCGCGAGCGCGTCGTCGGCGACCTCTTCGGCGAGGTGGGCGGGGATCACGATCACGCCGTCGCCGTCGCCGACGATGACATCGCCCGGCTGCACGGTCGCGCCACCGCATCCGATGGTGACGTCGTGCTCCCAGGGCACGTGACGTCGGCCGAGCACCGAGGGGTGCGGGCCCTGCGAGAAGACGGGCAGGCCGATCTCGGCGACGGCGTCGAAATCGCGCACACCGCCGTCGGTGACGACACCGGCTGCGCCGCGTGCCACGGCGCGCAGTGCGAGGATGTCGCCGAGTGTTCCGGTAGTGGCGTCGCCGCGCGCCTCGATGACGATGATCTCGCCCTCTTCTACGGCGTCGAAGGCGCGCTTCTGGGCGTTGTAGCCGCCGCCGTGGGTCTTGAACAGGTCTTCGCGGGCGGGCACGAAGCGCAGCGTCTTGGCGGTGCCGACGATCTTGCTGCCGGCGATGTTGGCCGAGACGCCGTCGATGAAGCACGAGTTCAGTCCGCGCTTGCGCAGCTGGCTCGACAGGCCCGCGGTGGGCGCCTCGAGCAGCTTGGCGCGCAGTTCGGCGGAGAGCCCCGCGGCCGGCTCGGCCGATGAGGGGTCAGGAAATGTCGGGTTGGGTGCTGCGGAGGGGACGTTTTTTGACCCCTCGTGGGTGGGGTGGGTGGTGACGGCGGACGCGGGTGCGGATGCTGGAAGGCCGGCGGCCTCGCGGGAGCCCCAGGCCTCTTCGCGCTGCAGGTCATCGACGGCGGGCATCGAGCCGAGCTGCGCGTCGAACGGGATCTCTCCCTGCGTGACAGTGGTGCGCAGGCGGCCCGACGAGGGGGCCCCGGGCGCGGTCGGTGCGTCGACCTCGACCTCGACGACGTCGCCGGGCACGATCACGCTGGACCCCGCCGGGGTGCCGGTGAGGATGATGTCGCCGGGTTCGAGCGTGAAGTGCTGCGAGAGATCGGCGATGAGTTGGGGGAGGGGAAAGAGCAGTCCGGCGGTGATGTCGTCCTGTGCGAGTTCTCCGTTGACCCAGGTGCGTACGCGCAGCGCACCGGGGTCGAGGTCGGCCGCCGCGATCAGGTTCGGTCCGACCGGGGTGTAGCCGTCGCCGCCCTTCGAGCGCACGTTCGACCCCTTGTCGTTGGTGCGAAGGTCGTACAGTCCCAGGTCGTTCGAGGCGGTCACGTGTGCCACGTGCGCCCAGGCCTGCTCGACCGACACGCGCCGGGCGGCGGTGCCGATGATGAGGGCGATCTCGCCCTCGAAGGCAAGCAGCTCGGTGCCGGCAGGGCGTTCGACGGTGCCGTCGGTGCCCGCGATCGAGCTGGCCGGCTTGAAGAAGTACGACGGGGCGGCGGGGCGGCGCCCGCGCTGGTCGGAGCGCGAGACGTAGTTGAGATGGATCGCGATGATCTTGCCGGGACGGGTGATCTCGGTCACGGTGGGCGCCTCCTCGCGCTGGGTCGTTCGCCGATTCTGCCGGTCTGAACGATGTCTTGTGCGTCGTATTTGAAATCGTATATGATCACCGAACGGGTGGCAAGCAACTGCCGCCACCGACAACGACGTCACCGACGAGGAAGTCAAAGGAGCACCATGAGCGAACAGCCCGGGTTCACACCGACGGGAACCATCGCCAACCCACGGGACCGCCGCAGAGTCGTGTTCGCCACGGTCGTCGGAACGACCGTCGAGTGGTACGACTTCTTCATCTACGCCACGGCGGTGGGGCTCGTCTTCGGCCAGCTCTTCTTCGCGCCGCTCGGCACGAACAGTGCACTGATCGCCTTCGCCACCGTCGGTGTGAGCTTTCTATTCCGCCCGCTCGGCGCGTTCCTAGCCGGACACTTTGGTGACAAGGTCGGCCGCAAGGCGGTGCTGATGTGGACGCTGATCCTGATGGGCGCCGCGACCGCCCTGATCGGTGTGCTGCCGACGTACGAGACGATCGGCTTCGCTGCGCCGCTGCTGCTGGTGCTGCTGCGCATTCTGCAGGGCATCTCGGCCGGTGGCGAGTGGGGCGGTGCCGTGCTGATGGCCGTCGAGCACGCCCCCAAGACCAAGCGCGGCATCTTCGGAGCCTCGCCGCAGATCGGCGTTCCGCTCGGTCTGCTGCTGGCCTCGGGCGTCATGGCGACCATGACGGCGATCGCCCCCGGTGAGCAGTTCCTCATCTGGGGCTGGCGCGTGCCGTTCCTGCTCAGCGTCGTGCTGATCCTCGTGGGCTACTACGTGCGCCGCAAGGTCGAGGAGAGCCCGGTGTTCACCGAGCTGGCCGAGCGCAAGGAAGAAGCCAAGATGCCGATCGTGCAGCTGTTCCGCAAGCACACGCCGCTCGTCATCATCGCTGCACTCGTCTTCGCCGGCAACAACGCCGTCGGCTACATGACCACCGGCGGGTACATCCAGGGCTACGCCACCAACCCCGAGGGTCCGCTGGCCATGGAGCGGGGCCCTGTGCTGTGGGCCGTCGCCGGCTCTGCCGTGACGTGGCTGGTCTCGACGCTGATCGCCGGCTGGGTCAGCGACCGGTTCGGCCGCCGCAACACGTACATCCTCGGATGGATCCTGCAGCTCGGGGGTGTGTTCACCCTGTTCCCGCTGGTGAACTCCGGCAACATCGGTCTGCTGTTCGCGGGGCTCGCCATCCTCACCATCGGGCTGGGCTTCACCTACGGTCCGCAGGCGGCGCTGTACACCGAGCTGTTCCCGGCCAGCATCCGCTTCTCGGGCGTCTCGATCTCGTACGCGATCGGTGCGATCGCCGGTGGTGCGTTCGCCCCCACGATCGCCACGGCCATCGTGCAGGCCACCGGCTCGACCGAGGCCGTCACCTGGTACCTCGCCGGCATGACCGTGATCGGCCTGCTGGCGACGCTGCTGCTGCGAGATCGCAGCGGCATCCCGCTCGGCCCCGACCACGAGGCCGAGCAGTCGAAGAGCCCGATCTACGGCCTGTCGAAGGCCTGACCCTCTGAGGGGCGGATGCAGACGGCATCCGCCCCACGACGTCCTGCTGAAGGAGAAGCGATGCAGTTCCACCACCACGGCTACGTCTCCCACGACCCGCGGGTGCTGCCCGCCGAGGGCCTGGGTGTCGACCGCCCCACCGATCTTCCCGATGAGGTGGACGTGCTGATCGTCGGCTCCGGACCGGCGGGCATGCTGCTGGCCGCGCAGATGTCGCAGTACCCCGACGTGAACACGCGCGTGATCGAGAAGCGCGAGGGGCGTCTGGTGCTGGGGCAGGCCGACGGCATTCAGCCGCGCAGCGTCGAGACGTTCCAGGCGTTCGGGTTCGCCGAGCGGATCATCGCCGAGGCGTACAACATCGGCTGGATGAACTTCTGGGGCCCCGACCCCGAGAACCCCCAGAACATCATTCGCACCGCGCGGACGGCCGACTACGCGTACGACATCTGTGAGTTCCCGCACCTGATCGTGAACCAGGCGCGCGTGCTTGACTACTTCGCTGAGGCCGCTGCCGACGGGCCGGGACGCATCGTGCCCGACTACGGCGTCGAGTTCGTGGGACTCACCGTGCACGAGGGCGGCGCATTTCCGGTCGAGGTGCGCGTGCGCGACGGCGCGGGGGAGCGCACGATCCGTGCGAAGTACGTGGTCGGATGCGACGGTGCACGCAGCGGGGTGCGCGAGGCCATCGGACGCAAGCACGTCGGCGGCATCTCGGCGCACGCCTGGGGCGTCATGGATGTGCTGGTCAACACCGACTTCCCCGATTGGCGCACCAAGTGTGCGATCAACGCTGAGGCGGGCAACATCCTGCACATCCCGCGTGAGGGCGGCTACCTCAGCCGGATGTACATCGACCTCGGCGCGGTCGCCGAGGACGACGATCACCGCGTGCGGCAGACCCCGATCGACGAGATCATCCGACAGGCGAACGCGATCCTGCACCCCTACTCGATCGACGTCAAGGATGTCGCCTGGCACAGCGTCTATGAGGTGGGGCACCGCGTCACCGATGGCTTCGACGATGTGATCGATGGCTCGGGGCGCACGCCGCGCGTCTTCCTCACCGGCGACGCCTGTCACACGCACAGCGCGAAGGCAGGCCAGGGCATGAACGTCTCGATGCAGGACGGTTTCAACCTGGGCTGGAAGCTCGGATCCGTGCTCACCGGGCGCAGCCCCGAGGAGTTGCTGGCGACGTACGGCGCCGAGCGCCGCCCGGTGGCGCAGCAGCTGATCGACTTCGACCGCGAGTGGTCGAGCCTGATGGCGCGCAAGCCCGAAGAGATCTCCGACCCCACCGAGCTGGCGACGTTCTACCTCGGCACGGCCGAGTTCCCCAGCGGGTTCATGACTCAGTACACCTCGTCGATGATCACCGGCACCGATGCCCATCAGGCGCTCGCCGCGGGCTTCCCGCTCGGCAAGCGCTTCAAATCGGCCGAGGTCGTGCGCGTCTGTGACGGCAACGTCATCCACCTGGGACACCATGCGCGTGCCGATGGCCGGTGGCGCGTCTACGCGTTCGGTGATCGCACCGGCGCTGCGCTGGGTGCGTGGGCGGAGAAGGCCGCGCCGCTGTTCGCGCGCTTCACTCCGTCGGATGCTGATGTCGACGCCGTCTTCGATGTGAAGGCCGTGTTCCAGCAGCCGTTCGAAGAGGTCGAGGTGACCTCTGCGCCCGAGTTGTTCGCGCCCAAGACCGGACCGCTGGGGCTGACCGACTGGGAGAAGGTGTACGCAGCCGGGCCGAGCAAGTGGACCGATGTCGACATCTTCGAGGCGCGCGAGCTGTCGCGTGACGGCGTGGTGATCGTCGTGCGCCCCGACCAGTACGTCGCCGCGATCCTGCCGCTGGACGCGGTCGATGAGCTGGGGGCTTTCCTGGAGGGGATGCTGCTGCCGGCATCCTGATCGCCGCGGTTCGGCATGACAGATGTCATGCCGAACCCATGACATCGCCCTCCGGCATCCGCGACCCGCTCTCGCGATGCTGGAAGCATGCTCACCACAACGCAGACACACACAGCGCAGACCGCAGCGCCGCCGACCGACGCGGTGATCGAGCTGCGCGGCATCAGCCGCCACTTCGGAACGGGCGCGGATCGTGTGCAGGCTGTCGACGGCGTCGATCTCAGCATCCGCCGCGGTGAGGTCGTCGCGCTGCTCGGCCCCAATGGGGCCGGCAAGACGACCGCGCTCGACATGCTGCTCGGACTCACCGATCCCGACGCGGGCACGGCGCGCGTGCTCGGACTCGCTCCCGCCCGCGCCGCACGATCGGGCGTGATCGCGGCCGTGCTGCAGACCGGTGGCCTGCTCTCGGATCTCACGGTCGGCGAGACCGTGCAGTTGATCGCGTCGCTGCACGGTCGGGCCACGCTCGACCGGGTGCCCGAGATCCTCGAGCGAACCGACCTCGCGCACCTCGCCCGCCGACGCGTGTCGAAGTGCTCGGGCGGTGAGCAACAGCGCGTCAAGTTCGCTCTCGCCCTCACTGCCGACCCCGACATCCTCGTGCTCGACGAGCCCACCGCGGGCATGGACGTCACCGCACGCCGCCGGTTCTGGGACGTGATGCGCGCGGATGCCGACGCCGGACGCACGATCGTCTTCGCCACCCACTATCTGGAGGAGGCCGAGCAGTTCGCGCGGCGCACCGTTGTGATGCACCGCGGGCGCATCGTCGCCGATGCGCCGACGGCAGAACTGCGCGCCGGTCTCGGCGCGCGTTCCGTCGCCGCGACCCTTCCACGGGAGGGTGCTGAGCAACTGCTGAGCGCACTGCAGCAGCACGCTGACGTCGTCGACCTGCGCGTCGACGCCGGTCGCGTCACGCTGCGCAGTGCCGATTCGGATGCCATCGCCGGCCTGCTGCTCGGCGCCGGCGCGCACGGGTTGGAGATCACCGCGCCCACGTTGGAGACCGCCTTCACCACCCTCACGGAGGACTGACCGATGATGACCACGACGACGATGCTGCGGATCGAAGGCCTGCGACAGCTGCGCAACCCCTACACGCTCGCGTTCACCCTGGCGATGCCGGTGGTGATGTATCTGCTGTTCGGCGCGAACTCCGCGTACGGGTCTCAGCAGGCCGGCAACGGAAACGTCGCGTTCTACGTGATGACGTCCATGGCGGCCTACGGTACCGCCGTCGCCATGAGTTCGCTGACCTCGCTCGCCTCTGCCGAGTCGAAGCAGGGGTGGGGGCGCCAGCTCGCGATGACCCCGCTGACCACGGCCGGGTACGTGACTACCAAGGTGATCACCGCGTTCTCGTTCGCTGTGCTCGCGTTGCTGGCTGTCTTCACAGCCGGTGCGTTGACGGGCGCTGCTGCCGACGACCTGTGGCGCTGGTTCGCCACCGCGGGGATCATCCTGGGCGTCGGCCTCATCTTCGGTCTGTTCGGGCTCGGTGTCGGGTTGTTCTTCACCGCCGATTCGGCCGCGGCTCTCGCGTCGATCTCGATGACGTTCTTCGCCTTCTTCGGGAATGTGTTCATGCCGCTGGACGGTGTGATGCTCGACATCGCCCGGTTCACGCCCCTGTACGGGTTCGTCTCCCTGTCGCGTTGGCCGCTCACCGACGGCATGCTCACCACCGGGCAGACCGATCAGATGTGGGCTGTGCTGCTGAACATCGCCGTCTGGGTGGGGCTATTCGTCGCGCTGGTCATCGCCGGTATCAAGCGCTCGAAGGCCCGCCGCTAGCGGCAATAGGGTGGGACGATGACCAGCCCGCAGCGACCCACGCCGAGGCCGCCCGCCGAGAGGGACCCCTGGGACCGCTACGGCTGGGTGATGGCCGCCGTCTGGCTGATCTTCCTGATCTATCCGGCGCTGGCGCTGGTGCGGTCGACGGCAGGCGTCGGGTGGATCGTGCTCGGCTGGGCCGCACTGGTGGTGTTCGTCGTGCTGTACATCGGCGGCTTCATCCGCGGGCTGCGTCTGGGCAGCGGGCTCGGTCGGCCCGTCCCGGCCGGGCAGTGGTGGGTCTTCGGTGCACTGATCGCCTGCATGCTGCTGACCATCCCCGGGGGCGGTGTCAGCTACATCAGCTTTCTGCCGTTCCTGATGTCGTTCGCGTCGTACGGGCTGACCAGGGCGGCGCACTGGGTGACGATGGCAGCCTCGATCACCCTCACCGCACTGAGCGTGTTCCTGATCCCCGGGGGACTCCCGTACCTGACGGTGCTGGTCATCGTCGCCCTGCTCGGTGTCGTCAACACGGTCACCACGTGGCTGATCATCCGCTCTGCCGAGACCGAACGCCTGGGCCGGGAACTGGCGACCAGCGCCGGGCGCGAAGCGGCGGCCCGTGACGTGCACGACCTGATCGGGCACTCGCTGACCGTCGTGCAGCTCAAGGCCCAGCTCGCGCAGCGCTTGATCGAGACCGACCCCGAACGCGCCAAGGCCGAACTCGCCGACATCACCGCGCTCACCGCCGAGGCCATCGCCGGAGTACGGGCCACGGTGGCGGGAGCCCGCGCCACAACGCTGGTCGAGCAGCTGGCATCCGGTCGTGACGCGTTGCAGGCCGCCGGCGTCGACCTGCGCGTCGACGGCGAGACTACGGCACTCTCGCCCGTCCAATCGTTGACGGCGAGCTGGGTGCTCCGCGAAGCGATCACGAACGTGCTCCGGCATGCCGGAGCGTCCGAGGTGAATGTCACGATCATCCCGGGCAGTCTGATCGTGGCCGACGACGGCCGGGGCCCGGCATCCGATGTTCCCGCGCACGGCGCGACCGAGGGCAACGGCGTGCGCGGCATGCGCGAGCGCGCCGCGGCCGCCGGGGCCGCACTGGAATTCGGACCGGGGCCCGCGGGAGGAACACGAGTGGAGCTGAGATGGTGAATCGGATGCCCGATGCGGATCACCAGACGGAA
This sequence comes from Microbacterium esteraromaticum, assembly GCF_028747645.1. Lineage (NCBI taxonomy): Bacteria > Bacillati > Actinomycetota > Actinomycetes > Micrococcales > Microbacteriaceae > Microbacterium > Microbacterium esteraromaticum. The sequence goes on from NZ_CP118100.1 coordinate 892,573, forward strand.
CGCATCCGCCTGGTGATCGCCGACGATCAGGCACTCGTGCGGGGCGCCCTGGCCGCTCTGCTCGATCTGGAGAGCGACCTGGAAGTCGTGGGCGTCGCCGCCGACGGCGAACAGGCCGTGCAGACCGTCACCCGGTTGCGCCCCGATGTCTGCCTCATGGACATCCAGATGCCCGACGTCGACGGCATCGAGGCGACCCGTCGTGTGCGCGCCGCACACGACGGCACCCGCGTACTGATCGTCACGACCTTCGCCCGACCCGGCTACCTGCGCTCGGCGCTCGACGCCGGCGCGAGCGGTTTTGTCGTGAAGGACACCCCGGCCGAGCAACTCGCTGAAGCGGTGCGGCGCGTGCACGCCGGGCTGCGCGTGCTCGATCCGGCGCTCGTCGAGCAGAGCCTGTTCGACGGGGCCAGCCCGCTCAGCGAACGCGAGCAGCAGGTGCTGCGCCTGGCCGCCGACGGGCGGTCGGCCGGCGCGATAGCATCCGAGGTCTTCCTCTCGGCGGGCACCGTGCGCAACCACCTCTCGTCGGCCATCGGCAAGACTGGTGCGGCCAACCGCGCGCAGGCCGTGCGGATCGCGCAGGACAAGGGGTGGATCTGAGGCCGGTTCCGACCGGTGTCAGGAATTCACACGGATGATCTCCTGCTGATACGGGGCGATCACCTTGCCCGAGATGCGCAGGTCGAGCACCAGAAAGCGCCGCTCGTCGGGGCTCTCGGTGGCCCAGGTGCGCAGCCGCTCCAGGTCGGCGAGCGAGCGCACGACGACGCCTTCGGCACCGACGGCCGCGGCGAACGCGGCGAAGTCGACCTCGGGGATCAGCATCGGCCCCTCGGCCAGTCCCTTCAGCCCGTACAGGTTGACCTCGGCGCCGTACGCGGCGTCGTTCCAGACCACAGCGATCCCGTGGCCGGCGGCCGCACGCACGGCCGACTCCAGATCGGCGATCGCCATCAGGCCACCGCCGTCGCCCGAGGTGAGCACCACGGTCGACTCGGGGCGCGCACGGGTCGCGCCGACCACGCTCGGCCAGCCCTGCCCGATCGACTGGAACGCGGTGCCGATCATCATCATCCGGTCGGGGGAGGCGACGGGCCAGTACATGTTCGCCCAGCCGATGAAGTGCCCGCCGTCCGACACGACGACGCGGTCCTCGGGCAGCAACTCGGCCAGGCGGCGGGCGGCAGCGCGCGGGTCGAGGCGGCCGTCCTCGGCGAACTCGCCGGCATCGGCCTGGGCGCGCGCGGCGGTGACGTCGACGGTTTCGCGCCAGGGTGTGCGCGCAACTCCGGAAGAAAGGGCCTCCGGTGTGGTGCTCACCCGGTCTGCGGGCCGATCCGCCGGTGTCTTTCCGGAGTTGTGAACGGCGGCGAGCCGGGCGACCAGCGCTTCTGCGGCCAAGCGCGCGTCGGCACGGACGAATCCGCCCACATGCGCGTGGGTCGCGGCCGGGGCGACATCGACCTGGAACACCCGGGTGCCCGGCGCGAACAGGTCGCCGAAACGCATCGTGAACTGGTTCAGCGACGCACCGAAGACGACGGCGACGTCGGCCTCGCGCACCAGCTCCATGGCCCCATCGGCGCCGAATCCGCCGGTCACGCCAAGGTCGTAGCGTGCGTCGGGGAAGACGCCTCGCCCGAGCGCCGTCGTCGCGGTGAGCGCACCGGTGGCTGCGGCAAGAGCACCGAGGGACTCGCCCGCACCCGCCAGCCAGGCGCCGCGACCGGCCAGCAGGAACGGACGCTCGGCCTGCGCGAGCGCATGGGCGATCTCATCGAGCATCCCCGCACCGAATTCGCCGCGAGGGGCGAGCGGTGCCGGAACCCGCGGCTCGGGGGCCTCGGGCACCGCGCCGGCCTCGAGAGCTGCGACGTCGTACGGAATGGCCAGCACCACCGGGACCCGGTAGGTCAGGGCGTGCTCGATGGCGATGACCGTGGTCGCCGCGGCGTCGGCACGTCCGGTCGTATAGGTGCGTGCGCCGACGGCCGACGCGAGCGCGATCTGGTCGACGTCCCACGGGCGCGGGCCCGAGGTGGGCTCGTCGCCCACGACGAGCACCAGCGGCACGTGCGCCTGCACGGCCTCGGCCAGCGCCGTCAGGGTGTTCGTGAAGCCGGCTCCGTAGGTCGAGGTCGCGGCGGCGATGCGTCCGGATGCCCGGAAGTGCGCGTCGGCGGCGACGACCGCACCTTGCTCGTGGCGCACAGCGGTGAAGACGGCATCGGTCTGAGTCTCGATGGCATCGAGGAAGTAGGCGTTGCCATTGCCCATCACCCCGAAGACGTGGTCGATGTGCTGGGCGAGAGTGAGGGCGACGTGCGCGGAGACGCTGGGCATGACTGAGCCTTTCAAGACAGTGACGGAGGGAACCGTATGTGTCTGGCGGCTCACGCGACGGCGCGGAGTGCTGCGTGCCCCTTTTTCGGGCACCGGCCGCGAACGGCCGGACCTTCTGATACTAACCGCGCGAGAGCGCTGTCGGTGTCAGCTCGACGATCTCGCGGGAACGATCGGCGAGGTGGATCGCGGTGACCGATTCGGCCGGTAGCGCCTGCCAGCCGTCGCCGGCGACCCCGGTCGAGCTGATGGCGACTGTGCCGTCGGGGGACTGGCGCCACCGCAGGGCGAAGTAGTCCTCGTTGTGGCCGGACGGCAGATCGTCGGCGAGGGGGCCCATACGCGAGATGTCGTGCGCGGTGAGTGCGCTGGTTGCGCTGGCGTGCACGACGATGAGCTGCTCTCCGCTCAGCAGTAGCGCATTCAGACTGGCGTAGGGGAAGTGCTCGCGCAGGCTGCGCACGGCGTTGACCGTCGCGTCAAGCAGACCGTGGCCCTGCGCGATCTGCTCGCGGATCAGCGCGAAGTACATCTCGCTGTCGGTTGTGCCCCTCAGCGCTGCGACACTGGCCGGTGAGAGCAGCGACCGCAGGTCATCGAGCGGTGTGATGGTGCCGTTGTGACCGAACGTCAGGCCGTCGACCAGGAACGGGTGGGCGTTGTCGAGGTTGACCGGCAGACCCGCGGTCGCCCACCGCAGGTGCACCAGCGCGGCGTGCGCGGGTGTGTCGATGGCCGAGGCGAAGCCGGCATCCGTGACGGCCGAGTGCGGTGAGCGCCGCATCGTGGGCGCGCTGTCATCGTCGACACCCGCCCAACCCCAGCCGTCGCCGTGCAGGCGCGCAAGCGAGAGCAGGCTGTCGAGTCCATCGGGGTGCAGCTCACGGCGCGCGGTGGAGCGCGAGGGCGAGACGAAGGCGAACAAGCGGCACATGATCTTCCCAGATTAGGCGTCCCGCGCGCCCAGCGGTGTGCTCAGCTGCGAGTTGTCGACTTCGCCAGACTCATCGAGACGTAGGTGGAGAAGCCCGCGCGTGCGGCGAACTTCACGGGGCGCGTGTCTGACACGGTGAATCCGAGCTTTCGGTACAGGCCGAGCGCCGGGGCGTTCGTGTCCTTGATGTCGCGCAGGATGAACTCGTCGTAGGGCAGCTCGAGCAGGTGCGTCATCAGCGCCGTGGCGACGCCCTTGCTCTGGTGCTGCGGTGCCGTGGTCACGAAGCCGATCTCGGCGAGTCCGGGACGAGCGCCCGGGTAGGCGCCGAGGAACTGGCTGCGGACGATGGCGAAGCTGATCAGCCCATGGAACCATCCGAGGGTGCGTTGCATCTCGCGGCGGTCGGGGGCGAAGCACTCCTGATCGCCTTCGGTCACCGAGGCGATCGCGGCGGGCTCACCGTCGACGAGCGCCACGAAGAAGCGTTCCAGGATGATCATGTGGGCGAAGGCGTCCGCAAGGGTCTGCGGGTTCTTCGAGAAGTACTCGAAGTCCTCGGCGAAGCCGTTCACCAGGACGGCGCTGATCCGTCGGCGGTAGCCCTCGCCGAGTTCGTCGCCGCGGGCGATCGTGATGTTCATGCGCGTTCCTTTCGAATGAGCAGGCGCAGCACGATGTCGACGGCGGTGCCGTCGGTCGCTGCGGGCATCGTGGAGTGCATGCCGGCGATGCCGGAGAGTGTGGCGAAGTAGAGGGTGGTGAGTTGGTCGGGGTCGCCGTCGGCGAAGTCGCCAGCCGCTTGCCCTCTGCGGACGAGTGCCGAGAAGGCATGCCAGAGCGGTCGCTGGGTGGTGTGCAGTCGCTCTCGGGTGCCGGCGGGCGTGTCGGTGAGGAAGCCCTGATTCATGACGAGAAAGAACTCGGCTTCTCCGGAGCCTCGTCGCAGGTCCGAGAGGAATGAGCGGGTGAACTCGCGCACCAGCTGGTGCGGGTCGGCGTCGCTCGCGAGAGCGTGGGCGGCTTCGCGTTGCCCGGTGGTCGCCTGATCGAGCAGCTCGTAGAACAGGGCCTCTTTGCTGGCGTAGTGACGGTAGATCGAGCCGGTGCTGAGGTGGGCTTCTTCGGCGATGTGCCGGATGCTCGACGCGGCGAACCCGCGACGAGCGAAGACGCGCACCGCGGCCGTCTCGATCGTCTGGCGCGTCGCGTCGCGCAGGGCTTCGTTGTGCGCGGCGGTGCGCACTATCGCACCCTTAAAATGAACATGTGTTCATTTTAAGACGATGACCCTCCGTGGTGTCAATGCCCTCTGAAGGTGGGCCGGCGTTTCTGCTGGAAGGCGGCGAAGCCCTCGCGGTAGTCGTCCGTGTCGCACAGTGCCGCCTGCGCCGCGTTCTCGATATCGACCGCCTCCCACAAGGTGAGGCGCTCGTTGCGAATGCGGGCGATGAGCCGTTTGCTCGCCAGGAATGCCGCGGTCGCGCCGCGGGCCGCCGCGGCCGCGGCGTCGTCGGTGGCCTGCCGCACCTCGTCGTCGGGGAACACACGTGAGAACAGACCGGATGCTACGGCCTCAGCCCCCGACATGAGCCGGCCGCTGTAGATGAGGTCGAGTGTCTTGTGCGCACCGAGACGCTCGGCGAACAGGGCATGGCCGCCCGAGTCAAGCGTCGCCCCGAGCGCGGCGAACGGCGAACCGATCTTGGCCGACTCCGCGACATAGACCACGTCGGTGGCGATCAGCAGTCCCAGCCCGACTCCCAGACAGGCGCCGTGCGCGACGGCGAACGTCGGCGCGGGAAACGCCGCCATGCGCTTGAGCAGCGGGGTGACCGTACCGCCCAGGTATCCGAGCACGTCGTCGTCTCGTGGGTCGACCCCCGAGATGTCGCGTCCGGCGCAGAACGCGCGTCCCTCGCCCCGCAGCACGAGCGCGCGCACGCCGGCCTGTTCGGCCTCGGTGTAGGCGCTGTCCAACCCGTGCAGTGCCTGTTCGTCGAGCGCGTTGAGGCGGTCGGGCGCGTTGAGCGTCACGTGCGCGACGTCATCGGCGATGGCGAGGTCGATCATGGCGTGTCCTCCTGCGGGCTGTCGGCGGATGCGGTCAGACGTCGTAGTCGACGACGAGGCGGTCGCTGGTGGGGTGTGACTGGCAGGTCAGCACGTAACCGCGTTCGATCTCATCGGGTTCGAGTGCGTAGTTCTCGGTCATCGTCACGCTGCCGTCGACGACGCGTGCGCGGCAGGTGCCACACACGCCACCCGAGCAGGCGAACGGGGCATCCGGGCGCACGCGCAGGGCGGCGTTGAGCACCGACTCGTGTGCATCGACGGGACTCTCGACCGTCGACGAGACGCCGTCGAGGTTGATCTCGATGCGCACGGCCTTCTCGCCCTGCCGCACCTCGACTTTGCGGGGGCCGCGTTCTGCGGGCGCATCGCCGGTGGTGAACAGCTCGAAGCGCACGTGTTCGCGGGGCACGCCGAGGTCGGCGAGCACCTCGCGGCACAGGTCGACCAGCGCGAACGGGCCGCAGAGGAACCACTCGTCGACGGTGTCGGGAAGGATGAGCGCGCCGAAGATGGTGCGTAGACGCTCTTCGTCGAGGCGCCCCGACATCAATGGCGCGGTGCGCTGTTCGCGCGAGAGCACATGGTGCAGCACGAGCCGGGTCGGATAGCGGTCCTTGAGGTCGGCGAGGTCTTCGAGGAACATCACGTCGCTGGTCGCCTTGTTGGTGTACAACAGCGTGAACCTCGTCGAATCGGATGCTGTCAGCAGGCTTCTGGCGAGCGCCATCATCGGGGTGATGCCCGATCCTGCGGCGATGCCGACCACGTGCGCTCCGGCCAGCTCGGCCAGGCCCGAGGTGAACGTGCCCTGCGGGCTCATCACGTCGATCTCGAAGCCCGGGGTCAGTTCGGTCTGTGCCCACGTCGAGAACAGCCCGCCCTCGTCACGTTTGACCGCGACGCTCAGCGTTGTGCCACCTTCGTCGGCCGGGGTCGGCGGGCGGCACAGCGAGTACGAGCGCCGCACCTCCGCACCCTCCAGGTGCACCCGCAGTGCCACGTACTGACCCGGCAGGTAAGCGTAGTCGTCGACCAACTCGCGTGGCACGGCGAAGCTCACCTCGACGGCGTCCTTGGTGAGCGGACGCACATGCGACACGGTCAGTGCGTGGAATCGCGCGCGGTGCCGGCCGCCGTCGCCGCCGGCGACTGTGACGGGGGCCTGTGGCGTGGGAACGCGGAAGAGTGCCATCAGATCACCTTGAAATGGTCGAAGGGTTCCAGGCACGCGCGGCACTCGTAGAGTGCCTTGCACGAGGTCGAGCCGAAGCGCGACACCTCATGCGTGTCGAGGGAGCCGCAGCGCGGGCATCGGATGCTGAGGGCGAGCCGCACCGGACCCTGCCGGTGGGCCGCCCGTCCGCTGGGCGGGGCGATACCGTACGCCGTCAGCTTGCGTTTGCCCTCCTCGCTCATCCAGTCCGTCGTCCACGCGGGGGAGAGCACGGTGCGCACCTCGACGTCGGCGAAACCGTCGGCGGTCAGTGCCAGCACGACGTCGTCGCGGATGGCGTCCATCGCCGGGCATCCGCTGTAGGTCGGGGTGATGTCGACGACGACGCGCTCGCCGCGCTCCGACGCGTCGACGCGCACAGCGCGCAGCACGCCGAGGTCTTCGATCGTGAGCACGGGCACCTCGGGGTCGACGACCTTCGCGGCCACCCGCCACGCGTGCTGTTCGCGTGCGGTGCCGTGTTCGGGGGACGTCGCGAGGGCGGTCACCACGTCGCCCCCGGATGCCGTCGTGCGAGCACCTGCATCTCGGCGAGCAGGTGACCCATCGGTGTGGCGTGCGACCCGCGGCGCCCGCCACCGCGCGAGTCGCCACCCGAGGGGATCTGCAGATCGGCGGCGCGGAAGACCTCGTCGATCACGGCGTCGAAACCGGGGCGCAGCGTCGAGGGCCGCACCGCGGCGCCTTCGAGCCGGTCGATCAGTGGTTCGTCGCGGAACAGTTCTGCCACGTACGGCCAGACGTCGCCGATCGCGCGGATCATGCGCTCGCGTGAGAGTTCGGTGCCGCCCGCGAGGCGCAGCACCCACTGCACGGCGTGGTCGCGGTGGTAGTCGACCTCTTTCACCGACTTCGCGGCGATCGCGGCGAGAGTCTCGTCGGACGAGGCGCGCAGCGCCGAGTGCAGCTCGAACATGTACGCGGATGCGAACAGCTGACGGGCGATCGTCTGGGCGAAGTCGCCGTTGGGTTGTTCCATCAGCCAGGCGCTGCGGAACTCGGGCTCGTCGCGGAAGTAGGCGAGGTCATCCTCGCTGCGGCCGTCCCACGTGCCGGCGTAGTGCAGCAGTGAGCGGGCGTGCCCCAGCAGGTCGAGGGCGATGTTCGCCAGGGCGACGTCCTCTTCAAGCTCGGGGGCACGCGAGACCCAAGCGCCCAGTTGCTGTGACAGGATCAGCGCGTCATCGCCGAGCCAGAGCGCATACTCGGCGATGTCGGCCGATGTCGCGCGGGCATCGGTGCCGGTCAGTTCGGCGGCCAGGTCGAGCTGGTCCACCGACACGGTGACGTTCTTGTTCACAGGTGCGGCACCCCCTCAGAAGCGGTGTAGTACACCGCGTGCCGGTAGTTCTTGCCGGCTGGGCTCTCGAAGAACGCGTCCTTGTCGTCGGGGTCGCTCGTGGTGATCGCCTCGGCGGGCACCACCCAGATCGATACGCCCTCGCTGCGGCGCGTATAGAGGTCGCGCGCGTTGCGCAAAGCCATGTCGGCATCCGGTGCGTGCAGTGAGCCGACGTGCACGTGGTTCAGCCCGCGGTTCGCGCGGACGAACACCTCCCAGAGTGGCCAGGTTTCAGCATCCATCAGGCGATCTCCTCCGTGCGCAGTGACTGTTTCCGGGCGTACTCGGCTGCCGCCTCGCGGACCCATGCGCCGTCTTCATGCGCCGTGCGACGGCGTTCGAGGCGCTCGGCGTTGCACGGCCCGTTGCCGCGCAGCACCTCGTAGAACTCGTCCCAGTCGATCTCACCCATCGCGTACTGGCCGGTCTGCTCGTCGTAGCGCAGATCGGGATCGGGCAGCGTGATGCCGAGGATCTCGGCCTGCGGCACCAGCATCCCGACGAAGCGCTGACGCAGGGCGTCGTTCGAGAAGCGCTTGATCTTCCACTTCATCGACTGCGCCGAGTTGGGCGACTCATCGTCGGGAGGGCCGAACATAGCCAGGCTCGGCCAGTACCAGCGGTTGACGGCGTCCTGGGCCATCTCGCGCTGCTCGTCAGTGCCCTGCATGAGCTGCAGCAGAATCTCGAACCCCTGGCGCTGGTGGAACGACTCCTCTTTGCAGATGCGCACCATCGCCCGACCGTACGGGCCGTACGAGGCGCGGCACAGCGGCACCTGGTTGACGATCGCGGCGCCGTCGACGAGCCAACCGATCGCGCCCATATCGGCCCAGGTCGGGGTGGGGTAGTTGAAGATCGACGAGTACTTGGCCTTGCCGCTGATGAGCTGGTCCATCATCTCGTCGCGCGTGATGCCGAGGGTCTGCGCGGCCGAGTAGAGGTAGAGACCGTGGCCGGCCTCGTCCTGCACCTTCGCCATCAGGATCGCCTTGCGCTTCAGGCTCGGCGCCCGGGTGATCCAGTTGCCCTCGGGCTGCATGCCGATGATCTCGGAGTGGGCGTGCTGTGAGATCTGGCGGATCAGCGTCTTGCGGTACGCCTCGGGCATCCAATCGCGCGGCTCGATGCGCTGCTCGTGCGCGACGAGATCGTCGAAGTGCTCCTGCGCGTCGGCGTCGCCCTCGACGAGAGAGAGGTCTGCGGGGGTTGTCATCATCGACTCCTGTTTACTGACCGATCGTTAGGTAATTCTGACACGCGCGCCGGCGAGGTGCAAGGGATGCGCTGTCGGTGGCGTGCGGCAGAGTGGAGGTATGGCTTCCTCCGACACCCGCACGGCCGCCCTCGACGCGCTTCGCGAGCTCGTCGGGCGGCCCGACGCCGAGTTTCACGACGGCCAGTACGAGGCGATCGAGGCGCTGGTCGACGGGCGGCGCCGGGCGCTGGTGGTGCAGCGCACCGGGTGGGGAAAGTCGGCGGTCTACTTCGTCGCCACGCTGCTGTTGCGTCGGCAGGGAGCGGGACCGACGGTGCTCGTGTCGCCGCTGCTGGCGCTGATGCGCGACCAGATCTCCGCGGCTGAGAGGGCCGGTGTGTGCGCGGTCGCCATCAACTCCACCAATGCTCATGAATGGGATGAGGTGCTCGCGCGGCTCGACCGTGACGAGGTCGACGTGCTGCTGGTCTCTCCCGAACGGCTGAACAACCCGGCGTTCCGTGAACAGCAGCTGCCCGCGCTCGTGCAGCGTCTGGGCATGCTCGTGGTCGATGAGGCGCATTGCATCAGCGACTGGGGTCATGACTTCCGGCCCGACTACCGGCGGCTGCGCGACCTCATCAGTGCGATGCCCGCCGGTGTGCCCGTTCTCGCCACGACCGCGACGGCAAACAGCCGCGTTGTCGCCGACGTCGCCGAGCAGCTCGATGCGGTGGGGTCGGATGCCACGGGCGGGCCGGCCGGTGTGCTGACGATCCGCGGGCCGCTCGCGCGGACATCACTGCGTCTGGGCGTGCTGCGTCTGCCGAGCTCGACGCAGCGGCTCGCCTGGCTGCTCAGCCACCTGAACGACCTTCCGGGCTCGGGCATCATCTACACGCTCACCGTGGCCGCAGCCGTCGACACCGCGCGGCTGCTGCGTGAACACGGCCACGAGGTGCTCGCGTACACCGGGCAGACCGATGCAGAGGAGCGGGCAGACCTCGAAGGCCGACTCAAGCGGAATGAGGTCAAGGCGCTCGTCGCCACGAGCGCACTGGGCATGGGGTTCGACAAGCCCGACCTTGGGTTCGTGCTGCACCTGGGTGCTCCGTCGTCGCCGGTGGCGTACTACCAGCAGGTGGGTCGTGCGGGACGTGCCAGCGAGAGCGCCGACGTACTGCTGCTGCCGGGCGTGGAAGACCGCGACATCTGGCACTACTTCGCGACGGCCTCCATGCCCGACCGGGAGCGTGCCGAGCGGGTGATCGCCGCGCTCGGCGATGCGCCGATCTCGACGCCGGCACTGGAGTCGATCGTCGACATCCGCCGCACCCCGCTCGAGCTGCTGCTGAAGGTGCTCGACGTCGACGGCGCGGTGCGGCGCGTGCAGGGCGGCTGGGTCGCGACCGGGCAGCCGTGGACGTACGACGCCGAACGCTACAAGCGCATCGCGGCCGAGCGCCGTGCAGAGCAGCAGCACATGATCGATTACGAGCAGACCGACGGATGCCGGATGGAGTTCCTGCAGCGCTCGCTCGACGACGACACCGCGGCCCCCTGTGGGCGCTGCGACAACTGCGCCGGCGTGTGGTTTCCGGCCGAGATCGGATCGTCGGCCGCGGATGCCGCCGGCCAGTCGCTCGACCGTGTCGGCGTGCCGCTCGAACCGCGTAAACAATGGCCGACCGGCGCGGATCGCGTCGGCGTTCCGGTGAAGGGACGCATCCCGGCAGAGGAGCAGGCGGGGGAGGGTCGGGCGCTGGCGCGCCTGACCGATCTCGGCTGGGGCGGCACGTTGCGCGAGATGTTTGCCGCAGGAGCCGCGGATGCTCCTGTCTCTCCGCAGGTGCTCGGTGCCTGCGTGCGCGTGCTCGCGGATTGGGGCTGGGAGCGTCGGCCGGTCGCCGTTGTCGGGATGCCGTCGCGTTCGCATCCGCTGCTGGTCGAGTCACTCGCACGCGGCATCGCCGAGATCGGGCGACTGCCGTATCTGGGCTCGCTGGCGTTCGCCGGCGGCGGCCCGAGCGGACAGCCCGGCGGCAACAGTGTGTTCCGCCTCGCCGGGCTCTGGGAGCGCTTCAGCGCCGACGGTCTCGACGTCCCCGACGGGCCCGTGCTGCTCGTCGATGATCAGGTCGACAGCCGGTGGACGCTCACCGTCGCAGCCCGCGAACTGCGGCGCGCCGGCGCGACCGAGGTGTTGCCGTTCGTGCTCGCGATGCGGGGGTGAGCGGCGTGAGAGCGGCAACGACTGAACGTGACGAATCGCTCCGGTCGCAAGTCGCATCCTCGTTAGCGATCCAGCTCTAAGACTCCGTCTTCGTACTGACTATCAGGATCCACGCGCCGTCTGGTCGTGTTTCTCTCGTCTGACTTGAGCGCACGACTGGCGGCATACCACCAGCCCAAGGCAACGGCAGGAGACGCCGAGATTGCGACCAACGAGAAGAATACCCACCACTCTGCGAAGTCACCGTCCAATGCCAACCACAGGGCAATAGCCGTTGTGAGCATGCCTAGCAGGAGCCCAAAGGATGCGAAGGCGGTCACATGCACCCACTTGCGGGGATTGGTGCGCAGCGCGCGTCCGATCATGAACGCAATCGGCGAGCCGACGAGGAGCGCCCCGAAGGACCATGGAACAGAGAAGTGCAGCGCGACATACCCGTAGCCGGCCGCGGGAAAGAGCAGGAAAACCTGGTGGATGATCAGAAACCACAGCCACGCAGCCAGGGCCCCTCGTAGGAACTCAGCACGAGAGAAGTTCATTGGTTCTCTGTTTGTCCTTGGTCCCATGTCGTCTCCTCGTCTCCCGAAAGTATCAGTCCTCGCCAAAGACGACCGGCTCGCTGCTTCTCAACCCTGGGGCCGGTGTGATCCGTCATCCTCGTCGCGCAGCCGGGATCCCCGAGAGCATGACAGCGCCCACCGTGGAGCCGACAGAATCGTTCGATCAGATCGCGGCGATCGCCCGCGAGGAGCTTCTTGGGGTGCAGATCAGGCGTGGCTTGTTTCGGCGGTACACCGCCGTCTGCGTCAAGCGCAGCGATCGACGATGCTTCACCAGTCGAACGGCCTCAGCTCACGGCCCGGTTCGTGATCATCGACCGGCCTCGCACCTCGGCCACCACGTCGCCGGTCTCATCGCGCACGGTCACGTCGTAGAGGCCGGTGCGTCCGCTGACGACCCGTCGCACGGCCGTCGCCGACAGTACCTGACCGGCACCCGTCGACTTCAGGAAGGTGATGTCTGCGCCGGATGCCACGGTGACCCGCTCATCCTCGTTGCAGGCGATCGCGAAGGCCGTATCGGCGAGAGCCAACACCAGACCACCATGGGTGATCGCGAAGCCGTTGAGCATGTCGGCACGCACCGTCATCGACACGACCGCGCGCCCTGGCTCGTCGACCTCGACGGTCATGCCGAGCATCGCCGAGGCGGCGTCGCGTCGCATCATCTCCCTCACGCCGTCACGACCTCGGCCGCCGCCTCCTTGGTGACCAGCGTCAGCACGTCGTAGGTCGCGACGATCTCATCGTCCTGGTTGCGGATCACGGCGTCCCATCGCACCTCGCCGTACTCGTCGGTCTCGCGCGGCGTGATCTGCTTGGCGGTCAGATCGACGCGGATGCTGTCACCCGGCGATACCGGTGTGATGAACCGCAGATTCTCGAGACCGTAGTTGGCCAGCACGGGCCCGGGCTCGGGGTCGACGAACAGGCCTGCAGCCCACGAGACCAACAGGTAGCCGTGTGCGACGCGGCCGGGGAAGAACGGGTTGGCCGCGGCGGATTCCTCGTCCATGTGCGCGTAGAACGTGTCGCCGGTGAAGTGCGCGAACGTCTCGATGTCGTCGAGCGTGACCTCACGGGCATCCGATGAGATCCGGTCGCCGATACGTAGCTCCGACAGCGCCTTGCGGAACGGATGCCGGTCGCCGGCGTTCGCGCTGGCGCCGGCGTGCCAGATGCCGGTCAGGGCGGTGAGCATCTCGGGCGACCCCTGCACGGCGGTGCGCTGCATGTGGTGCAGCACGGCGCGGATGCCACCCAGCTCCTCGCCGCCGCCGGCCCGGCCGGGGCCACCGTGCACCAGACCGGGCAGGGGAGAGCCGTGCCCCGTCGACGACCGCGCATCGTCGCGGTCGAGCAGTAGCATCCGACCGTTGAACGGCGCGATCCGCGTCGCCAACGCGACGGCCTGCGCGGGGTCGTGGGTGGCGATGCTGGTCACCAGCGAACCGCCGCCGCGTGCGACGATGTCGGCGGCATCTGCGATCGTGTCGTAGGTGATCAGCGACGAGACCGGGCCGAATGCCTCGACGGCGTGCACGGCGTCGGCATCCGAGCGGTCGAAACGCAGCAGTACCGGCGAGACGAACGCGCCGTCGGTCGCGGCGCCGGTGGTGCCGTCGGCCAGACGCACCTCGGGGGCATCCGTTGTGCCGATCACGATCCGACCGCCGCCGTCGACCAGCTTCTGCACCTGCCGCCGCACCTCATCGCGCTGCGCGGCCGAAGCCAGGGGGCCCATGGTGACGCCCTCTGCGCGGGGGTCGCCCATGACCGTCTTCGCCTCGATGCGCGAGCGCACGGCCTCGACGACGGCATCTGCGACGGCCGTGGGAACGACCGCGCGACGGATCGCGGTGCACTTCTGCCCGGCCTTGGTCGTCATCTCGACCACGAGCTGGCGCACGTAGGCGTCGAACTCGGGTGTGCCCTCGACCGCGTCCGTGCCCAATACCGAGGCGTTGATCGAATCGGTCTCGGCCGTGAACCGCACGCCGCCGGTCTGCACCGCGGGGTGGGCGCGCAGCATCTCGGCGGTCGAGGCGCTGCCGGTGAAACCGACGAGATCGCCCAGCCGCAGATGGTCGAACAGGTTCGGCACACTGCCGCTGACCAGTTGCACCGAGCCTTCGGGCAGCAGGTTCGACTCGACGAGGATGCGCACCATGGCCTCGGTCAGATACCCCGTCGGCGTCGCGGGCTTGATCACCGTCGGCATTCCAGCGAGGAACGCCGGCGCGAGCTTCTCGAGCGGGCCCCACACCGGAAAGTTGAAGGCGTTGATCTGCACGGCCACGCCGGGCAGCGTCGTGTACACGTGCCGGCCCAAGAACGAGCCGTCCTTCGACAGTGGTTCGACCGGTCCGTCGACGTGCACTGTGCTGTTCGGCAGCTCGCGCCGGCCCTTGCCCGAGTACGAGAACAGCACACCGATGCCGCCGTCGATATCGACCCACGAGTCGGTCTTCGTCGCCCCGGTGCGGGCCGAGAGCGCGTACAGCTCATCCTTGCGCTCGGTCAGCGCCAGCGCGAACTGCTTCAGCAGCAGCGCACGCTGATGGAAGGTCAGCGCCGCGAGGCTCCGCTGGCCGACCGTGCGGGCGTACTCCAGAGCGCCCGCGAGATCGAGGCCCTCGGTGCTGACGTGCGTGACGACCTCACCGGTCGACGCATCGCGCACCGCGGTGCCGCCGGCGACGGCAGGGGTCCACCAGTCACCGTGGACGTAGCTGGGCAGAATCTCGGTGTTCATCATTCCTCATTCCACGTGTAGAAGCCTTCGCCGCTCTTGCGGCCCAGTCGACCCTCGGCGACCATCGTGCGCATCAGCTGCGGGGGTGCGAACCGCTCGCCCAGTTCACGGGCGAGCTCCTCGGCGATGCCGAGTCGCACGTCCAGTCCGACGATGTCGGTCGTGCGCAGCGGACCCATCGGATGCCGGTAGCCGAGCGTCATCGCCGCATCGATGTCCGACGCGCTGGCGACGCCCTCTTCCAGCATCCGGATCGCCTCCAGGCCGAGCATCACCCCGAGCCGTGATGAGGCGAACCCGGCGGAGTCGCGCACCACGATCGGGGTCTTGCCGAGCGCCTCGACCCAGCCCCGGGCACTGTCGACGACGTCGGCATCCGTGTCCGCGCCGCGCACGATCTCGACCAGCGCCGATGCGGGCACCGGGTTGAAGAAGTGCATCCCCAGAAACCTGGTCGGGTCGCGGCGCTCGGCAGCCAGATCATCGATCGAGATCGACGAGGTGTTCGAAGCGAGTACCGCGCCGGCGCTGAGCACGGCATCGACGCGGGCGAGGGCATCCTGCTTCAGGCCGCGGTCCTCGGGAACCGCCTCGACCACCAGACCGGCGTCGGTGAACACCGTCAGATCGATGCCCGTCCGCAGCCGCCCACACGCCTCGGCTGGGTCGAGGGCGGGGTTCCGCTCAGCGGAGCGGCGGATGCTCTCGGCAACACGGTGCGCGGCAGCATCCGCACTCTCATCGTCGCGCTCGACGATGCTCACGCGTGCCCCGGCGAGCAGGAAGGCGTGGGCGATGCCCGCCCCCATCCGCCCGCCACCCAGCACTCCGACGTGATCCGGTGCGTTCATCGCTTCGCCCTCCGCTGCAGGAACTCGGTCATGCGCCGCTCCTTCTCATCGCTCTCGAACAGCTCGGCCTGCAGCTCGCGCTCGATATCCGGGTGCTGATCGCGCGGGGCGCGCAGCGCCCGCTTGGTGTGCTGCGTCGCGCGCGGATCGTTCGCGCCGATGCGATCGGCCATCGCATGCGCGGCGTCGAGCAGGCCGTCGATCGGATGGGTCGCCGAGATCAGCCCCCAGGTGAGCGCCTCATCGGCGTCAAGCACGCGACCGGTCAGCAGCAGCTCAGCGGCGCGCGCCTGACCGACGATCTCGGGCAGACGCCAGGTCGCCCCGGCGGCGGCCATGATGCCCAATCCCGTCTCGGGGTTGCCGATCTTCAATGTCGGTGAGCCGATGCGCAGGTCGGCGGCGTAGGCGAGCTCGGCTCCGCCACCCAGCGCGTACCCGCTGACCGCGGCGATCACCGGCATCGGCAGTTCATTGATGCGGATGAACGCGGTGGCGTTGATGGCACGGCGGGCGTCGTCGGCGCGCCGTTCGCGCAGCTGGGCGATGTCGGCACCCGCGGCGAAGACGGTGTCGGAGCCCGCCAGGATCAGCGTGCGCGGGTCGGCCTCAAGCTCGGCGCACAGCGCGTGCAGTTCGTCGATCATGTCCTGATCGATCGCGTTGCGCTTGTCGGGCCGGTTCAGCGTCGCGACGACGCGGTCGGCGTGGCGCTCGATCAGCAGCGGCTCGGTCATCGGTGCCCTCCGCATCGCGTGAGGAGAGCCTGCGCATTCCGGTCGCAGTTTCTCCCGCATCCCGGCCGTTGATGCGTGAGAAAGTGCGACGGGAACGGCGCGCGCGTGTATTTCGTGACCTCGGTTCCCGCGAGTCGGCTCGTCATGCGACCCGCTCCAGGATCATTGCGCTGCCCTGGCCCACGCCGACGCACATGGTCGCGAGGCCGAGGCCCGCGCCTTCGCGCTCCATGCGCCCCATCAGCGTGATGACGATGCGGCTGCCGCTTGAACCGAGCGGATGCCCAAGCGCGATCGCCCCGCCGTCGCGGTTGACGATGTCGGGATCCAACCCCAGACGCCGGATGGATGCCAGCGACTGCGTCGCGAACGCCTCGTTGAGCTCCACCGCTCCGATCGCCGACACGTCGAGTCCGGCCCGTCTCAGTGCGCGCTCGCTGGCCGGTACCGGGCCGAGTCCCATGATCTCGGGGGCCAGGGCCGCCGTTGTCGCGGTGACGATGCGGGCACGCGGACGCAGCCCGAATCGGCGCACGGCTTCTGCGCTCGCGACCACGACCGCAGAGGCGCCGTCGTTCAACGAGCTCGAGTTGCCGGCCGTGACGACGCTGCCGCCGGGAACGACCGGGCGTAGCGCTGCGAGTGCTTCGAGGCTGGTGTCGCGCCGTGGGCCTTCATCGACGAGCACGTCGCCCGCGCGGGTCGGCACGGCCACGATCTCGTCGGCGAAGCGTCCGGCATCCACAGCCGCGATCGCCCGGTGCTGGCTGCGCAGGGCGAACGCATCGGCATCCTCACGGGTGATGCCGTCGCGCCGTGCCACCTCCTCGGCGGTCTCGGGCATCGAGAAGGTCGCCTTCTCGCGGGCGAGCAGGCGCGGATTCGTGAACCGCCACCCGATCGACGTGTCGAATGCCGCGCCGGGTTTTGCCCAGGCGCGCTCGGGTTTGGCCTGAACCCAGGGGGCCCGGGTCATTGACTCGACACCGCCCGCCACCATCACATCGGCATCGCCCGCGCGGATTGCCTGCGCGGCCATGGCGATCGCAGACATCCCCGAGGCGCACAGCCGGTTCACGGTGATCGCGGGCACGTCATCGGGCAACCCGGCCAGCAGCACGGCCATGCGGGCGACGTTGCGGTTGTCCTCGCCGGCCTGGTTCGCCGCGCCGAGGATGACCTCGTCGACCTCGGCGTCGGGCACTCCGGCGCGATCGACGGCCGCGCGCACGACGAGCGCCGCGAGGTCGTCGGGGCGCACACCCGCCAGCGCGCCACCGTAGCGGCCGACCGCCGTGCGCGCGCCGCCGATGAGGAATGCGTCGGTCATATCTCTCCTTGTCAGCATCCGCCCCTCCCGTCTATTCGGCGCATATTGCCCCTATTCGGTCGTTTTTCGTCGGGTTTGCGACGAATAGATGGGGGAGGGGTGAGTCAGATTCTTCGGTAGGCGCGCAGCGGATGCTCGATCAACTCGACCACCCGTCGCAGGAAGCCGGCCGCGTAGCCGCCGTCGCACACCCGGTGATCGAACACCAGCGACAACTGAGCGATGCGCCGGGCCACGATCTCGCCGTCGACCACCCACGGACGCTCGATCATGCGGCCGATGCCGAGGATGGCGACATCGGGGTGATTGATGATGGCCGCCGAGCCGTCAACACCGAGGCTGCCGTAGTTGTTCAGCGTGAAGGTTGATCCGCGCAGGCGCTCCGGTGGCATGCGCCCCGAACGGGCAGCATCGGCGATCTCGCGCAGCTGCGCGTCGAGCTCGGCGATCGACAGCTCGTGCGCTCGCGCGATCACCGGCACCAGCAGGCCGCGTTCGGTATCAGCGGCGACCCCGAGGTTGATGCCGTCGAACGACAGGATCTCGTCAGCGTCGTCGCTGAGCCGCGAGGCCAACAGAGGATACTCGGCCAGCGCAAGCAGCGTGAACCGGGCGATGAGTGCGGTGAGTGACGGCGCCCGCTCGCCCTCGGCTGCCATCTCTGCGCGAAGCTCCCACAGGCGAGTGGCATCGACGTCGACCCACACCGTCGCCTCGGGAATCTCGGACCGGCTGCGCGTCAGCTTCGCACTGACGGCCTTGCGTAGCGGACTGAGCTTCTCGCGGGACGTCACGGCCAGGGCATCCGACGGTGAGACGGCGGATGCCACAGGCGCGGGCACCGGTGTGGCGGATTCCACGGGAGCCGCCACCCCGTCAACCGCCCCGTCGACGGCCGCGCGCAGCACGTCGCCGCGGGTGATCGCCCCATCGGAGCCTGTGCCGGTGATGGTGTGCACGTCGACGCCGAGGTCACGGGCGAGGCGGCGCACCAGCGGTGAGCGCACGGCCACGGTGCGACGCGGTGCGGCTTCGGCGGCCGGTGGCGCGGGAGCATGTGCGACGGGAGCGGATGCCACCGGCGCGGGCGGCTGCGAGCGCGGCACAGCACGGGCACGCCGACGTCCTGAGGAGGATCGTTCGGTGGTGCCGTAGCCGATCAGGACGTTGCCCGAGCCGCTGGCATCCGAGCCTTTCGTGTCCGCACTGCCCGCGCGTTCCTCGGCGCGGTACGCCTCCTTCTCTGCCGCCCCGGGCTTGTCTCCCGCCTCGTCAGCTCCCTCCCACGAGGGGTCAGAAAGAACGCTTTCCGCCCCCGCGGACCCAGCGTTTCTTGACCCCTCGTGGGTGGGGGTTGATCCCTCGGGCGCGGAGGGCGACCCCTCGTGAGGGGAAGAGGCGGCGGGGGAGGACACCTCGAGTACGGGGGCACCAACGGCGATCGTCTCGCCGGCCTGACCATGCAACGCCGTGACGGTGCCGGCGAACGGTGAGGGCAACTCCACCACGCTCTTCGCAGTCTCGACTTCGGCCACCGCCTGGTCGGTGCTGATCTCATCGCCCACCTGTACCAGCCACTGCACGAGCGCCGCCTCGGTGAGCCCTTCGCCGAGGTCGGGCAGGCGGAACACGCTTGCGGTCGTCGTGGTCATCGCGTCTCCTCGTCGTCGTCCCAGTGCAGCGAGTCGATAGCGTCGAGGATGCGATCCGCGTCGGGCAGGTAGAAGTGCTCCAACTTCGGCGGCGCGAACGGGGTGTCGAACCCGGTTACACGGCGTACCGGAGCCTCGAGGTACTCGAAGCAGCGCTCGAAGACGCGTGCCTGGATCTCGCCAGCGACGCTGACGTACCCGGGTGCCTCGGCGACGACCACGGCTCGCCCCGTTGCGCGCACCGCGGCGGTGACGAGTTGGTCGTCGAACGGCGACAGCGAGCGCACGTCGATGACCTGAACGCTGCGTCCCTCGGATGCAGCGATCTCGGCCGCCTCCAACGCGACCGGCACCATAGCGGCGTAGGCGAGCACGGTCACATCCGTGCCCTCGCGGGCGATGCGCGCTGTTCCGAGATGGGCGACCTGCGAAGTGTCGACCTCGCCCTTGGTCCAGTACAGCTTCTTCGGTTCGATGAAGATCACCGGGTCGGGCGAGGCGATCGCCGCGCGCAGCATCGAGTAGGCGTCCTGTGGGGTGGACGGTGCGACCACCGTGAGTCCGGGAGTGTGCGCGTAGTACGCCTCGGACGAGTCGCAGTGATGCTCGACGCCGCCGATGCCGCCACCCGAGGGCATCCGGATCACCATCGGCAGGCGCACCGCGCCCCGGGTGCGGTTGCCGAGCTTGGCGACGTGGCTGACGACCTGTTCGAACGCGGGCAGCGCGAAGGCGTCGAACTGCATCTCGACGACGGGACGCATGCCGTTCATGGCCATGCCCACTGCGGTGCCGACGATGCCGGACTCGGCCAGCGGGGTGTCGAAGCAGCGTTCTTCACCGAAGCGTTCGGTCAGTCCGTCGGTGATGCGGAAGACGCCTCCGAGGGCGCCGACGTCCTCACCGAACACGACGACAGCGGGGTCGTCGCGGATCGCGTCGGCGAGGGCGAGATTGAGCGCGGCCGCCATCGTCATCGTCTGCGTGGTGGGGGCGCCGGCGTCGAGCCGGATGTCGTCGTGCGCGATAGTCATCGGGATCCTCCCGTCGGTGACACGGCATCGGATGCTGCCCCGCGGGCGATCTCGTCGCGCAGCATCTGCCACTGCTCGTCGAGCTGCGGGGTGCGATCGGTGGTGACGAAGCGGAACAGGTCCTCGGGGTCGAGGTCGGTGTCGGCGTTCAGCGCGGCGCGCAGATCGGCGGCGATCCGTTCGGCGTCAGCGGCGATCCGATCCTCGGTGGCCGTGTCGAGTGCGTCATGCGCCGTCAGGTAGGCGCGGATGCGGGTGAGCGGGTCGCGCTCGATCCAGGCCTGCACCTCGGCACGCTCGCGGTAGCGGGTGTCGTCGTCGGCGTTGGTGTGCGCCTGCATACGGTAGGTGTGCGCCTCGATCAGCGACGGTCCTTCGCCAGCGCGCGCACGATCGACGGCGTCGCCGAGCACCGAGAGCACAGCGGCGACATCGTTTCCGTCCACACGCTGGCCGGGTATGCCGTAGCCGACCGCCTTGTGGGCGAGTGAGGGGGCGGCGCTCTGACGGGACAGCGGCACCGAGATGGCGAATTCGTTGTTCTGCACGAAGAAGACCACGGGTATGGCGAACACGGCGGCGAAGTTGAGCGCCTCGTGAAAGTCTCCCTCACTGGTGGCACCGTCACCGCACAGGGCCAGCACCACGGTGTCTTCGCCGCGGTACTTGGCCGCTTGCGCGAAGCCCACGGCGTGCAGCAGTTGCGTGGCAAGGGGGGTGGCCTGCGGGGCGACGCGGTGCTCGGTGGGGTCGTAGCCCGAGTGCCAGTCGCCGGCGAGCAGCACCATGGCATCCGCCGGGTTCACCCCGCGGCCGATCACGGCGACCGAGTCGCGGTACGTCGGGAACAGCCAGTCGCGTTCGCCGAGTACGAGCGAGGCGGCGACCTGGCACGCCTCCTGCCCGTGCGATGAGGGGTACACCGCCAGGCGACCCTGGCGCACGAGCGCGCTGGCCTGATCGTTGATGCGCCGGCCCTCGACGAGCGCACGGTAGGCATCACGCAGATGCGCGAGGTCGGGCATCGGGTAGTGCTGGTCGGCCTCGGCGGTGCCGTCCGGGGCGATCAGACGCACCGGCTCGTCACGGGGCAGCAGGGTCTCGGGGGTGAGCACGCGGTCGCTCATGTTCGCCTCCTTCGCCGAACGGGTGATCTCAGCATCCTCTCTCCGTGCCAGTCGTCCAACCGTTTCGCCTGATTCCTGAACGTCTGGTCAGGTATTGCGTGTACTGCGTGCAGAGTGTCAGGATTCTGTGACAGATCGAAGGAGCTCTGATGGCCGAGATGGATGCGACGGATCACGCGATCCTCGCCGAACTGCGCCGCGACGCGCGCGCCTCGATGACGGCGATCGCCGAGGCCGTGCACATCTCGCGTGCCGGGGCTCACGCCCGCATCAAACGACTCACCGACCTCGGGGTGATCACGGGGTACACGGTCCGTACCGACCCGGTGCAGCTCGGCCATCATGCGTCGGCCTACGTGATGCTCGCGATCGAGCAGGCGACCTGGCAAGACGTGCAGGCCCGGCTGCGGGCAATCCCCGAGGTCGAGCACATGGCGCTGGTCGGCGGCGATTTCGACGTGATTCTGCTCGTGCGGGCCAGCGATGCCCGCGATCTGCGCCGCATCGTGCTGGAGGACATCCAGGCGATCCCGTCGATCCGCTCGACCCGCACCACCCTGATCTTCGAGGACTACACCCGCGACTGAGCGTCACTCGCATAGCTTGGGGGCGTGAGCCACGACCCTCAGATCGACGACCTACTCGCCGGCCCGCGCGGGCGGCGCCTTCTGCTGGAGTACGCGATGGCCGTCGAGGAGCAGAAGGCGCAATGGCAGCTCTCGCGTGCTGTACGCGCCGCTGCCCGCGCGTTCGAGTCGACGGGGACCATGATCTGGATCGGCGGCGGGCCGCCAGCAGAACCCGAAACGATGTCGCCCGCAGAAGCGGCACACGTGCTCGCACAGGTGACGTTCGCCGAGCCGTCACAGGCGCACGCGAGATCGGCACTGGCGCGCTCGATCGACATGGCGCGGTACTGGCAGGAGCCCGACGGGGAGGACCAACTGGCGGCGACCCCCGAGATGCGTGATGCGTTGCAGAGGGTCGCCGTGCACCTGGCGCCGGCGTTTTCGTCGTGGTGGTGGCCGATGTTGCGAGAAGCACAGTGGGCCGTGCAGTGGGATGACGAAGGCATCGCCGCGCCTCGAGCGATCTCTGCCGAGGAGTTGCGCCAGCATCGCGCCCGAATGATCGAAGGCGAGCAGCAGGCACAACGCGACCGGCCGGTCGACCCCGCAGCGAACATGAGCGGTGACTGGTGGTCGATGCCGGCGTGGCTTGCCCCGTCGACAGCAGGCGAGACCTTCGACGGTAGCCCTGCCGCCCTGTGGTTCGTCGAGGACGGCTTGGGCTGGGAGCGCGGCTTCGCGCGCCGCGCGACGATCGCACCCGATGCTCGCGTGTTCGAGATCGACGGGGCGCACGCGTGGGCAGACCTCTGCCGACGTTTCCCGCTGGTGGTCACGGCATCCCGGAGGCATGACTGGTATCGCACGACCGGGCGTGTGGGGGAGTGGGTGATCCCGGACTGGGCGTCCGTCGCCCAGCACTACGATGCCGTGCATCTGCAGACCGGAGCCTATCTCGCGGTCGCTGGCACAGCCATCGAGGTGGGTGATGGCCGTGCGTCGGTCATCGCAGGCTGGAATCCCGACGAGACCTACTGGCTGAGCTCGGCGGTGCAGTTTGACGAGCCGCCGCAGACCTGGGTCTCACCCGACGGACAGAACGAGGAGTGGCGGCTCGAATGAGCGCCCGGGAGCGGCGTAGAGCAAGCGCCTGAGCGTCACTCGACGAACAGGGCGATTCCCTCAGCGGTCTCGGTGATCGTGACGTGCGTCAGGTCGGGCACGGCCAGCGTCGGGCCGTGCCCGGCGGCATGCCGACCCACGCCGATCACGCGCATGCCGGCGGCGAGTCCCGCCTCGACCCCGGCGGCCGAATCCTCGAAGACGATGCAGTCGGCCGGGTCGATGCCCAGGATCGACGCGCCCTTCAGGAACCCCTCCGGGTGCGGCTTCGACGCCGACACGCTTTCGGCGGTGACCCGAAGCTCGGGGATCGCCAGCCCGGCAGCATCCATCCGCGCCGTCATCAGCGCGACATCCGCGCTCGTCACGATGGCATGGGGATGCCCGCGCAGCGCCTCCAGAAGAGCGGCCGCACCGGCGATCGCGACGACCCCGTCGACGTCGCCGGTCTCGCGAGCGAGCATCTCGTCGTTCTCTCGCAGGTTGATCGCATGGTCGCGCTCGGGCAGCATGATCGCCATGCTCTGATGCCCTTGACGTCCGTGCACGACCTCCAGCACGTGCGCCGGGTCGAGCCCGTGCGGCTCGGCCCACTTCAGCCAGATCCGCTCCACCACCGCGGTCGAGTCGACGAGGGTGCCGTCCATGTCGAGCAGAACGGCGCGGGCATGCAACGTCGTGGTCATCGCACCAGGCTAGTCGTGCTCAGAGACTCCAGAGCGCCGGATGCGGCAATGCACCTATCTGCCGCTCGAGTCCTGCCGCCAGAGCGACGAGCTGAGCTTCGCCGCCGGGGCGACCGATCAACTGCACGCTCACCGGATGGCCTGAAGCGTCGACGGTCACCGGCAGCACGAGGGCGGGCAGGCCCGCGACGTTCACGAAGCTTGAGTACGGCGCGTACTGCACCTGCTGCGAGAAGCCGCGCGCGGCATCCGCCCGGTCGAACCAGCCGACGGGCTGCGGCGGCAGCGCGAGCGCGGGAGTGAGCACGGCGTCGAACGGCGCGAAGGCGGTGATCGTGTCGCGTTCGAATGCGGATGCTGCCGTGAGCGCCTCCAGCACCTGAGCGCCGCTGAGTGCGCGCCCCTCGCGCACCAGCCACGCCGTGATCGGCTCGACCAACTCCAACTCGGCATCGGTCAGCGTCATGCGCGCCGCGCTCATCCGCCAGATCGTCGTGAACATCTCGGCGTACCCGCGGGGTCGCCAATCGAACGGGTCGACGCCGTGCCCGGCATCCGACAGCAGTGCCGCAGCGACGTCGACGGCACGCGCCGCGTCGGGATCGAGTCGGATGTCTTCGTCGTCATCCCACGGCGAGACCGTGGTGACGCCGATGCGCGCGAAGGTCGTCGGATGCTGCGCCGCTTCGCCGAACGGCCCGGACCCTGGAGCGCGCGTGGCGTACCCGTACGGCCGCCCCGAGACCTGCACGTCGAGCAGCAGCGCGGCGTCGGCCACCGTGCGCGCAATCGGGCCGGCGACCGCGAGCCCGCCGGGGCTGTCCAGCCCCGAGGCGAACGGCACTCGGCCCCGCGACGGCTTGATGCCGACGACGCCGACCGTCGCGGCAGGAATGCGGATGGATCCGCCGCCATCGGATGCCGGCGCAAGCGGCAGCAGACCGGCCGCAACGGCCGCGGCAGCGCCTCCGCTGGAGCCGCCTGCGCCGTTGTCGAGGTTCCAGGGGTCGCGCGTGGGCGCTCCGATCTGCGTCTCGGTGTACCCGGTCAGACCGAACTCGGGCGTACTCGTCTTGCCCAGGCTGATACCGCCTGCCTCATCGAGCACGGCGGCCTGATCGGCAGTCTCGTCCGGAACGAGATCCTGATGCAGACGCGACCCGAACCGCGTCGGCACACCGGCCCGCGGCACGAGGTCCTTGTCGGCGAACGGCAACCCCCACAGAGCGCCGACCGGCTCGGCCCGCGTCACACTCTCCGCGCGCTCGCGTGCAGCATCCGCCGTCACCTCGACGAACGCGCCAACACGGTCATCCAGGCGCGCGATCCGCGCCAGATAGTGCGTCACCACCTCGAGAGGCGAGAGTTCGCCGCGACGTAGCGCCGCCACCTGGTCGATCGCGGTCAGGTCGTGCAGTTCGGCCATGAGCCGAGCCTAGGCGCCGCCGGTGACATCGGGCGCGATGCGACCCGCACCCGTCCTCAGCAACCGGCGCAGAATCACGCGAATCCTCCGCGCCAGCGGGCATCCGAATCGCGAAACTTAACGGGATCGTCGCAACCGTCGTTCTTGCGCACCGGATCCGCACGACCTTTCAGGGGGCGGGCTCGTACGCTGGAAGCGGGCAGATCCGCCCGTTCCCGCCGCGCCGCGCCCATCCGGCGCCCAGCACCACCGCAAGGACGCACATGTACGACATCGCGACGCATCGCGACGAATGGCAGGCAGACGAAGAACTCGCTGAGCGGATGATCCCGCTCATCGGCAAGCTCAACCGCACCCGTGACGTCGTCACGTCGCTGCACGGTCATCGTCTGCTCGGGCTCTCGACCACCGGCATCCTCGAAGTGCACGAGCGCGTCGCCGCGCTCGGCCACGGACGCCTCGAGCTGGAGGACACCCTCGCCGTCCTCGAGGCCCTGTGCGAGATCAAGCCCGGCGCGTCGTCCATCGACGTGGCCCGTCTGATCGCCGAGCACGCCGGAAGCGATCGTGACCTGGTCGACTATCTGCGCGAGGCGCTCGCCCCGGCGCTCGGGGCCGAACCGGCCGAGCCCGTTGACGTCGTCCTGTACGGGTTCGGACGTATCGGCCGACTGCTCGCGCGCATCCTCATCGCGCACACCGGGGGCGGAAGCGGGCTGCGCCTGCGCGCCGTCGTCGTGCGTCGCGGGGCCGAGAACGACCTCGTCAAGCGCGCGTCGCTGCTGCTGCGCGACTCGGTGCACGGACGGTTCGAGGGCTCTGTCGACGTCGATGAGGAGAACTCCCAGATCATCGCCAACGGTAACCGCATCCAGGTCATCTACTCCGACGACCCGTCCACGGTCGACTACACCGCCTACGGCATCCGCGACGCGATCATCGTCGACAACACCGGACGCTGGCGCGATGAAGAGGGCCTGAGCCGCCACCTGCAGGCCAAGGGCGCTGCCCGCGTGCTGCTGACGGCTCCCGGCAAGGGCGACCTGAAGAACATCGTGCACGGCATCAACGACTCGACCATCACCGACGATGACCGCATCGTCTCGGCCGCATCGTGCACCACCAATGCGATCACCCCGGTGCTCAAGGCGATGGACGAGGCATACGGGATCGTGCGCGGACACGTCGAGACCGTGCACTCGTTCACCAATGACCAGAACCTGATCGACAACTTCCACAAGGGCGACCGTCGCGGCCGCTCGGCGGTGCTGAACATGGTCATCACCGAGACCGGAGCGGCCAAGGCCGTGGCCCGCGCACTGCCCGAACTGGCCGGCAAGCTCACCGGTTCGGCCATCCGCGTTCCCACGCCCGACGTCTCGCTCGCCGTGCTGCACCTCACGCTGGAGAACCCGGCCACCAAGGACCAGCTCAACGACTACCTGCGCCGCGCGTCGCTGCACTCCAAGCTGCGCCAGCAGATCGACTACGTCGAGAGCCCCGAGGTCGTCTCGACGGACTTCGTCGGCTCGCACCGTGCCGGCATCGTCGACGGTCTGGCAACCATCGCCAACGATCGCGACGTGGTGCTGTACGTCTGGTACGACAACGAGTACGGCTACTCGTGCCAGGTGGTGCGCGTGCTCGAAGTGATGGCCGGTGCGCACCCGGTGGTGCTTCCGCCGCGCCGCGAGGTGACGCTCAACGCCTGATCCTGTTCGGCCGGTGCGGGTCGGGCTCGTGTCGGAAATCCCAGATCGGATGCCGTCGCACCGGCGTGTCCGGTGGTGACATGCCGTGCGGGGCGCGGAACGTCTGGGATTTCCGACGCCCGAGTGCGAGAGGATGACCCTGTGAGCTGCTACTTCCGTCGACTGTCTGCGACCGAGTTCGAGCCCACCGACCATGTCGGCGGAGCATGGAACCCCGACGAGCAGCACGTCGCACCGGTGCTGGGTCTGCTGGCGCACATCATCGAGGCCGATCACGCGGTGCGCCGCGCGGATACGCCGCTGGTGCTCGCGCGGGCCAACTACGACATCCTCGGTGTCATCCCGATGGCCGCGTTCGAGGTCAGCATCCGCGTGGTGCGGCCCGGCCGCACCATCGAACTCGTCGAGGCGACGCTCAGCCAGGGCGGGCGCGCGGCGCTGACACTGCGGGCGTGGATGCTGCAGACCGGCGACACGGCCGACCTCGCCGGCACGTCGCTGGCGTCCATGCCACCGCGCGCGGACCTGGCCGGCTGGAAGATGGACGAGGGTTGGCAGGGCGGGGCGATCCGTTCGGTGGAGTTCCGACACCGCGATTTCGGGCCGGGGCGGGCTCAGAGCTGGCTTCGTCCGACGGTGCCGTTGCTGGCGGATGAAGCGGTGTCGGCGCGTGCGCGGATGCTCGGGGCGCTCGATTTCGCCAACGGCATCGCGATCCGCGTGTCACCCAACGACTTGCTCTATCCGAACGTCGACCTGACCGCGAGCCTGTTCCGAGAGCCACAGGGTGAGTGGATCGGTCTCGATACGTCGGTGTCGTTCGGCCCCGGCGGCATCGGCCTGACCGAGTCGGTGCTCAGTGATGAGGCGGGGCCGCTGGGCACGTCTTCGCAGACCCTGACGCTGCGCCGACGCTGACACGCGTTCACGAGAACAGGCTCGTTGCCCGAAACAGGCTGAATCGGCGGGGCTCATCCTGTTCTCGTGAACGATCCTGTTCTCAGTGACGCGTACCGGCAAACTCCCCGGACAGGCGCGCCACGGGTTCTACTCGCCGGCGTGCCGGTCGAGGAACGAGTACACCTCGCTGTCGTCGACTCCGGGGAAGGCGCCGCGCGGTAGCGGCGAGAACATGTGCGTGTGCACGCGGGCGCTCGGCCAGGCGCGCCCTTCCCAGCGTTGGCTGATCGCGGCGGATGCCCGTCGGCAGCACGTCTCGTCGGGGCAGCTCGACTGTGCGCGGTGCTGGGTCTCGCGTCCGCGCCACCAGCGGGCGTCATCGAAGGGGACGCCCACGGTGATCGAGAACCCGCCGTCGCTGGCCGAACCGGTCTGCGTCGCGCACCAGTAGGTGCCCGACGGGGTGTCGGTGTACTGATAGTGCTCGGTCGTACGGTTGCGCTGCTCGAACGCTGCCCGGGCCGAGAACTTGCGGCACGCCGGCTGGCCCTCGACCGCACCGGTGACGTCCATTGGCAGGGGGAGGTCATCGTTCTCGTACACCCGTGTGATGGCGCCGTTCTCGTCGACGCGCAGAAAGTGCAGGCGCATGTCGAGGTGGTGTGTCATGAGGTTGGTCATGCGCATGGCCGCGGCCTCGTGGGTGACGCCGAACGCATCGCGGAAGTCCTCGACGGCGAGGTTGCGGTCCTTTTTCGCCTGCTGCAGGAAGGCGACGCCCGCGGTCTCGGGGATCAGGCAGCAGGCTGCGAAGTAGTTGATCTCCAGGCGCTGTTGCAGAAAGTCGGCGTAGTCGGTCGGAGGGGTGTGGCCCAGCAGCCGGTGCGCCATCGCCTGCAGCGCCATCGATCGCAGTCCGTGACCGCCGGGGATGGATGCCGGTGGCAGGTAGATGCGGCCGTTCTCGAGGTCGGTGATGGAGCGGGTCGAGTGGGGCAGATCGTCGACGTAGATGAGTTCGAAACCGAGCTTCTCGGCCATGATGCTGACCGTGCGGTGCGTCAGCGCGCCCGAGACGTGCCCCGCGGCCTTGAGGTGCTTCTCTGCGAGGGCCTCTATCTCGGGAAGGTAGTTGCCCTTCGAGCGCATGGTCAGACGCATCTCGGTGTTGGCTCGACGGGCTTCTTCCGGCGTGGCGATGGCCTCGCTCTCACGGCGGTGCAGTTCACGGTGCAGGCCGAGGACCGACTCGATGGTCTCGTCGCTCATGCCCTTCGACACCCGGATGGGTGAGATGCCGAGCTGGCGGAAGACCGGGCTGGCCTGCGCGCGGTCGAGTTCGATCTCAAGAGCGGCGCGCTTGTTCGGCGGCTCTCCCGAGATCAGGTCGGCGACGTCGGTGGCGCACGCATCGGCGATGGCCTGCAACAGCGACAGCTTCGGCTCGCGCTTGCCGTTCTCGATCAGGCTGAGCTGCGAACCGGCGATCCCCACTCGCGCGCCGAGGTCATCGAGAGTGAAGCCCTTCGCCGTGCGATGGTGCCGGATGCGATGTCCGAGAGTGCTGAGTTCGAGTCCGCTGGTGCTCGCCATTCCTTGAGCATAGCCGAAAGATCAGCTTTTCTTTCAACGCGGACCGCCCGAAAGTGAAAGGAAAACTCACGGATGATGGACGTATCGCATCCCCTATCAAGGAGCAGACATGGCACTCGCCGAGACGTACGCACCCAGCATCCCTGCCGCCGCACCGCTGCGCAGCTTCGGTGCCGTGCCCGCGTATGACACCCCGGCCATGGCTGAGCTGCGCGAGTGGGTCGACGGCATCGCCGCGCTCACCCAGCCCGATCGCATCCACTGGATCGACGGGTCGCGCGCCGAGAACGACGCCCTGATGCACACCCTCGTCGACGAGGGCAAGCTCCTCAAACTCAACCCCGAGTGGCGCCCAGGCTCCTACCTCGCCCGCTCGCACCCCAGCGACGTCGCGCGCACCGAGGGACGCACCTACATCGCCTCCGAGCGCGAGCAAGACGCCGGCCCCACGAACAACTGGGTCGCCCCGGCCGAGATCCGCGCCACGCTCGATGGCGTCTTCGAAGGCTCGATGCGCGGCCGCACCATGTACGTCGTCCCGTTCTCGATGGGTCCCGTCGGCGGCAAGCTCTCGCACATCGGCGTCCAGGTCACCGACAGCGCCTACGCGGTGGCATCCATCGGCATCATGACGCGCGTCGGCGACGCGGTCACCCGCCAGATCGCCGAGGGCGCGCCGTGGGTCAAGACCGTGCACTCGGTGGGCGCTCCGCTCGAGCCGGGCCAGGCAGACGTCGAATGGCCCTGCAACGATGAGAAGTACATCGTGCACTTTCCCGACACGCTCGAGGTGTACTCGTACGGCTCGGGCTACGGCGGCAACGCCATTCTCGCCAAGAAGTGCTTCGCGTTGCGCATCGCGTCGGTGATCGCCCGCGATGAGGGCTGGCTGGCCGAGCACATGCTGCTCATCCGCGTCACCGACCCGAAGGGGCGTGCGTACCACGTCGCCGCGGCGTTCCCCTCGGCGTGCGGCAAGACCAACCTGGCCATGCTGCGCCCCACCATCCCCGGCTGGAAGGTCGAGACGCTCGGCGACGACATCGTCTGGATCCGCCCCGGCGAGGACGGGCGGATGCACGCGATGAACCCCGAGGCGGGATTCTTCGGCGTGGCACCCGGAACAGGCGAGTCGACCAACGTCACCGCGGTCGAGACGCTGTGGGGCAACACGATCTTCACGAACGTCGCGTTGCGTCCCGACGGAGACGTGTGGTGGGAGGGGCTGACCGAGACCCCGCCGCCGCATCTGATCGACTGGCAGGGCAACGATTGGACTCCGGACTCGGGTCGTCCGGCGGCGCACCCCAACTCGCGTTTCACGGTCTCTGCATCGCAGTGCCCGCAGATCGCCGAGGACTGGGAGGACCCAGAGGGCGTGCCGCTCGATGTCATCCTGTTCGGCGGACGCCGTGCCAGCAACGTGCCGCTCGTCGTCGAGGCGACCGACTGGACCCACGGCGTGTTCCTCGGGTCGACCATCTCGTCCGAGCGCACCGCCGCGGCCGAGGGCAAGGTCGGCGAACTGCGCCGCGACCCCTTCGCGATGCTGCCGTTCTGCGGCTACAACATGGGCGACTACTTCGGCCACTGGCTGAAGGTCGGCCGCTCGCTGCGGTTCGATCGCGCTCCGCGCATCTTCCAGGTCAACTGGTTCCGCCGCGGCGAGGACGGCCGGTTCCTCTGGCCCGGGTTCGGCGACAACTCGCGCGTGATCGACTGGATCATCCGCCGTATCTCGGGCGAAGTCGCCGCCGTCGACAGCCCGATCGGACGACTGCCGTT
Organism: Microbacterium esteraromaticum; assembly: GCF_028747645.1. Taxonomy (NCBI): domain Bacteria; kingdom Bacillati; phylum Actinomycetota; class Actinomycetes; order Micrococcales; family Microbacteriaceae; genus Microbacterium; species Microbacterium esteraromaticum. Next base: position 923,778 of record NZ_CP118100.1, read on the forward strand.
GCGGGAGGACCTCAACCTCGACGGCCTCGACGTCACCGACGCCGATCTGGATGAGCTGTTCGACGTCGATGTTGATGCGTGGCTGGCCGAGGCAGATTCCACCGAGGAGTTCTACAAGGTCTTCGGCGACACGCTCCCGGCCGCGCTGCACAGCGAGCTGGAGGCACTGCGCTACCGCCTGAACACCGCGCGCTGAACCTCCAACGCAGATTCGCGACGCCGGAATGCCGGAGACGACCCATGGCTGAGTGGTCGCCGGCATCCCGGCGTCGCGTCATGCTCCCGGTGCGTCCACGCGGGTGATCAGGCCGTCCAACGAGGCCACGATGGGCGTCGCGTCGACCGTTGTGGGCGAGGCTGCGAGGTACGCCTGACGGAACGCCGCGACCTCGTCACGGAGCGCCGTCCGGTTCTCGCCCACGGCTACCGCTTCGACACGCATCAGCATCCGGATTGCGGCGTGCACGGCGAGAGGATGCCCCATCGCGTAGGTGCGCAGAGCCAGCATCACATCGGCGAGCACCTGTGCGGGGGGCGGCCATGCGCACAGTACGCGTGCACGGCCCGACGCGTCGGAGTGCACGGTCGCTGCCGGCGGGCGCCGGAACAACTCGGTCAGGGCTACTCCGAGCGCATCGATCGCCGAGACGGCAGTGTAAGGATCGTTCGTACCGCTGCCGAGTCCACGGATCCCGGTCTCGGTCAGCCCCTGAGCGGCATAGCGCAGGTCCTGCTGCGGCGTGCGGTAGCGCTCGATGGTGATCGCCGCCCGTACGGTTCTCTCAAGGCGATCCGCACCGGGATCGTCGTCGTGCTCCGAGGAGTAGAGGACCCGGGCGAGAGCGTCGCCGGCGAGCACATGACGCCCCGGAGGAGCCAGCACCTGGATGAGCGCATCCACTTGGCGCGCACACGCAGTGAGCGAGGGCAGATCGACGTGCTGCACGTACCCGGCTCGCGCAGCAGTGATGACTCCCGCCGTGCGCAGGCCGGCGATCTCGACGGCATCCTCGGTGCGCTCCCGCTCAGACGGGTACAGTAAGTCGATCGCGGCCATCAGCTCGTCGAACACCCGGGCCTGCAGCGTGGTGACCTGCACCGACCGAGCGATGTGGTGGATGAAGTACACCAGCACCGCAACATCGCACACGGCAAGGACGACGGCGAACCCGACAGCGAGGGCCGGCACGAATGCCTCGCTGGAGTCCTGTTCGGTGCGCACGGCGCGCAGCACGACGAGCGTGTACAAGAACGTCGAGGTGAGCACCGCCAGCACCACCTGGTTGCCCCGATCGGCCATGAAGTTGCGCACGAGGCGCGGTCCGTAGGTCGACGAAGCGGTGGCCAGCACGGCGATGGTGATCGAGAACGAGGTCGCGGCCACGCCCAGCATCGTGCCACCGATGACGGTGAGTATCGCGCGCCCACCGGTGGCCGAGAGGCCACCGGTCGCCAGAGGCACGGCCATGCCGGTCTCCAGCAGTAGGCGGTCGACCTCGATCAGCGTCAGAGCGAGCGCGACGGCGCCGAGAGCGAAGAGTGCCGGCACGAACCAGAACGACTCGCGTGCACGCAGGTACCAGGAACGCATGCTTCAGAGTACGCCCCGTCCTGACTCGCCGAGACCCCTAGATACCGCCGAGACCCCGTCGTATGGACGTCCATACGACGGGGTCTCGGCGCGAAGTGGGGGTGTCGGCGCCACCCGATGCTCAGACGAGAAGCTGATGCCGTGCGAGGTCCCGGTACAACGGTGTCGACTCGATCAACTCGTCGTGAGTGCCCTGTCCTTCGACGACGCCGTCACGCAGCACGACGATCAGATCGCTGTCGACGACGGTCGAGAGGCGGTGGGCGATCACCAGCAGCGTGCGATCCTCGGCTGCGGCGTCGATCGCCTCGCGCATCCGTTGCTCATTCACACCGTCCAGAGACGAGGTCGATTCGTCCAGCAGCAGAATCGGCGCCTCGGTCAGCAGGGCGCGTGCGATGGCCAGACGCTGGCGCTCACCCCCCGAGAGCATCACGCCGTCCTCACCGACCGGCGCAGTCAGTCCGAGCGGACTGCGCTCGAGCACATCGCCGAGGTTCACCGAACGCAGCACCCGTTCGCACTCCTCGTCGGTGGCGTCCGGGGCGGCAAGACGCAGATTCTCGGCCAGCGTTCCGGCGAGCGTGGGGGCATCCTGCTCGACGTACCCGAACTGCGCGCGCAGCTGCTCACGCGGGTAGGTGCGCACATCGTGCCCGGCCAGGCGAATCGATCCGCCCGTCGGATCGTAAAAGCGCTCGACAAGCGAGAGGATCGTGCTCTTGCCGGCGCCGCTCGGTCCGACCAACGCGACGCGTGCACCGCGCGGCACAGCGAACGAGACGCCCTTGAGCACGTCGCGGTCGATATCGGCCCGGACCTCGTCCGAGGCGTGCTCCAGATGTGCGTCGACCAGCAGGTTCTGCGCCTCTTTCGCGGCGGCCTCGCGCGCGGCGATGACATTGTCGGGGTAGCGGAAGCGCACATCGCGGAACTCGATGGCCGGGGCGCCGACGACCGGGGCGGCAGTGACTGTGGCATCCGATTCGTCGTCCTGGCTCTCGGTCGGCAGATCCAGCACCTCTTGAATGCGACCCAGCGCACCGAGCGCCTGGTTGACCGAGGTGATCGCGCCGAACGCCTGCCCCAGCGGCATGATCAGCATGAACAGGAACATGATGAAGGTCACCAGCGCCGCGATGGTGAGGGCACCGGACGCCACCCGGAACCCGCCCACACCGAGCACGACGAGCAACGACAGCTGCAGGGCGATGCCGGCGATCGGGACGACCATCGACGAGATCTTCGCGATCCGCACACCGAGTCCGTAGGCCTCGCCGGCGAGCTCATCGACCGCTGCGGTCTCGCGCGCCGTCGCACCGGAAGCGCGGATGGTGCGGATCGACGAGATACCCCGTTCGATGCCGGAGGCCAGTTCGCCCACCTTGTGCTGTTGGGCGGCGGATGCGGTGCGGATGCGGCCGCTGAGCCCCACGACCACGACGACCGAGGCGCCGATGACGACGACGATCAGCAGCAACAGCAGCGGATCGATGATCAGCATCGCGATCAGCGCGCCGACGAACAGGATGCTGCTGCCGACGGCATCCGCCAGACCCTGCGTCAGAACGGCGTAGAGCAGCGTCGTATCGGTACCGACGCGCGAGACCAGGTCACCGGTGCGTCGCGAGTCGAACTCGCTGATCGGCAGGTGCAGGATTCGCGCGATGAGCTTGCGGCGGCTGGAGTACACCACGGCTGTGCCGGTGCGCTGCAGCAGATAGTGCTGGTAGCCCGAGATCACCGAGGCGGCGATGACGAACGCGATCAGCAACCACACCAGCGTGCCGAGCGCCTCGTCACGCTGCACACGGTCGATCACCTGGCCGACCAGCAGCGGCTGCACGAGCGATGCCGCCGCGCCGACGATGCTGAGCACCGCGACCACGACGAGCACCTTCTTATGCTCGAACAGGAAGGGGAGGAGCTGGCGGAACGTGGCGCGCGGACCGTCCTGTTGCGCACGGCGTCCGCGTCGGCGTGCTGGCGCCGTGCGAGACATGAGGACCTCGATCTGGAGGGAGGATGCTTGGGGGATCCCCTCTATTCTCCGCCGAAGTTCTTATGCGGTGCCTGTCTGGTTACACCGCCTGGGAATCTCTGTCGGAGAAGATCGTCTGACAGCGCAAGCTTCCGAAGGCGTGCATGTCAGGATGTGCGGATGCTGACTCCTCCGAAGCACCTGCCGCGTGACCGTGTCGCAATGAGCTCATCCGCAAGCGCAACGCACGCAGAATCACCACCTACGCGCGCGCAGAAGTGGGTCCTGTTCGACATCGGTGGCGTGCTCGAGGTCGTCGATGACGACGCCTGGCAGGAGCAGTGGTGGCAGCGGTGGTGCGCGCACACGGGCATCCCGCGCCCGGAATTCGAGGCGCGCCTCGCCGAGGCGCGCCTGCCGCAGATCGATCTCGTTGCAGGCAAGGAGAGCGAGTTCTGGGAGCGGATACGCGCCGCACTGAACCTCGAGACCTCCGAACGGGATGCCATGCGCGCTGACTTCTGGGACGCGTACTGCGGTACCGCGAACGCCGAACTCATCGACTACGCCCGATCGCTACGAGGCCGGGCCGGACTTGCGATCCTGTCCAACTCGGCCGATGGCGCCCGCGAGCAAGAGGAACGGCGCTACGGCTTCTCAGAGATCTTCGACCCCATCTGCTACAGCCACGAGCAGGGCGTGAGCAAGCCTGATCCACAGGCGTACCTGCGTGCATTGGAGCGGATGGAGGCTGACCCGGCGGGTGTCTTCTTCATCGACGACCGCCAGGGAGCGCTCGACGGGGCTGCTGCCGTCGGTATCCGGGGAATCCTGCACCGCGACAACAGCGAGACGATCGCAGCCGTCGAGGAGTTCCTCGACGACTGACCAGTCGCACCGCCATCCGCTCCCGAGTGGGGCTGTGCTCTGGGCTCCACCACGGGTCAGCCCAACCGCACCCGCCCACGCAGCTCGTTCACCGTCGACACGCCCGACAGCTGCATGGTGCGCACCGCTTCGGCGCGCATGATCTGCAGCATCCGATCCACCCCGCGCTCGCCGCCGGCCATCAGGCCATACAGGTACGCGCGGCCGACCATGCAGGCATCCGCACCCAGTCCGACGGCCGCGAGCACATCGGCACCCGAGAGAATGCCCGTGTCGAGGAAGATCTCGGTGCGGTCACCGACCGCCGAGGCGACCTCGGGCAGCAGCCGCAGGGGAGTGGGCGCCCGGTCGAGCTGACGTCCGCCGTGGTTGGAGACCACCAGGGCATCGGCTCCGGCATCCACCACCCGCTCCGCGTCCGCGACCGACTGGATGCCCTTGACGACCAGCTTGCCGTCCCACTCCTCGCGCAGCCAAGCCAGGTCCTCGATCTTCAGACTCGGGTCGAACATCTTCGTCGCCAACTCCGCGACCGTGCCGTCGAACGAGCGCAGGCTGGCGAACTCGATCGGATCGGTGGTGAGGACGTTGAACCACCACGACGGATGCCAGGCCATGTCCCACATCGTCTTGAGATTCAGCGTCGGCGGGATGGTCAGCCCGTTGCGCGCATCCCGGAGTCGGTTTCCTGCGACGGGCGTGTCGACCGTCAGCACCAGCGTGTCGTAGCCGGTGCGGCGCGCTTCGTCGATGAGCTGCCGCGTGCCGTCGCGGTCCTTCCACAGGTAGAGCTGGAACCAGTTGGCGCCGTCCGGGACGGCGCCGCGCAGCTCGCCCGGCGAGGTCGTCCCCATGGTCGATAGCGTGTACGGCACGCCGGCACGGGCTGCAGCCCGCGCGACGGCGATCTCGCCCTCGTGGTGCATCATGCGCGTGAACCCGGTGGGCGCCATGATCAGCGGGAACGAGGCGCGCGCTCCCAGGATCGTCGTGGAGGTGTCGACCTCGGCCACGTCGTGCAGCACGCGCGGCTCGAACTCGACGCCCGCGAACGCCTGCCGGGCACGGGCGATGCTCAGTTCGTCCTCGGCGGCGCCGTGGACGTAGTCGAAGACAGGGCGGGGAGTCGTGCGTCGCGCGATGCGCGCGAGGTCCTTCACCGACAGTGCCTGGGCGAGGCGGCGATCGACGCCGTTCCAGACCGGGCGACGGAATCCCAGCAACGGTGCGACGGCGCCCCAGGTGGGGATGCGGCGGGCGATGCGACGTCGGTCGGTCATTCCTTCTCCCGTCCGGTGCCCAGGTACGCCTGGATGATGTCGTCGTCGGCCAGCAGCGCCTCGGATGCCCCGGAACGGACGATCTCGCCGTTCTGCAGCACGTGCCCCTCGCTGGCCGCTTGCAGCGCACGACGGGCGTTCTGCTCGACGAGCAGCACGGTCGTGCCTCCGGCGAGCACCTCGTCGATCACGCCGAAGACCTCGTTGACGATCTTCGGTGCGAGCCCCATCGAAGGCTCATCCATCAGGATCAGCTTCGGACGCGCAAGCATCGCCCTGGCGATCGCCAGCATCTGTTGCTCACCGCCCGAGAGCGAACCGGCGGCGAGCTTGCGGCGCTCGCCGAGCACCGGGAACCGCTGGTACATCTCGTCGATGCCCGCGCTCGCACCGGCCCCGTAGAAACGGGCCCCCAGCTGCAGGTTCTCGGCGATGGTCATCGTCGCCAGAATCTGCCGACCCTCGGGTACCTGCACCAGGCCACGGGGCACGAGGTGGTGCGACTTCGACTTGGTGACGTCGACGCCGTCGAACACGATCTTGCCGGCCGACGGCTTGACCACACCGGCGATCGCATTGATGACCGATGACTTGCCGGCGCCGTTGGCACCGACGAGCGTGACCAGCGACCCAGGCGCGACGTCGAACGAGATGCCGCGGACGGCGTGCACGCGCCCGTACGACACCGACAGGTCGGTGACACTCAGCAGCGGATCAGTCATTGCTCTCCTCCGAACGAGCGACGGGCGTCGAGGTGTGCGGCGCGGAACTCTCGTCGGCGGCGCCCAGATAGGCCTCGATCACGCGCTCGTCCGCGGCGATCTCGGCGGGCGTGCCATCAGCGAGCACCTCACCGAAGTTCAGCACGATGATGTGGTCGCACGTGTCGAGCACCATGCCGACGTTGTGCTCGATGAAGATGATCGTCAGACCATCGTCGGTGAGCGAGCGGATGAGCTCGGAAAGCCCCTCGGCTTCGACATGGTTCATGCCCGCGGCCGGTTCGTCGAGGATGAGCAGCGAAGGGTCGGCAGCCAGAGCGCGCGCGATCTCGAGCCGACGCTGGTCGCCGTAGGACAGGCCCTTGGCGGTGACATCGGCCTTATCGAGCAGGCCGACGCGGCGCAGGCAGCGGGCGGCGTGCTCGAGCGCGAGACGCTCGTCGCGGCGCGCCGACGGCAGCCACAGCAGACGGCGCAGGAAGGTCGGCTTCGCGACCAGGTGCGCACCGATCAGCACATTCTCGAGCGCCGTCAGCCGGTTGAACAGCTTCGAGTGCTGGAACGTGCGGGTGACACCCGCAGCCGCGATCTTGTGTACTGGCGTGCGCCCGATCGGCACGCCCAGCACCGTCGCCGAACCCGACGACGGCGGGGTCAGGCCGCTGATCATGTTCACCAGCGTGGTCTTGCCCGCACCGTTGGGGCCGATCAGACCGACCACGTCTCCACTGCGCACGGTGAGGTCGACACCGCGCACGGCGTGCACGCCGCCGTACTCCTTCGACAACCCCTTCAGCTCGGCGATGACCTCGCCCTTGGCAGGGTGCATGCGGCCGACGAACGGCTCGCCGCTGTCGAGCGTCGACACATCGATCCGCTGCTTGCGACGGGGGATGAGGCTGGCGATACCGCCCGGCAGGTACAGGATGACCAGCAGCAGCAGCAGGCTCGAGATGAACGGGCGGATCCACCCCGCCTCGATACCGATCACCCGCTGCAGCTCGGGCAGCAGCGTCTGGAAGCCGCTGCCGAGGATCGGGCCCAGGAAGTTGGCGGTGCCGCCGACCACGGCAGTGACCAGGCCGTCGATCGCCTTCTCGAACGCGAAATCCTCGGGGGCGATCAGTCGCAGGTAGTACGCCCACATCACGCCGTACAGACCGGCGATGACGCCGGCCGCGACGAATGCGCTCAGCCGGTGCCCGCCGACGTTGATGCCGATCGAGCGCGCGGCAAGCTCATCCTCGCGGATCGCGTCCAGCGCCCGGCCATAGCGCGAACGCGCCTGCCGCCAGAACCAGTACGCGACCACCAGCAGGATGATCCACGCGGCCACCGGGTTCATGATCTTGGGCACCGGCATGCCCTGAGCGCCGCCGGTCCATTCGGCGTTGAGCAGGAAGATGCGGATGGCCTCGGCCGCGCCGAGCGTGGCGATCGCCAGAAAGACACCGCGCAGGCGCATGGTGGGAAGCCCGAGGACGACGGCAGCGGCAGCACCGACCAGCATGCCGACGGTGATCGCGAACAGCAGGGTGGGGATCGGCCCCCACACCGTCGGCGCCGGCGTGATCGCCGCCGCGGTGAAGGCGGCCAGCCCCGCGAACCCGGCCTGCGCCAGGCTCAGCTGGCCGGCGATGAGCACCGCGTAGAACGAGAACGCGAAGACCCCGTTGAGCGCGATGAAGACGAGCGTGGACTCGGTGAACAGCATCAGACCTCACGCACCTTCCGCTTGCCGAACAGGCCCTGCGGACGCACCAGCAGGATGAGGAACAGCAGGGCGAAGGCGATCAGATCTCGCCAGCTCGAGCCGACGTACTGGATCGCGAAGACCTCGGCGACGCCGAGGATCAGACCGCCCACGAGTGCGCCGGGCAAGGACCCCATGCCGCCGACGATGATCACCGCCAAGCCCTTCAACTCGATCGCGGTGCCCATACCCAGTTGGGCGCTGTTCACACTGAGCGCGAACAGCACACCCGCCACCGCACCCAGTGCCGTCGAGATCGCGAACGTCGTCGCCGTCACCCGGTCGACGTTCACGCCGAGAACCCGGGCGGCGCCCGGGTTCTCGGCGACCGCGCGCATGGAACGCCCCAGAGAGGAGCGCCCCACCAGCACGGTCAGCCCGATCATCAGTCCCAGCGAGACCGCGACGATCACGATCTGCAGCACGCTGGCGGTCACGCCGGCACCGAAGTCGATCGTCTCGGCCGGCACGGTGTCAGCAGGGAACCGGCGCGTGTTCGGGCCGAACACCGCCTGCAGCAGCGCGATGAGCATGCCACCGACCGCGATCGACGAGATCAGACCGGCGAAGTGCGCGTCGGGGCGATCCTTCAGCGGCCGGAACGCGATGCGCTCGATCAGAAGGCCCAGGAGCGCGCCGAAAGCGAACACGATCACCAGGACCAGGGCGATGGGCATGTCGAACGACTCGGTCAGCCAGATGCCGAAGAACGCCGAAGCGGCGAACGCGGCCGGGTGAGCCAGATTGAGTCGGTCGAGGATCCCGAACACCAACGTGAAACCGATGGCGAACAGGGCGTATATCGACCCGAGGAACAGGCCGTTCAACAACTGCTGCATGGGGAGTCTCTCTGCGTTGCGGCGATCAGTTCAGGACGGTGAACTTGCCGTCCTTCACGATCTGCACGACGGCCGGGTGCTCGGCGTCGCGGTCGCTGTTGATGCTGATCGCGCCGAGCGGCGTCGCCAGGTCGGTCACCTGGGTCAGGCCCGACTGCACGTCGGAACGCTCGCCCGAGCAGTTGGTGCGCACGGCGTGGTCGATGACCAGCAGCCCCGAGTACGCCTGCGCGGCGAACTGGTCGGGAGCCGAACCGAACTTCTCTTCGAAGTCGGCCATGAAAGCGGTGTTCTCGGGGCTGTCCGACGCGGAGTTCCACGCGGCACCCACGATGACGCCCTCGGCGGCCTCGCCGGCATCGGCCATCAGCTGCGGGTTGTTGAAGCCGTTGCCGCCGATGATCGGCTGGTCGATGCCCAGCTCGCGCGCCTGAGTCACCAGCGGGATGGCCGCCTCGATCAGGGCCGAGACGACGATGGCATCCGGGTTCTGCTGCTTCGCGGCCGTCAGCAGACTGCGGAAGTCGGTGTCCTTGACCGAGAACGTGAGCGTGTCGAGCACCTCGACGCCCTCGTCATCCAGCGCCGACTGCATGACCTCGACGCCCGACTCGGTGAACGCGTCGTCGTTGCTGTACATCACGACGACCTTCTCAAGGCCCAGGTTCTGCTTGGCGGCGGCGATCGTCTGCGGGATCACCTGAGCCTCGGTGAGCGAGTCGCGGAAGACGAAGTCACCCTGTGCGGTGATGCCCGTGGCGGTGTTCGAGATCGCGAGCACGGGAACGCCGGACTCCTGCGCGATGGGCTGCGCCTGGAACGCCGTGTTCGACAGGGTCGGGCCGATGATGGCGCTCGATCCCGCCGAGACGAAGCCCTCGAAGACGCTGATGGCCTGGCGCGGGTCGGTGCCGTCGTCCTCGACGGTGAGATCGTATGCGACGCCGTCCTTCTCGTTGAGGTGCTCCAGCGCGAGTTCGAGACCCATCTGCTGCGACTCGCCGTAGCTCGCCGCCCCACCGGTCAGGCTGAGCGCAGCACCCACGGGGACGGTCGCATCGATGACGCAGCTGTCACCGCTGCCCGAGCCCTTCAGACCCTCGGCCGATGCGCCGCTGCCGGTGTCGCTGCTACTGCAGCCGGCGAGCACCAGAACGGAAGCGGACAGGAAGACAGCAGAACTGAGCAGCTTGCGCATGGGAATTCCAATCAGCGAGGCACACGGATTGCAGGGGAGTTCGCCGAAGGGGGCGAGTACAAGACGTTGTGCTCACCGGGCGCGCGCGTCAGCCTCATCGATGCGCGCGAAATCGGCGTTGGATCGAGCCTAGTGGGGGTCACGGCCACCGGATGCCACACGACACGGATGTTACCGAGGCATAGCTGTAGCCCCGGAGCGTCGGGCGCTCCGGGGCTACAGCCGCTCAGCGGATCACCAGAGGACGGCGAGTCCCGCGTTCGTCAGCGTCAGGATGCCGATGCCCCAGAACAGAGCGGGCGGAACCGCGCCGTGCTTCTTCTGGCGCGCCTGGCCGATGCCCAGGAACGCGCCGATGACCAGCAGGATGACCAGCTTGACGCCGATCTTCATGTGGTTGAGCTCGGCGCCTTCGGGCATACCCCAGGGGGCGGCGAGAGCGAGCCCCGCCACAGCCGCGATCGAGATGCCGATGTGCATCAGACGGGTCACTTCGCGCTTGCCGCCGAAGGCCTGCACGGCCCAGGCGCCGAACAGCACGGCGAAACCGATCAGGTGGATGAATACAACGATGTGCCGCAGGGTCTCCATGACCCCAGAGTAGCCATCCGCGAAAGAGAGTGGGATCTGCTACGCGGCGCGTATCAGCCGCGCAGCTCCCGCACCACCAGAGCAGTGCGCACGGCAGCATCCGCGGCCTCGGCGCCCTTGTCCTCCTTCGAGCCTTCCAGTCCCGCCCGGTCGAGGCCCTGCTGCTCGTCGTCCAGGGTGAGCAGTCCGAAGCCGACCGGCTTGCCGGCATCCAGCGATACCCGGTTCAGTCCATCGGTGGCTGCCGCCGAGACGTACTCGAAGTGCGGGGTGCCACCGCGGATGATCACGCCGAGCGCGACGACGGCATCCGCACCACCGGCGAAGGCGGCCTGCGCGGCGACTGCGAGCTCGAACGAGCCCGGCACGCGCACCAGTGAGTGCTCGGCTCCGGCGGCATCCAGCACGCGCTGGGCTCCGGCGATCAGGCCGTTCGAGATCGTCTCGTGCCAGGTGCCGGCGATCACGACGATGCGAAGACCGCTTCCGTCGATGGGTGCGGCGGCGGGGGCTCCGGCGTGGCTCATGCGTGGTCCTTTCCCTGCGCGAGCGCCTCGGCCAGCTCGGCTTCGCCGATGATGTGGCCCATGCGGTCGCGCTTGGTCTCGAGGTACTGGTGGTTGTTGGGGCCGACTCCGACGATCAGCGGCACCTGCTCGACGATATCGAGTCCGAGCTCGCGCAGCTTGTTCACCTTGTCGCTGTTGTTGGTCAGCAGACGCACACGCGAGACACCGAGGTCGGTGAGGATGCCGGCGGCTGCCGCGTAGTCGCGGGCGTCGGCCGGCAGACCGAGCGCGAGATTGGCGTCGACCGTGTCGAGGCCCTCCTCCTGCAGGCTGTAGGCGCGCAGCTTGTTGATCAGCCCGATGCCGCGGCCCTCATGACCGCGCATGTAGATGACCACACCGCCCTCGTCGTCGATGCGATCGAGCGCCGACTGCAGCTGCGGGCCGCACTCGCACTTCAACGAACCGAACGCCTCACCCGACAGGCACTCCGAATGCACTCGCACCAGAGCCGTCTCACTGAGCGTGCCCGAGACGATCGCGAGGTGATCGGTGCCCGTGACGCGGTCCTTGTACGCGAGCATGCGGAACGTGCCGTGCGCGGTGGGCACGGTGGCGTCAGCGCGCAGGCTCACCCGACGGTGCGGGGTGTGCGGCGCGTGTGCGTCACGCGGCTCGTGCTCGTCGAGGTACGCGATCATCTGCTCGATCGTGATCACCGGAACATTGTCGCGAGCACCGAGCTCGAGCAGACTGGGCAGGCGCATCATGCTGCCGTCCTCATCGACGACCTCGGCGATCGCCCCGACCGGGTGCAACCCCGCCAGGCGCATCAGTTCGACGGCTGCCTCGGTGTGTCCGGCGCGTTCGCGCACGCCACCATCGACCGCACGCAGCGGCAGGATGTGGCCCGGGCGAATAAGGCTCGTGGCGGTCGACTGGGGGTTGGCCAGCACGTTCAGGGTGAGTGCGCGATCGTGCGCGCTGATTCCGGTGGTCACGCCTTCGGCGGCATCCACGCTGACCGTGTACGCCGTCGACCGGGCATCTTCATTGGCCTCGACCATCGGCGGCAGGTTCAGGTGATCGGCGAGGTCGGCCGGCATCGGCGCGCAGATCAGTCCCGACGTCCAGCGCACCATCCACGCCATCACCTCGGGGGTGGCGAGCTCGGCCGAGATGATGATGTCGCCCTCGTTCTCGCGGTTCTCGTCGTCGGCGACGATCACCGGGCGGCCCGCGCGCAGCGCGTCGAGCGCGTCGGAGATGGGGGAAAGGCTCATCGCGAGCCTCCTTCCGGGTGGGAACGGAACGCCAGCAGGCGTTCGACGTGTCGGGCGAGGATGTCGGTCTCGAGGTTGACGGTGTCGCCCGTTTCGAGCGCGCCGAGCGTGGTGGCATCCAGCGTCTCGGGGATCAGCGACACCTCGAACCAGTGCCCGTCCACGGCGGTCGAGGGCTCGCTCACGGCGCTCACGGTGAGCGACGTGCCGGCCACGCCGATTGACCCCTTGTCGACCACCAGCGGTGCGAGCTCGGCGGGCAGGCTGATGCGCAGCACCCGCCACTCGGCGCCGGGACGCACCTCGACCACGGTGCCGATGCCATCAACGTGTCCCTGCACGATGTGTCCGCCCAGACGCGCACCCACCGGCATCGCCTTCTCGATGTTCACCCGGGTGCCGACCTGCGCGTCAGCGATCGCCGACACGTCGAGCGTCTGCCGCATCACATCGGCGTCGAACGTGTCTGCGGTCGAGCCGACGACAGTCAAGCACACGCCGCTCACCGCGATGGACTCGCCATGGACGGCATCCGATGCGGTCTTGGGAGCGCGGACGGTGAGACGCCAACCGTCGCCCGAGGGCGCGATCGCGGCGATCTCGCCGATCTCTTCGATGATTCCGGTGAACATCAGCTTCCTTCCGGTGGGGAGACAGAGTCGACGCGCGTGGCGACGGGACGCGCCACGGCGAGCAGGTCGGCGCCGAGCGGAATCCACTCGTCGACCTGAAGTCGGCGGGCATCGCCGATCGTGGCGACGCCGATATCGGTGAGGGCCAGGCGATCCCCGCCCAGCAGCACCGGGGCGATGTAGGCCAGCACGGTGTCGGCCAGGCCGGCGGCGACGAACGCGCTGGCCAGCGTCGGACCGCCCTCCACGAATACGCGCTGCACGCCGCGTTCGCCGAGCGCGGCGACGACAGCGGCGACGTCGTGCGTTGCGAAGAACAGCGGGGCGTGCGGATGCCGGTGCACGGTGGCACCCGCTGGCGTCGGCCGTGTTCCGATCACGACCGGCACCGGTTGGCGGGCGTGCAGGGCATCGCCGTCGCGTGCGGTGAGCGCGGGGTCGTCCGCCAGCACGGTTCCGGTGCCGACGACGATCGCGTCGGCCGCCGCGCGGCGCCGGTGCACGTCAGCACGCGCCTCGGGCCCGGTGATCCACTGGCTGGTGCCGTCGGATGCCGCGGCCCGGCCGTCCAGGCTCTGCGCCCACTTCACCGTGACGTGCGGGCGGCCCAGCCGTTGCAGCTCCAGCCAGTCGGCGATGAGGTCGTGGGCAGCGCCGGCCTGCTCGCCCGACAGCACCTCGATACCGGCGGTGCGCAACCGTTCAGCGCCACCACTGGACTCGGCGCCGGGATCGTCGAGCGCGTAAACGACACGCGTGACCCCGGCATCGATCAGCGCCTGTGCGCACGGGCCGGTGCGACCGGTGTGGTTGCAGGGTTCGAGAGTGACCACGGCGGTGGCCCCGCGGGCGGCATCCGCTGTCAGCTTCGAGAGCGCGTCGACTTCGGCGTGCGCCGTGCCGGCGCCGCGGTGCCAGCCCTCGGCGAGCGTCTCACCGGAGGGGGAGAGGATGACCGCACCCACCTGCGGGTTCAGTCCGCGCGGGCCGCTCGTCGCGATCTCGAGCGCGCGGCGCATCGCGGTGCGCTCGGTCTCGGTCACTGCCATCGGTCATCCTTCTCTGGGATTCCGGGGACGGCAGCGAACGCGCACGCGCGTTGCTCGTGCTGCCTCTCTTCCGGACTAGCGAGCTTCGCTCGCATCACCGTCGGTTCCGGATTTTCACCGGATCGGCGCCTGTCGCCAGGCGTTCGCGGACTGTCACCGCCGGTTCGGATTCTCACCGACCCCGGAGCACGTTGATGCTCAGAGTCTACTCAACGCCGCGCGTGCGATTGCATTCCCGCGAATCAACATTCCGGGGTTCTCATTTCAACAGCCGCGACAGGCGCCGGTCGGCGAGCACTTTGCCTCCCGTCTGGCACGTCGGGCAGTACTCCAGGCTGCGATCGGCGAAGAACACACTGCGCACCTCGTCGGCGCAGACAGGGCAGGCCTGCCCCCGTCGTGCGTGCACCCGGAAGCCCGACCGCTTCGCATCCTTCAGATCGGCCGGGGGCTTTCCTGCGGCCTCGTCGATCGCCGTGCGCAGAGTGGTCTGCATCGCCTCGTACAGCCGATCGACATCGGCGTCGTCCAGGTTCGCCGCGGGTGCGTACGGCGACATCTTCGCGGCGTGCAGAATCTCATCGCTGTAGGCATTGCCGATGCCCGCGATCAGACCCTGATCGCGCAGCAGCCCCTTGATCTGCGTACGGCGGCCGGCCAACACGGCCGCGAACGCCTCCCGCGTGAATGCCGGGTCGAGCGGGTCGGGGCCCAGGCGCGCGATACCGGGCACATCGAGCGGATCGCGCACCACCGAGATGGCGAGCGACTTCTTGGTGCCCGCCTCGGTCAGATCGAACCCGCTGCCGTCGTCGAGTGCGATGCGCAGGGCTATCGGACTCTTGCCCGGCTTGATGAGAGTCGTAGGCAGGTTCTCGTACCACCGCAGCCAGCCCGCCTTCGCCAGATGCACGACAAGGTGCAGCTGATCGCCGAGTGCGAGGTCGATGAACTTGCCATGCCGGGCAGCGCCCGTGATCGTGGCGCCCTGCAGCGCCGTGATCGGTGGGTCGAAGGTCTTCAGCGCGGCGATCGCCGAGACGCTCGCGCGCGTGATCACTCGCCCCGCGGCGCGCTCACCGAGGAAGTCGACCAGTCCCTGCACCTCCGGCATTTCGGGCATGCGGTCATCCTGGCACGCCCCGCCGACACGCGTCGAGACCCCCTTCACCTCCCCCTTCACCTCCCCACGTACCTCCCCACGAGGGGTCAAGAAATGTCGTGTGCGCACGCCCGGACTGCGCGTTTTTTGACCCCTCGTGGGTGGGGGAGAGCACCTCAGGAGGAGAGCACCGGCCAGGGCACGGGGATGCGATCGTCGGATGCCAGCAGGCCGGCCACCCAGCCGTCGTCACGCCCACGTGGACCCGTCAGGCCCTGGCGCACCAGCCCCTCGTAGCGGAAGCCGAGCGCCCGCGCCGTGCGGGCCGATGGGGTGTTGCCCGCGACCGCTCGCCATGTCAGTCGCGCAAGCTCCAAGTCGTCGAACGCGAAGTCGACCACAGCACGGGCCGCCTCGGTCATGATGCCCTGGCCGCGGAACGTCGCGACGCCCCAGTAGCCGATCTCGGCCTCCCCGCCGTGCGGGTGCGCCGCGATCCGGTGCAAACCCACCATGCCAGCCAGCTCGCCGTCCTTGCGAATCGCCCACACCGTCTCGACCCCATCGGCCCACCAGCCGCTGACCAGGCCGACGAACTCGACGGCGTTCTCCCGCGTGTACGGGCTGGGGACGGTCGTCCAGCGCGGCACCTCGGGGTCCTGACAGCCCGCGGTGATCGCGTCGGCGTCGGCCTCGGTCGGGATGCTGAGGACGAGTCGTTCTGTGCGCAGGGCCACCGGTTCCATCGCGCCAGCGTAGCGGGCGCGCGAGTAGAATCAGGAACGCGGCTGTCAGCCGTCATCAGGGGAGGACGAGCCGTGGTCGTGCAGCGGTCATCGCCGCGAGGCGTGCTGTTCTCGCTGCTGGCATCGACCATCTTCGCCGGCATGTTCTACCTCGCCGGTTTCGTCAGCTCGTCCGCCGAGGTCGTCTTCGCCTGGCGCGTGCTGCTCACCGCCGTCTGCTACGCCGCGGCGCTGCTGCATCCCGCGGCCCGTCGCGCCGTCGCGGTGCTGTGGCGCCGACTTCGCACGCGGTGGTGGATGCCCCTGCTGAGCCTGCTGCTGGCCGCGATCGTCGGCGCACAGCTGTGGCTGTTCATGTGGGCGCCGATGCACGGGCACGGCCTCGATACCGCGTTGGGCTTCCTGCTGTTGCCGATCTGTCTCGTGCTCGGCGGCCGCTTTCTGCTGCACGCGCACGTCAGCACGGTGCAGTGGGTCGTCGTCGGCTTGGCCGCCGTCGCGGTCGCCGTCAAGTTGATCGCCACGCCCGCCCTGTCGTGGGTGACGCTCATGGTCTGCATTCCCTACACGGTGTACTTCGTGCTGCGCCAGCGGTTCGGGCTAGACGGTGCGATGGTCTTCGGTCTCGAGACCGCGTTGCTGTCGCCGCTCGCGGTGGCGCTGCTGGCGCTGGCCGAGCCGATGCAACCGACCGCGTTCGAGGTCGCGGCGCTCGCCGCGATCGGTGTGGGCAGCGCCGTGGCGATGACGTTCTACCTGGGTGCGTCGTCGCGGTTGTCGATGCCGGTGTTCGGGCTCCTCGGCTATGCCGAGCCGGTGATGCTCGTCGGGGTAGCGCTGTTGCTGGGGGAGCGGATGCAGGGAGCGGATGCCCTGGTCTACGGCATCCTCGCCGCCGCACTGGCGATTCTCGCGGTCGAGGGGTTCCGCGCGAGGTGGCGCCCGCGGTCGGCGTCGGGGTCGGACCCGGAGGCGATCGGTCCGCGCTGACAGCGTGATCCGCGGGCTACGTCGGCTGCTCGCGGGGCCGTCGGATGCGTGCGATGTCGGCGCTCCGCGTAGACTTCTCCGGTGACTGTTCCGGGGATTCTGCGCGCCTTGGAAGAGGCGAACCTGTACCGAGACGCCCTCACCTGGGCGCAGACCGATGCCGATATCTCTGCCGTCGACGGACTCGACGTGCCGATCGTGGCGGGGCTGCTGCACAAACGCGCAGCGTCCGGCAAACCGGCATCCGCTCTCATCGTCACCCCCACGGGCCGGCGTGCGGAGTCCGTCGCGACGGCGCTGGAGGCCTACCTCGCCGATGCTGAGGTGCTGACCTTCCCCGCGTGGGAGACCCTGCCGCACGAGCGCCTGAGCCCCAGCCCCGACACCGTCGGGCGGCGTTTGGAGACGCTGCGCCGCATCACCACCTGGAGCGGGGAGAGGCCGCTCGTCGTGGTCGCGTCGGTTCGGGCCGCGCTGCAGCCGCTGGCCGCGAACCTGGGCGACGCGGCACCGTTGGAACTCGCCGTGGGCGGTCGCGGACTCGAGCTTGAAGGCGCTGTTGAGCAGTTGGTCGAGCGTGCATACACGCGGGTCGACATGGTGTCGCGCCGTGGTGAGTTCGCGGTGCGCGGTGGCATCCTCGACGTCTTCCCGCCCACCGCTGACCACCCGGTGCGGGTGGAGTTCTTCGGCGATGAGATCGACCAGATCCGCGCGTTCTCGGTCGCCGATCAGCGGTCGCTGCCCGGTGATGTCGCCGGGGTGTCGCTGCCCGCGAGCCGCGAGCTGTTGCTGACCGCTGAGGTGCGCGAGCGTGCGGGCGCTCTGGTGGCGGGGTTCCCCGCGATCGGCGGAATGCTCGAGAAGATGTCGGAGGGCATTCCGGTCGAGGGCATGGAGTCGCTGCTGCCGGCTGTCGCCGGCCCGTTGGTGACGCTTGCCGAGTACCTGCCCGCAGGATCTGCCACGGCCGTGATCGACCCCGAGCGCGCCAGCGCGCGGGCGCAGAATCTGGGCGAGACGAACCGTGAGTTCCTGGATGCGGCGTGGAGCGCGGCGACCTCGGGTGCCTCGGCGCCGATCGACCTCGGCGCTGGTGATTTCATCTCGCTGGCCCGGCTGCGTGAGATCGTCCGTGACCGGGACGGCGTGTGGTGGCGGCTGAGCCCGTTCGCGACCGACGACGACGATGCCGCCAACCTCGACTCGTCGGTGATCCCGTCATTCCACGGCAACGTCGACGGGGCGATCGCGTTCGTCGAAACCAAACTCGCCGAGAAGTGGCGCGTGGTCATCGTCGCCTCGGGGCAGGGGCTGGTCGAGCGGGCGCGCGACGTGCTCAGCGACCGCGGGCTCGCCGCGCGCATTGTCGACGATCTCGTCGACGCCCCCGAGGGCGGCGTGGCGTCGATCGCCGCCGCGACGGTCGAGTCGGGGTTCCAGGTGCCGGATGCCCGGATCGCCGTGCTCACCGACAACGAGTTCTACGGCCGCACCATCGGCGGCGATCAGCGGATGGTCAAGAAGCTGGCGTCGCGTCGTCGCAACGTCGTCGATCCGCTGCAGCTGAAGCCCGGCGACCACGTGGTGCATGCCACGCACGGCATCGGGCGGTTCGTCGAGATGGCGCAGCGCGAGGTGTCCAGCGGTGGCCGCAACGCCGTCAAGACCACGCGTGACTACCTGGTGCTCGAGTACGCGCCGGCCAAGCGCGGCTACCCCGGCGACAAGCTGTTCGTGCCCACTGACCAGCTCGACCTGCTCTCGAAGTACGTCGGTGGTGAAGCCCCGACGCTGTCGAAGATGGGCGGGAGTGACTGGGCCGCGGCCAAGGGCAAGGCACGCCGCGCGGTACGCGACATCGCCGTCGAACTGGTGAAGCTCTACTCGGCGCGCATGAGTGCGAAGGGGCACGCCTTCGGCCCCGACACGCCCTGGCAGCGCGAACTCGAAGAGGCCTTCCCCTTCGCTGAGACACCGGACCAGCTGCAGACGATCGATGAGATCAAGGCCGATATGGAGCGGCCGATCCCGATGGATCGTCTGCTGTCGGGCGATGTGGGCTTCGGTAAGACCGAGGTTGCCGTCCGTGCTGCCTTCAAGGCGATCCAGGAGGGCAAGCAGGTCGCCATGCTCGTGCCGACCACGCTGCTGGTCAAGCAGCACCTTGAGACGTTCACCGAGCGTTTCGCCGGATTCCCGGTCAAGGTGCGCCCCCTGTCGCGTTTCCAGACTGACAAAGAGGCCCGGCTCACCCTGCAGGGGCTCGTCGACGGTTCGGTCGACATGGTCATCGGCACGCATCGTGTGCTCACCGATCAGGTGATCTTCAAGGACCTCGGTCTGATGATCATCGACGAGGAGCAACGCTTCGGCGTCGAGCACAAGGATGCCCTCAAGAAGATGAAGACGAACGTCGACATCCTCGCCATGAGCGCCACGCCGATCCCACGCACGCTCGAGATGGCCGTCACCGGCATCCGTGAGATGTCGACTCTGCAGACGCCGCCCGAGGACCGGCATCCGATCCTGTCGTTCGTCGGGGCGCGCAGCGACAAGCAGATCGCGGCGGCGATCCGCCGCGAGATTCTGCGCGAGGGTCAGGTGTTCTTCGTGCACAACCGCGTGCAGTCGATTCAGCGGGTCGCGGCCGAGCTCGCCGAGCTGGTGCCCGAGGCACGCATCGCCGTCGCACACGGCAAGATGGGCGAGCACCAGCTCGAGCAGGTCGTCGACGACTTCTGGGAGCGCAAGTACGACGTGCTCGTCTCAACCACGATCATCGAGACCGGTCTCGACATCTCCAACGCCAACACGATCATCATCGACCGCGCCGACAAGTACGGTCTGTCGCAGCTGCATCAGCTGCGTGGTCGCGTGGGTCGCGGACGCGAGCGCGCCTACGCATACTTCCTGTACGACGATGTCAAGCCGCTCAGCGAGACGGCCGCCGATCGCCTGCAGACCATCGCCGTCAACAACGACCTCGGTTCGGGTATGCAGGTCGCGCTGAAGGACCTCGAGCTGCGCGGTGCCGGAAACCTTCTGGGCGCCGAGCAGGCCGGTCACATCGCCGGTGTCGGATTCGACCTGTACCTGCGCATGATCGGCGAGGCCGTGGCGACGTTCCGCGGCGAGGACACCTCGGGCGAGACCGAGCTGCGTCTTGAACTGCCCGTCGACGCGCGCATCCCCGAGTACTACATCGACAGTGAGCGCCTGCGTCTGGAGGCCTACCAGAAGCTGTCGGCCGCGGCCGGTGCGGGGGCGGCCGACGATGCGATCGATCTGGTCGTCGAAGAGCTGGTCGACCGGTACGGGGCGTTCCCGGACGAGGTGTCGACGCTGGTGAAGGTGGCGCGGCTGCGTCGCCGTGCGGCGAAGGCCGGTCTGTCGGATGTCGTCGCGATGGGCTCCAATCTGCGCATCGCCCCGGCACGCTTCGAGGACTCGATGAAGGTGCGTCTGCAGCGGCTGTATCCGAAGGCCAAGCTCGTGGGCGGGGGAGAGGCGCTTGTCGTGCCGATGCCGGCCGCTGATGCGGGTTCGGATCAGACCGATCAGCTCATCGACTGGGTCGGGAACCTGTTCACCGCGATGTTCCCCGAACCCGTGAAAGCCGCAACCGCCGGCTAGGGCTGGTATGGCCGGTCGGGCGTGGTCTACGGTCGGAGCATGATCGCCGTCGATCGCACGCTGCACCGTCCCGGCGCGGAAGTGCGTTTTCACGACAGCGGCGGACGTGGGCGCGCAGTGGTGCTGCTGCACGGTGCGGGCATGGACCACACGATGTTCCGCGCGCAGGCGCACGCGGCGATCGCGATGGGGCATCGCGTCGTGCTGTGCGACCTGCGCGGTCATGGCGATTCCGAGCTGGGTACCGGCGTGCGCTTCACCGCGGCGGATGCCCTCGCCGACCTCATGGCACTCCTGGAGACCCTGGAACTCGATCGGCCCGTGCTCGTGGGGCACTCGCTGGGCGGCAATCTCGCGCAGACGTTCGTGCGCGAGCATCCGGAGCGCGCGGGCGGGCTGATCGTCGTCGACGCGACCTGGAACGCCGGGCCTCTCACCGGGCGGGAGCGCTTCGCTCTCGCGCTCGCGGCCCCGGTGCTGGCGCTGATCCCCGCGTCACGACTGCCGCGGATCATGGCGAGGGCATCGGCGGTCGAGCCCGGTGCCATCGAAGAGATCGAACGGATTTTCCATCGGATGCCGAAGAAGCGCTTCATGGACGTGTGGCGCGCCACGGCATCCTTCGCCGATCCCGATCCGCAGTACCGCACCCCGGTGCCGCTCGCTCTGATCCGCGGTGCGCGGGACAGCACCGGCAACATCGCTACGGCGATGCCGGCCTGGGCGGCGTTCGAGGGCGTGGCCGAGCGGATCGTCCCTGGCGCCGGCCACGTCGTCACGTGGGATGCCCCCGAGAGCAGCACGCGCGCGTTGCTGAGCGCGCTCGCCGAGGTCGGTGAGGCATGAACGTGCGGCCGGGACGTGATTTCTACGCACTGTAGAATCGTCGCGTGAGCGTACAGCCGATCCCGAACGACCCGTGGGCCCTTGAAGCGGCCCGAGCCGCTCAGGCCCCCGGCTTCCGCCGCCCCGATCTCGGGCCCGTGCCGAAGCGCTCGCTGTACAGCCTGGGCGTGCTCGCCGCCGCACGCGCGGCCGGACTCGTGCTGATCGCCGAGGCCGTCGCCCGCGGTATCGCTGGGCTCGCGTCGGGCGGCCTAGCGCCGTCGACCGTGCAACTCGTCCTGGTGCTCGGCCTGGCCGGCGTACTGCTGCGCACCGGAGGGGAATGGGCCACCACCGTCGTCGCGCGCCGCATCGCGACCGCCGTCAAGCGCGACCTGCGTCGGCAGATCTGGCGCCGCATCGCCGCGGGCGACCGCGCCGGCGGGGGCACGGCCGTGCTGGCATCCGACGCGCTCGACGATCTCGACGACTACTACACGCAGTCGCTGCCGGCTCTCGTATCGGCCGCCGTCATCCCACTGCTGGTGGGCCTGCGCATCCTGGGCGCCGACTGGCTGAGCGCCCTCATCATCGTGCTCACGGTGCCGCTGGTGCCGCTGTTCATGGTGCTGATCGGAAAGCACACGCAGCAGCGCACGGACGCCGCTCTCAACGCCCTGACCCGCCTCGCCGACCATCTCACCGAGCTCGCGCGCGGCCTGCCCGTGCTCGTCGGGCTCGGGCGCATCGATGAGCAGACCCGCGCGCTGGACGGCATCCAGAGCCGCTACCGTGCGCGCACCGAAGAGACACTGCGCTGGGCGTTTCTCTCGGCGCTCGCCCTGGAACTGATCGCGACGATCTCGGTGGCGATCGTCGCCGTGTTCCTCGGACTGCGGCTGCTCAACGGCACGATGGAGCTCGAACCGGCACTGCTCGCCCTGATCCTCGCGCCGGAGTGCTTTCAGGCTCTGCGTGACGTCGGTACGGCGTTCCACGCCTCGCAGGACGGGCTGTCTGCGCTTGACCGCGCCAAGGCGCTGCTCGCGCGTCCGTTCGCGCGCGATGCGCGCACCGCGACGGCGGATGCTGACGCCATCCACCTGGACGCACTCGCCGTGCGCTACGCCGGCCGCACCGAACCCGCGCTGCGAAGCGTCACCGCCGAACTGACCGGGATCGTCGCCGTCACCGGTCCCAGCGGTACCGGCAAGTCGACGCTGCTAGGCGCGCTCGCCGGGGTGCTGCCTGTCGATGCCGAGGTCTCGGGCGCCATTAAGGGCATCACGGCGGATGCCGTCGCGTGGGCGCCGCAGGCACCGCGCGCCTTCGCCGCGACGCCCCGCGATGAGCTCGCCCTGTACGGTGCCGGGCCGGCCGGGTTGGACGAGTTGGGATTGGGGGCTCTCGCCGATGCCGCCGTCGCAGAGCTGAGCCCCGGTGAGTTGCGTCGCCTCGCGGTCGCGCGAGCGCTGGCGCGAGTGGATGCCGGGGCTCGACTGCTCGTTCTGGATGAGCCCACCGCACACCTTGACAGCGACTCCGCCGAGCGCGTGCGCCGGGCGGTGCTGCGCCGCGCCGACCGGTGCACCGTCGTCTTCGCCAGCCATGAGGCCGAGACTCTGGCCTTGGCGACACAGCGGGTGCCGGTCGTCTCGACCGAGGACGATTCGGCCGCATCGCCGGTGCTCGGCGCAGCGCAGAATACTCCGGCATCCGCGTCTGTGGCATCCGCGTCTGTGGCATCTGTCTCGGGGGCGACCGGCGCATCCTCTACGGAGGGCGCCACCGCGCCCCCGCGGAGTCAGCCCGGCCGGCGCGGCCTCACGCTGCGCTCGCTGTTGCGCCCGCACGCCTGGCTCTGGGCCGGCGCGGTCGGCCTCGCCGCACTCGCGGCGGGACTTGCCGCGGCGCTCACCGCCGTGTCGGGATGGCTGATCGTGCGCGCCAGCGTCGAGGAGTACATCATGTACCTGCTCGTCGCCATCGTCGGCGTCCGTGCCTTCGGTATCGGGCGGGCAGCCGGCCGCTACGCCGAACGACTCGTCACGCACCGGGCGGCGTTCCTCGTCGTCGACGACCTTCGCCTGCGCCTGTGGAAGGCGATCGCGGCGCGCGGTGCCGGCTCGCGCCGCCTGCTCGAAGGCGGGGCACCCCTCGACTACCTCGTCACCCTCGCCGACGATCTGCGTGACCAGCTTCCGCGGGTGATCCCGCCGATCGGCGCCGGGCTGCTGGTGATCGCCGGAACGATCATCACCACGGCATACGTCACCCCGCACCTGACCCTGCTCGTCGCACTCGTGCTGCTCGGTGCGGTCGCGCTGGCATCCGTGCTCGCCATCGCCGGAGAGCGACGCGCCGGCACCGCGCGCATCGCCGCCAGATCAGCGATCGTGCGCGGCACCTCGGCACTGGCATCCGCCGCCGACGACCTGCGCGGCAACGGTGTCGCCCGGCACGCGCTGGACGACCTGAACGCCGCCGCCGACGACCTCGCTGACGCCGAGCGGCGCGCCGCCTGGTCTGCGGGGCTGGGAGCGGCGGTGGTGACCGCTGCCGCCGCGATCCTCGCCGTGCTGGTTCCCGTGCTGTCGCCCGGCGTCCCCGCCGAACTGGTGTCGGTGATCGCCCTGCTCGCGCTCGGTGTGCTCGAGCCGCTCGCCGAACTGGTGTCGGCGGTGCAGCGCACGCCCACGCTGCGTGCGCTGATCCGCCGTCTCGATCCGATCCTGCGGCCCGCACCCGTGGCCGAGTGGGGCGCGCAGAGCCCCGGCGAGATCGCCCGGGTCGGGTTGGAGCACATCACCATCCGCTACGCCGGAGCGGCGACGCCCGCGGTGCAGGACATCAGCGGTGCCGCCGAACGTGGACGGTGGCTGGTGATCGACGGGCCCTCCGGATCCGGGAAGTCGACCATCCTCTCGGCCGTGATGGGGTCGCTGCCGGTTGAAGCGGGCAGCATCCGCGCGGGGGAGTACCCCCTCACGCAACTGGACGAGCGCGGGTGGCGCGACCGCGTGGCCTGGTGCCCGCAGGACGCCTATGTGTTCGACTCGACGCTGCGGGGCAATCTGCTGCTGTCACGGTCGCGCGACGACGCGCCCGATGACGCCCTCATGCAACAGGCGCTGGAACGGGCCGGACTCACGCGCCTGCTCGGCGGGCTCTCCGACGGACTCGACACGCGCGTCGGCGCGGGCGGGTCGGCTCTGTCGGGTGGGGAACGCCAGCGGCTCGCTGTGGCGCGTGCCCTGCTCACCCGGGCGGATGTCATCCTGCTCGACGAGCCGACCGCGCACCTGGACGAGCCCACGGCGGCGGCGATGATGGCCGACGTGCGCGCGGCGACGACGGATCGCATCGTGATGCTCGTCTCGCACCGTACAGCCGACCGGCAGTCGGGCGACTCGGTCGTGCGTCTGAGCAGAGAGACCATCTCGCGGCCGATGGTCGAGCGCGTCGGCTGACGGCCCTTCGCGCGGATGCGTCAGGAGGCGAGGCGGCGGAAACGGTCGCTGACCCGCATCGAGCCCGAGACCGGTTGCTCGGCGACGGCGCCGCCGTTGATCCCGCCGGCGCCGACCTGCAGGATCGCACGGGCGAGAACCTCATCGCGCACCTCGCGGCGAGCGTGATCGTCGGCGAGCATCTCGACGAGGGCGGCGACCTCGACCTCGGCGCGCGCGGCGGTCGGGAACCACGGCAGCGCCGACCGCCAGGCACGGAAGGCGAGCAGCAGCAGGTCGTGGCGCTGCTCGACGTGCGCGCGCTCATGCGCGATCACTGCGACGAGCTCGTCGGGGTCGAGCCGGTCGAGCAGACCCTGTGACAGTACAGTCACCGAGCCCGTTCCGTTGGGCAGGCAGTAGGCCACCGGAACCGCGTCGTCGATCACGCGCGTGCGGGCTCGCGTCGGATGCGGCGAGGTGAGCAGTTCGAGCAGCGCGAGGTGGCGTCGGCGCTGGCGGGTCACCTGCACGACCGTCACGCCGAGGTGCACCAGCAGGTAAGCAGTGAACAGCATCGCGGGGACAGCCGCGAGCCAGGGGTGCTGCGGCAGTGCGGCATAACCCGTCAACGCCAGCGCACCGATCATCGACAGGCCGCCGACGAGCCCGATGCCCTGCCACAGCAGCAGCGTGATGACAGGGGCGCGCATCGGCCAGCCGGCGCGCGAGAGCGCTACCGGTACCGGCCAGGCGAGGGCGATCGCGATGACTCCCAGCACCACGGCACCCGCGACGATGACCTCGTGAGGGATCACCAGCGCACCGTCGAGCGTCGGGTCGGCGGCGTTCAGCACCGCGGTCGCCAGCGGCAGCGGCACAGGCTCAGCTCGCGCGTCCGAGTAGTTGGCGCAGTACCGCGGCATCCTCGGTCGACACGCCGCCGACGAAGCGCTCCAGCACGGCCGTGCGATCGCGGGCGTCTCCCAGTACCGAGTGCATGAGCTCAGCGACGTGGTCGGCGCGCGAGGCGAGCGCGGTGTAACGGTGCGGGCGGGCGGAGCGGTCGGATGCCACGAACCCCTTCTTCTCAAGGCGTGACAGCACGGTCAGAAGGGTCGTTGCGGCGAGCGTGCGACCGCGCTCCTCGAGGGTGTGCTGCACGTCATAGGCGCTTTGCGCCCCGTTCGCGTCCCAGAGGGCATCCATGACGGCCCGCTCCAGTTCTCCTAGCGTTCCCATGTCGTCCTCCTTCCCTTTCGCGACGTATGGGTGACTTTGATTCTACCTGCTGTCGAATTTGTTCTATGCTTCGTCGAAATAGTTCTACGTGTCGTAGAATTCAAGAGGTCGGTAGAGCCGATCGCATTCCGCATCCAGAAGGAGACACCGCGTGGACGTGCTCGACATCGCAAGATGGCAGTTCGGAATCACAACCGTCTATCACTTCCTGATGGTCCCGCTCACGCTCGGGCTGGGCCTCATGGTGGCGATCATGCAGACCCGGTGGGTCCGCACGGGCGATGAGAAGTTCCTGCGTATGACCAAGTTCTGGGGCAAGGTCTACCTGATCAACTTCATCGTCGGCGTCGCGACGGGACTCGTCCAGGAGTTCCAGTTCGGCATGGCGTGGAGCGAGTACTCCCGCTTCGTCGGCGACGTCTTCGGTGCACCGCTGGCCATGGAGGGTCTGCTGGCGTTCTTCGTCGAGTCGACCTTCCTAGGCATCTGGATCTTCGGCTGGGGCCGCCTGCGCAAGGGGCTCCACCTCGCGGCACTGTGGTGCGCCGTGATCGGCTCGTGGATCTCGGCCTTCTTCATCATCGTCGCCAACTCCTGGATGCAGCACCCCGTCGGCGTGGAGCTCGGCGATGACGGACGCCCGGTCATGACCGACGTCTGGGCAGTGCTCACCAACAACACCGCCCTCGCCGCGTACACGCACACCATCCTGGGGGCCCTGGTCGTGGCAGGCATGTTCTTGCTCGGCATCTCGTGGTACCACCTGTGGCGTCGTCGCCACGACGGCATCGACACGGTCGATGATGCCGGCAACGTCGTCGTCGGAGAGGCCCAGGGCGTCCCCGGGCGTGACCGCACCGACCACGGTGTGTGGATCTGGTCGCTGCGCGTCGGCGCCATCGTCGCCATCGCCGGCTTCCTAGGCACCGTCGTGACCGGCGACATCCAGGGCAAGCTCATGTACGAACAGCAGCCCATGAAGATGGCCGCCGCAGAGGCCGCCTGCCACACCGGTTCGTCGTTCTCGGTGCTGTCGCTCGGGGACCCCGGCTCGACCGACTGCTCCGACGTCGTCACGCTCATCGAGATCCCCGGCGTGCTCGGCTTCCTCGGCACCGGTGAATGGGGTGCCGACATGCCCGGCATCAGCGACCTCGAACCCACGTACATCGACCAGTACGGCGCGACCATCCCCGACGACGAGCTCTACGGCATCCACGCGGGAGCCGAAGTCAACTACGTGCCCGTGATGTGGGTGACCTACTGGGGCTTCCGCCTCATGATCGGACTCGGTGGCATCGTCGCGCTGGGCGGCGTCGTCGCCCTCTGGCTCACCCGCCGCGGCACCGTGCCCCGCTCTCCCTGGATCATGCGCCTGGCGCTGCTCGGCATCGTCGCCCCGTTCGCCGCGAACATCGCGGGCTGGATCTTCACCGAGCTCGGACGCCAGCCCTTCGTCGTGGCGCCCAACCCCGACCCGACCGGCGTTGACGGCGTGTTCATGTTCACCGCGGCGGCCGTCTCTCCCGGAGTCACAGCGGGCGAGATGCTGTTCTCGGTCATCACCCTGACGCTCGTGTACGGCATCATGCTCGTGATCGAGGGATACCTGATGGTCAAGTACATCCGCGGCGGTGTCGCGGCCTCCATGCCCGAGCTCGCGGCCGGTGACGGCCACGGTGACGACCCCGACGGCGACGAGAAGCGAGACGACGTGCTCGCGTTCGCGTACTGACCGGCTGACTCGAGAGGAACATCGAAATGGAACCGCTTCCCGTCGTCTGGTTCATCGCCATCGCCGTTCTGTGGATCGGCTACCTGCTGCTCGAGGGCTTCGACCTCGGTGTCGGCATGCACATGAGCTTCTCCACGCGCTCCGAGCGTGATCGTCGGGTCATGCTCAACACGATCGGCCCGGTCTGGGACGGCAATGAGGTGTGGCTGATCACCGCCGGTGCGGCGATGTTCGCCGCGTTCCCGGCCTGGTACGCCTCGTTGTTCTCGACGCTGTACGTACCGTTGACCATCGCCTTGGTGGGCCTGATCGTGCGAGCGGTCGGTATCGAGTACCGCGGCAAGATCCACACCGAAGGCTGGCGCACGTTCTGGACCTGGATGATCGGCCTCGGTTCGCTCATCGTCGCGTTCTGCATCGGTGCCGCGCTCGCGCTGACCTCCATTGGACTGCCGATCGACGGCAACGGCGACCGCGTGGGCGGACCGTTCGTCTGGCTCACCCCGACCGCCGTGCTCGGCGGACTCGCCGTGGTCGGCTTCTCGCTGGCGCACGCCGCCACCTTCCTCGGTCTCAAGGCCGACGGGCCCGTGCGCGAGAGGGCCGGCCGGTTCGCTGCCCGCTGGGCGCCGCTGTGCCTGGTGCCGGCCGCGCTCTGGGCGATCTGGGTGCAGATCGCGCACGGTGGCAGCATCCTCGCCTGGGCGTTCATCGCGCTCGCCGTCGTCTCGGCGGTTCTTGGCTGGGTGGCCGCACGCAAGCGCAACGAGGGCTACGCCTTCGTCGGCTACGCCGGGTTCGGCCTGTTCGGCGCCGGTGCGATCTTCGCGGGCATGTTCCCGCTGGTGCTGCCGTCGACCGTCGACTCGGCGTTCGACCTCACGGTCTGGAACGCCGCCAACGGCTCGTACACCCTGGGAGTGATGACGGTGGTCGCCGTCGTCGCTCTGCCGGTCATCCTGCTCTACCAGGCCTGGAGCTACTGGATCTTCCGCAAGCGCGTCACCCCGGGCATGATCCCCGAGGCGCACATCGTGCTGCCGGCGGTGCTGCGCGCCCGCTGAGCCACGTCGGAAATCCCAGACGATCCCACGCGCTACGGGCGTGTCCACCCAAGACACACCGAGCCAGTCAGGGTTCGTCTGGGATTTCCGACGTCCTGGCCTCGGAACACCGCCCGGGGAGCGCTAGTCTGGCCGCATGATGTACGAGCACCTCGGGGCTCGGCCCCGCATCCACGACACCGCCGTCGTGGCGCCGACCGCTGTGATCTCGGGCGATGTCGAGATCGGACCGAACTGCCAGGTGCTGCACGGCGCCGTGATCACGGCGGAAGGCGGGCCCATCACACTGGGCGAGTACGTGATCGTGATGGAGAATGCGTTGATCCGTGCCACGGCCGCCAATGCCGTGCATATCGGGGATCACACCCTGGTGGGCACTCTGGCCAGTATCGCCGGCGCGACCGTCGGTGAAGAGGTGTTCTTCGCCTCGGGGGCTCGGGTGTTCAACGGGGCGATCGTGGGGGCACGTTGCGAGATCCGGGTGAATGCGATCGTGCAGCGCCGGGCTGTGCTGCCCGAGGGAACCGTCGTTCCGATCGGATGGGTGGCCGTTGGCGATCCCGTGCGGTTGTTCTCACCCGATCAGGCCGATGAGATCGCCGCCGCGATGCCCGAGCTCGACTTTCCCGGGCACGTGTTCGGCGTCGACCGCGACACCCCTGACCTCATGGTGCAGCTCACTGAGCGCTACGGCACGTCACTGGCCCGCCACGCCGACGACCACAGGCTCTGACCGCGGCATCAGCCCTCCGGCATCCGCTCTCCGGCATCCGCCTATGTGTCACAAAGCCCCGGAATTCGGCCGGAATTCCAGGGCTTTGTGACAGATAGAAGGGGGAGTGGGGGTTAGATCACGCCCTGGGCGAGCATCGCGTCGGCGACGCGCTCGAAGCCCGCGATGTTGGCCCCCGCGACGTAGTCGCCAGGCGTGCCGTAGCGCTCGGCTGCGCGGAACGACGCATCGTGGATGTCGGCCATGATGTCGCGCAGCTTCTGCTCGCTGTCGGCGAAGTTCCAGCGCTGACGCGAGGCGTTCTGGCTCATCTCCAGCGCCGACGTCGCAACGCCACCGGCATTCGCGGCCTTGCCCGGGGCGAACAGCACATCGGAATCCTGGAAGGCGCCGACGGCCTCAGGCATGCACGGCATGTTGGCGCCCTCGGCGACAGCGCGCACGCCGTTGGCGATGAGCATCTGCGCCGACTCGAGGTTCAGCTCGTTCTGCGTGGCGGCCGGGATCGCGATGTCTACCGGGGTCTCCCAGACGTTTCCGCGTTCCACGAAGCGGGTGCCGGGGCGACGCTTGGCGTACTCGATGATGCGACCGCGCTCGACCTCCTTGATCTGGCGCAGCAGCCCCAGGTCGATTCCCGCGTCGTCGACGATGTAACCCGACGAGTCGGATGCCGTCACCGCACGCGCCCCGAGCTGGGTGGCCTTCTCGATCGCGTAGATCGCGACGTTGCCGGAGCCCGAGACGGCGACGCGCTTGCCCTCAAGGCTCTCGCCGTGCACCGCGAGCATCTCTTGCACGAAGAACACGGCACCGTAGCCGGTCGCCTCGGTGCGCACCTGCGCGCCGCCCCAACCGATGCCCTTGCCGGTGAGGATTCCCGTCTCGGCGCGGTTGGTGATCTTGCGATACATGCCGTACATGTAGCCGATCTCGCGGCCGCCGACGCCGATGTCGCCCGCGGGCACATCGGTGTGCTCGCCGATGTGGCGGAACAGCTCGTTCATGAACGACTGGCAGAAGCGCATGACCTCGGCGTCGCTCTTGCCGTGCGGGTCGAAGCTCGAGCCGCCCTTGCCGCCGCCGATGCCCTGACCGGTCAGCGCGTTCTTGAAGATCTGCTCGAATCCGAGGAACTTGATGATCGAGATGTTCACCGACGGGTGGAAGCGCAGGCCGCCCTTATAGGGGCCGAGCACCGAGGAGTACTGCACGCGGTAGCCGCGGTTCACCTGCAGCTTGCCCGAGTCGTCCATCCACGGCACTCGGAAGATGATCTGCCGCTCGGGCTCGACCATGCGGTCGAGCACACCCTTGTCCAAGTACTCGGGACGGCGCTCGAGCACCGGGCCGATGGAGTGCAGCACCTCGTGCACTGCCTGGTGGAACTCCGGCTCGTTGGGGTTGACGTGCAGCACGGCGTCGAAGACGGGCTGAGCGGCAACGTTGAGCGGGTGGAAATCGGCAGTGGTATCGGTCACGCGGGGGAGCTTTCTGACGGGGGATGTGATGTATGCGATCGTGTCGCGTGATGCGTCGCCGGATCAGGCAGAGGTCTCACTCTAACGCGCGAGATCCGCTGGTACCGACGACAAGACGCGGCGGATGCTGTCAGCCGGTGTTCTGCAGACCGGCGGCGACTCCGCTGACTGAGAGCAGCAGCAGGCGCTGCAGCTCCGGGTCGGCGGCGGGGGCATCTGCGTCGGCGCGCAGGGCGCGCAGCGCGCGCAACTGCAGCAACGAGAGGGCATCGACGTAGGGCGTGCGCAGCTGGACGGCGCGCTGCAGGATCGGCTTGTCGGCCAGCAGCTGCTCGCCACCGGTCAGACGGACCACCCACTCCCGTGTCAGTCGCAGTTCGTCGAGCACGATGCCGGCGAGGTCGTCACGGTCGCCGAGCGACAGGTACTCGGCGGCGATGCGTTCGTCGGTCTTGGCGAGGCTCATGGCGACGTTGTCGATCATGGTGCGCAGCAACGGCCATTCGCGGTAGGCCTCGACCAGCGCCTGCTCGTCGCCGACTGCCTGCAGCGCCGTTCCGAGTCCGAACCAGCCGGCCAGGTTGATGCGCGCCTGCGTCCAGGCGAACACCCACGGGATCGCCCGCAGGTCTTCGAGCGACTCGACCGACAGGCCGCGGCGGGCCGGGCGGGAGCCGAGGGCGAGCAGACCGATCTCTTCCATCGGGGTGACGGTGGCGAACCACGGGGCAAAGCCGTCGGCGCCCACCAGTGAGAAGAAGCGCTCGCGCGAGGCGACGTCCATCACCTTGGCGATGCCGGCGAACCGTTCGGCGGCGCCGCTGGTGCGCTGCTCGACGCTGGGCGATGACGCCAGCAGCGTCGCCGCGGCGACCTGGTCGATGTGTCGCATGGCGATGGCCGGCTCGCCGTAGCGGGCGAAGATCACCTCGCCCTGCTCGGTGAGCTTGAAGCGGCCGTCGACGGAGTGCGGCGGCTGGGCGAGGATCGCCGAGTTCGCCGGTCCGCCGCCGCGCCCGAGGGCACCGCCGCGACCGTGGAAGAGGGTGAGTCGGATGCCCGATTCCACGGCCCACTGCGCGATGTCGCGCTGCGCTTCGTACAGTGCGAGGTTCGCGGCGACCGGACCGACGTCCTTGGAGGAGTCCGAGTAGCCCAGCATGACTTCGAGTCGGTTGCCGGTCTCGTCCAGTCGCGCGCGGAACGCGGGCTGCTGCACGACCTCGGCCATGATGCCGGGCGCCGCCTGCAGGTCGGCGAAGGTCTCGAACAGCGGAACGACGTCAAGCACGGGAGCCTGGTCGCCGAGAGCGTAGTGGGCGAGCCGGTGCACGGCGGCGAGGTCGTCGGCCGAACGGGTGAACGAGACGACGTAGCGGCCCGCGGCGCGCAGCCCGTGGCGGCGCTGGATGTCGGCGATCGCGCGGAAGACCTCCAGGACCTCCTGCGTGCGCTCGCTCAGCTCGGCGCCGGCGTCGAGCTCTGCGAGCGCCTCGGCGTGTACCTGCGAGTGCTGGCGCACCTCGAGCTCGGTGAGGTGGAAGCCGTAGGTCTCGACCTGCCAGATCAGGTGCTGCAGGCCTCCGAACGCGTGTCGGCGGGCTCCGGATGCTGCGAGCGAGCGCTGCACGGCACGCAGATCGGCCAGTAGCTCTTCGGGAGCGGCGTAGGCGCTCTCGGTCTCGACGCGTGTGGCGTGTACGCGGTGAACGACCGCGAACATGGCACGGCGGTGCGGTTCACCGGGCGAGCGTTTGGCGATCTCGGTCGCCGCGTCGGCGTGGTCTCGTGCGAAGGCATCCCAGAGATCGGCGACCTCGGCGGTCGGTGGCGTGCTCTCGGCATCGAGCGTCAGGGTGCGGCCGATGCGCTCGATCGCGCGCTCCAGGCCGCGCAGCACGTGCTCCGAGGCGATCTCGGCCGCCTCACGGGTGACCGAAGCGGTCACGAACGGGTTCCCGTCGCGGTCGCCGCCGACCCACGAACCGATCCGCACGAACGCGGGCACCACGGGGGCGCTCGAGCCGGAGCCCTCGCCACGCAGAGCGTCGTCGATCCGGCGGTACACGTGAGGGACGGTGGTGAACAGCGTCTCGTCGAAGACGCCCATCACGGTGCGCACCTCGTCGGTGGGAGTGGGCTTCTCAGCCCGCAGGGGCGCGGTGCGCCACAGGGTGTCGATCTCTTCCAGCATCCGACGCACGGCGCGGCGCTGTTCGGAGCCGCCGGGGCTGGCCAGATCGTGCTGCCCGAGCAGGTCGGAGAGGCGGCGGATGCTGCCCGATACCGCCCGGCGACGAGCCTCGGTCGGGTGCGCGGTGAAGACGGGGTGGAAGCGCAGGTCGGCGAGGCGCTCGCGGGCGGCATCCTCTCCGATCTCTGCACGCAGCCGGGCGTAGGCGGTGGCGACGGTGTCGGCGACGTTCTCGCGACCGGGCTGTCCGGCGCGTTCCCGCAGCACGCGGACGCGCTGGTGCTCCTCGGCGAGGTTCACCAGGTGGAAGTAGCAGGTGAAGGCGCGGGCGACCTCATCGGCGCGTTCGATCGTGAACGCGTCGGCGATGGATGCGGCGCGTTCGAAGGCGTCGGTGCTGTCGGCATCCGCGGCCTGGATCGTCGCCAGGCGCAGGCGCTCGACGTCCTCGTACAGTCCGGGAGTGCCGGATTCGCGCAGCACCTGACCCAGCAGCCCGCCCAGCATGCGCACGTCGGCGCGCATCGCCTCGGGGATGCCGTTCGATGCCTCGAAGCGGGTGATGACGCGGATGGCTTCGGTGTTCGTGGGCTCGGGGGACATTCTTCGAGAGTATCCCCGTCGTGGATGTCGCCCGCGCCACGTGACACACGCCGCCTACGATGGACGCGATGCGCATTTCAGACAATCCCCTCCGCGGACAGCAGTTTCCCGCGGCGCTCCTGCTGATCGCCGCCGGGCTCGGACTGCTGCTGGCGAACCTGCCCACGCACGATGCGATCGGTGCCGTCCTCGACGCGCACATCGCGATCCCGGGTACGGCACTCGACCTGTCGATCGCCCACTGGGTGTCGGACGGACTGCTGGCGGTGTTCTTCTTCGTCGTCGCGATCGAGCTGCGCTACGAACTCACCCACGGTGAGCTCGACTCGCCCCGCAAGGCTGTGCAGCCGGCGATCGCCGCGACCGGTGGCGTGCTCGTGCCGATCGCCGTCTACCTGCTGATCGCCGGGGCAGAGCCCGCGACGGCGGGCGGCTGGCCCATTCCGACGGCCACCGATATCGCCTTTGCGCTCGGCGTGCTCGCGATGTTCGGCAAGGGGCTGCCCACGTCGGTGCGCGTCTTCCTTCTTGCACTGGCGATCCTCGACGACATCATCGGCATCGTCTTCATCGCGGTGCTGTTCGCGCACGACGTCAACTGGGTGCAACTGGCGCTCGCCGCTGTCGGCGTGATCGGGTTCGGCGTGCTCAGCCGCATCGTGGCCAGGAACGGCTCGTCGGGAATCGCCGTGCTCATGGGCGTCATCGCCGTCGTCACGTGGGGACTGGTCGCCTCGTCGGGCATCCACGCGACGATCGCGGGTGTGCTGCTGGGGCTGGTCATGTCGCCGGCGCCGGCCGAGCAGGTGCGGCACGGTCTGGAACCGACCGTGAACGGGGTCATCCTGCCGCTGTTCGCGTTCGTCGCGGCGTTCGTGGTGATCCCGCAGGTGGCGCCCAGCCAGCTCTCGCCCGCGTTCTGGGGCATTCTGGTGGCCCTGCCCGTGGGCAAGATCATCGGCATCGGCCTGTTCGGATGGATCGCCATGCGCATCCGCCCCAAGGGCACGCCGCCCGCACTGGAGCTGCCCGACCTGCTTGCCGCCGGTGCGCTGGGCGGCATCGGCTTCACCGTGTCGCTGCTGCTGGCCAACCTCGCGTTCGCCGGCGACGAGCTCGTGCGCGACGAGGCGATCCTTGGCGTGCTCGGCGGTTCGCTGATCGCACTGGTGCTGTCGGGCTTCATCGTCTCGTGGCGCGCGCGCCACTACCGTCGCGCCACGGTCGCCATTCTCGACTGAGGAGAGACCCATGACCGACCCGTCGCATCTTTCGGACCCGCTGCGGGCTGCCGCCGAGACGATGCGGCAGGTGCG